>NZ_JBAUJR010000294.1:0-22977 GCF_049683935.1 Mycobacterium sp. | reverse complement strand
TCACCGACGACGTCGACGGGGCACGCAAGCAGGCGGCCGAGCAGTTCGCGATGTACGGGTCGTTGCCGTCCTACCGCGCGATGCTCGACCGCGAGGGCTACGCGGGACCCGAAGACGCCGCGATCATCGGGGACGAGCAGACGGTGGCCCAGCGGCTCGACGAACTGGCTGCCGCGGGGGTCGACGAGTTCGTCGGCGCGCCGTTTGATGCGTCGGTCGAGGGACGTGCGCGGACCCGCGCGCTGATCCGCTCCAAGGAGAGCTGACCGGCTTCAAAATCGGGCTGGTGTGACATCGATCACAAGCGTACGATCGGTCCTACGACGGGTTCGGGAGTGACTGTTCCAAAGAGCCGGCAAGGGATGAAAGCCGGACGCGCGAGACCAATGAGACGCGCCCACTAGTCCTCCCGAACCCGCCCTTATGTCCTCGGGGCGGCAGCGCGTTCTGGCCGTGGTGAGCAACTCAACGAGACATCCACGTTTTGCAGACGGTTACTCGCACTTCCTCTGCACAAGGTGGATACGTCGGCGGGCGTCCGCTCCGCCCGGACGCTTCCCGCCGACACAAAACGCCCCCGGAAGAGTCCGGGGGCGTCTCGTGAGCGGAGCGGTTCTAGAAGGCCGCCTCGTCCAGTTCCATGACGTCGTTGTCGAGGTTTTCGACGATCGAACGCGTGCTGGTGAGCAACGGCAGGAAGTTCTTCGCGAAGAAGGACGCCACCGCGACCTTGCCCTCGTAGAACGCCCGGTCGTCACCGGTGGCGCCGGCGTCGAGCTTCTCGATCGCCACCGCCGCCTGCTGCTGCAGCAGCCAGCCGATCACCAGGTCGCCGACGCTCATCAGGAAGCGCACCGAACCCAGCCCCACCTTGTAGATGCTCTGCGGGTCCTCCTGGGAGGCCATCAGGTAGCCGGTCAGTGACGCGGCCATGCCCTGAACGTCTTCCAGTGCGGTCGCCAGCAGGGCACGCTCGGCCTTGAGACGACCGTTGCCGGCCTCGTTCTTGACGAACTGCTCGATCTGCCCGGCGACGTGCGCCAGCGCAACGCCCTTGTCGCGGACGATCTTGCGGAAGAAGAAGTCCTGCGCCTGGATGGCCGTGGTGCCCTCGTAGAGCGAGTCGATCTTCGCGTCGCGGATGTACTGCTCGATGGGGTAGTCCTGCAGGAAGCCGGAACCACCGAAGGTCTGCAGGCTCTCGGTGAGCTTGGCGTAGGCCTGCTCGGAGCCCACTCCCTTGACGATCGGCAGCAGCAGATCGTTGACCTTGACCGCCAGGTCGGCGTCGATGCCGTGCACCGCCTGGGCCACGGCCGCGTCCTGGTGGGTCGCGGTGAACAGGTACAGCGCGCGCAGACCCTCGGCGTACGCCTTCTGGGTCATCAGCGAGCGGCGCACATCGGGGTGATGCGTGATCGGCACGCGCGGTGCGGTCTTGTCGGTCATCTGGGTCAGGTCGGCACCCTGAACACGGGTCTTGGCGTACTCCAGTGCGTTGAGGTAGCCGGTGGACAGTGTGGCGATAGCCTTGGTGCCCACCATCATTCGAGCCTGCTCGATGACATCGAACATCTGCGCGATGCCTTCGTGCACCTCGCCGACCAGCCAGCCCTTCGCGGGGACGTCGTGCTGGCCGAGGGAGAGCTCACACGTCGTCGAGATCTTCAGGCCCATCTTGTGCTCGACGTTGGTGACGTACACACCGTTGCGCTCGCCGGGTGCGCCGGTCTCGGGGTCGAACAGGAACTTCGGCACGAAGAACAGTGACAGACCCTTGGTGCCGGGGCCGGCGCCCTCGGGGCGGGCCAGCACCAGATGCATGATGTTCTCGAACAGGTCATCGGAATCGGCCGAGGTGATGAAACGCTTCACGCCGTCGATGTGCCACGAGCCGTCGGACTGCTGCACGGCCTTGGTGCGTCCGGCGCCGACGTCGGAACCCGCGTCCGGCTCGGTCAGCACCATGGTCGAACCCCAGCCACGCTCGGCGGCCAGCAGGGCCCACTTCTTCTGCTCCTCGGTTCCGAGGTGGTAGAAGATGTCGGCGAAGCCGGCGCCCATCGCGTACATGTACACCGCCGGGTTGGCGCCCAGGATGTGTTCCTGCAACGCCCAGGACAGCGCGCGGGGCATCGGCATGCCGCCGAGTTCCTCGGCGATGCCGAGCTTGTCCCAGCCGCCGTCGATGACAGCGCGCACCGACTTCTTGAAGGGCTCGGGCAGCGTGACGCTGTGGGTCTTGGGGTCGAAAACCGGGGGGTTGCGATCACCCTCGGCGAACGATTCGGCGACCGGGCCCTCGGCCAGGCGCGCCATCTCGCTCAGCATCTCGACGGCGGTTTCGACGTCCAGGTCGGTGTACTCGCCCTGACCCATCGCCTTGTCGACTTCGAGAACCTCGAACAGGTTGAATACCTGGTCACGGACATTGCTCTTGTAGTGGCCCACGGTTCCTCCTCAATGAGAACGCCACATGCGGTTGGGTACTCGGGACAAGTTACCCACCAGTAACTGCGACCGACTATACCGCTGAGTAACTTCAACGCAAAGCAAGTGCGAGCAATTTCCGGGCACCGACCAACCCAGCGGTTGGGTGAGGCTCGAAAAGTGCCGGTTTTCTGCCGTTGATCAGGCATTTCCGCGGGCTGTGATGATGGTCACGTTGAGCCGGTTAGGGTGGTCGGGTGCAGACGGATATCGGGGTCGCAGTGTGGGGAACCGGCAACATGGGAGCGACCTCGATCAGGTCGGTGACGGCGTTTCCCGGCCTGCGGTTGACGGGCGTCATCACGTCGTCGCAGGAGAAGGCCGGTAAGGACGCGGCGACGTTCGCCGGACTCGGCTCCGACACCGGGATCGCCGCCTCCACCGATGTCGACGCGGTTCTGGAGGGCTGCGACGCCGTCGCCTACATGGCCTCCGGCGACATCCGCCCGGACGAGGCAGTCGCCGACATCGAACGGTGCCTGCGGGCCGGTTCGCACGTCGTCACCCCGTCGCTGTACTCGCTTTACGACCCGCGCTCCGCGCCACCGGAATGGGTGGAACGCCTCACCGCGGCTGCCGAAGAGGGCGGGGCGACCCTGCTCGTCAGCGGCGTCGACCCGGGCTGGGGCAACGACGCGCTGGCGGTGACCGCCGCGGGACTGTGCACCAGGATCAAGTCGATCCACTGCCAGGAGATCTTCGACTACTCGACCTATGACCAGCCCTACGCGGTGAAGGTGTCCTGCGGGTTCGGCGGATCGATGGACGAGATGCCGATGATGCTGCTGCCGTCCATCCCGACGATGGTGTGGGGCGGCAACCTGCGGCTCATCGGCCGCGGTCTCGGGCTCGAGATCGACGACATCACCGAGGACGTCCAGCGCCGCCCGCTCGAGGAATCCGTCGACACCGTGATGGGCCGCTTCGAGAAGGGCACCCAGGGCGCCTTCTGGCTCAAGGTCATCGGGTGGTCCGGTGGCCGCGAGCGCATCGTCATCGACCACATCACCCGGATCCACGCGTCCTGCGCGCCCGATTGGCCCTACCCCGACGAGGGTGTCGGCGACCACCGGGTGATCATCGACGGCGACCCGCAACTGACGCTGGTCAGCCGGGCCGATGTCCCGGGCGGCACCCGGGCCGACGGCGGCAACACCACCGCGGCCAACCGGCTGCTCGGCGCCATCAGCTGGCTGGCCGCCCAGAAGCCCGGAATCTACGACGGACTCGACGTGCCCCTGCATCCGCCACTGCCCGCTGAGGTCGAGGCCACGCGCTGGTCGGACGACTGATCAGCGACCGGCGAGCCGCTTGTTGACCAGCCGGGTGATCCACGCCGGTGAGAAGCGGGCCCCCAGAGCCAACACCTTGGCCTGAGTGCCCACCGCAAAATGCACCTGAGAGATCGCTCGGCGCGGCCACGTGGGCTGCACTGCGGCGAGGATGTCGTCCGCGATGTCCTGCGCGCTGAGGCGAATCCCCAATGACGTTGTGGTGCCGGTCTTCACGTCACGGGTCATCGCCGTCTGAACGTAGAGCGGCCACATGTCGATGACGCGGATGTCGTGATCGCCCCACTCGAGATTGAGCGCCTCGGTGATCGCCCTGACGTAGAACTTGGTGGCGCTGTAGTTGGCGAGCTCGGCCTGCCCGTAGATCGCCGAGGCCGACGCGAGGTTCACGACCACAGCGCCCGGAGTGGTCTTGAGGTAAGGAAACGCCCCGTGCAGTCCGTTGACCACGCCCTTGATGTTGACCTCGATCTCCCGGTGGTGCACCGCGATCGGGATCTCCTCGAAGTGCCCGGCGTTGAGCAGTCCCGCGTTGTTGATCAGCACGTCGAGTTGGCCACCGCCGGCCGTGACGAACTCGGACAACCGCTGGGACACCTCGTCGGCGTCGGTGACGTCGAGGTGCCCGAAAACCCCGTCGCCGCCGACCGCGGTGATGTCCGCGGCCAGTAGTTGCAGCCCCGACTCGTCGATGTCGTAGCCGCCGACGAAGTAGCCGTTCCGCGCGAACAGCAGGGCCGTCGCGCGGCCGATACCCGTCGCCGCTCCGGTGATGAACACCGTCTTCGTCATTGGTCTCCTCAGTTGTTCAGCTGCCACACCGCGAAGTTCAGGCACCAGGCGAACACCGACCATGCCAGATAGGGCAGGAGCATGGCCCCGGCGACCGCGCTGCGCCGCCAGAACAGCACGATCGTGGCGATGAGTACGAGCAACAGTGCGCCGAGTTCGAAGAATGCGATGCCGCGCCACCCGAGGCCGAAGAACAGCGGCGTCCACGCAGCGTTGAGGACCAACTGAACGGCGTACAGCGTCAACGCGCGCCGGGTATCCGGTGACGGCCCGGTGCGCCAGACGAGCCAGGCCGCGACGGCCATCAGTAGGTAGAGAAGTGTCCAGGTCGGCCCGAAAACCCAGGACGGGGGCGCGAAGCCGGGCTGTTCGAGGCGGCCGTAGTCCTCGGCGGCGCTGGTGGTCGCCAGTCCGCCCAGTGCCGAGGCGGCGACCACTGCGAGCACCGACACCGCCAGGGCCGCCAACGACCTCGGACGCGCGCGTGAGGTTTCAGCCACCATGGTTCGGCAGGCTACCGCAGCACGCGGTCGCCGAATCTGGCTATTCGGTGACGGCCCCGGCCACCGTCTCGGGCGTGGCTGTCGCGTCCGTGGGCGCCGCCTGCGGTTGCGGTTCGGATTCGGGTAGCTGTCCGACGAGGTAATCGGCGAGCCCGCCAATCGTCGGATAGTCGAACACCGCGGTGGCGTTGATGGTGAACGCGCCGCCGAACTGGGTGTGCAGGCGGTTGCGGAGTTCGATCGCCATCAACGAATCGGTCCCCAGATCGAGGAACCGACTGGATGCGGCGGGCGGTTGGGCCAGTCGCAGGAAGTTCTGCACCTCGCGCTGCAGGAACTCGGTGACAAAAGCGGCGCGTTGGGGCACCGGAATCTCCTGCAGTTGCTTGAGCAACTCACTGTCACCGGTCACCTCGCCGACGGCGCTCGGCAACACGAGGTCGAGAATCGGCGGACGCGAACTGCCCAGCACCTTGGCGGCGCGCTGCCAGTTGGCCTTGATGACGGTCGCCTGGCCGGTCCCGTTGGCCACCACCTCGGCGAGAGCACCCAGTGCCGCCGACGGTTCCAGCGGAATCAGGCCCTGCGCGCCGATGTTCGCGCTCGCGGCTTCCGACGACGCCATGCCGCCCTGGGCCCACGGGCCGAAGTTGACCCCGGTGGCCGGCAGGCCGTGCGCTCTCCGCTGCGCGACCAGCCCGTCGAGCAGTGCGTTGGCCGTCGCGTAGTTGGCTTGGCCGGGTGACCCGAACAGGCTGGCCACCGACGAGGACACGACGAAGAAGTCCAGATCGTCGTCCCTGGTCAGCCGGTCCAGGTGGCTTGCGCCGAAAGCCTTGGGCGCCAGTGTCGTTCGGAAACGCTCGGGGGTCAGCTGGGACAGCAGCCCGTCGTCGAGCACGCCCGCCAGATGCACCACCCCGGCAAGCGGTGCAAGTTCCGCCCGGATCCGCCCGAGCAGAGACGCGACCTCGGACTCGTTGCCGACATCGGCGGCGAAGACGTGGATGCGACACCGGTAGCGCTCGGTGATGTCGTCGATCACCTGTTGTGCATGTGCGTCCGGCTCGCGCCGGCCGCTCAGCACGATGTCACCGGCACCGAGTTGGGCCAGATGTGACGCGGTGTGCAGGCCGATGGCACCGAGACCTCCGGTGATCAGATAGCTCCGATCGCCGCGCGGAGTGAGCGGATTCGGGATCTGCAGAACGATTTTCCCGATGTGGCGCGCCTGCTGCATGCGGCGGAACGCGGCCCTGGCCTCCGTCAGGGGGTAGATCTCCGCCGGCAGCGCCTCCCACTCGCCGCGCGCCATGCCGTCCGACACCTCGGTCAGCAGACGTTTGATGTGCTCGGGGTGCTGCAGCGTGGTGACGTCCAGGGCGACGATCTCGTACTGGATGTCCGGGCGCGCGGCCGCCATCTGCTCGGGTGTCCAGATGTCGCGCTTGGCGATCTCGGCGAAGCGACCATTGCGGGCGGTGGCTCGCACGGTTGCCTCGAGGAACCCCTCGTTGGTGAGGCTGTTGAGCACCACATCGACGCCCTCGCCGTCGGTGTCGTTGAGGATCTCGTCGGCGAAATCCGTAGTGCGAGAGTCGTAAACGTACTTCACGCCCATTCTGCGTAGCGTGGCGCGCTTGTAGGTGCTGGCGGTCGCGAAGACGGTGGCCCCGTGCTGCTGCGCCATCTGGATCGCGGCCAGTCCCACGCCGCCGCTGGCGGCGTGGATGAGGACGCGGTCGCCGGGCTGCAACTGCGCCCAGTCGAACGCCAGTCTGGCGGTCAGCGCTGCGGCGGGAATGGTGGCCGCCGCGACGGGGCTCAGACCCTCGGGCACCGGTGCGACCAACTGGGCGGGCACATTGAACCGGCTGGAGAAGGCCCCCTGCATGAAGCCGTACACGCGCTGGCCGATCTCGAATCCGCTGACGTCGCCGCCCAACTGGGTGACGACCCCTGCGAAGTCTCCGCCGATCGGTCCGGGGTCGCCCGGGTAGAGACCGAGGACGTTGAGCACATCCCGGAAGTTGAGGCCTGCGGCCTCGACCCGGACCTGCACGTAACCCTCGGCGGGAGCCGGCACGTCGGCCTCGGTCAAACGCAGGTTGTCGATGGCGCCGCGCTCGGTGGGCGCCAGCACGTAATCGGTGGAACGCGGCACCGTGAGGTGACCACTGCGCGCCCACGGCAGTAACCGCGAGGCGAGCAGCTTGCCCTGTCGCAGAGCGAGTTCCGGTTCGTCGATCGGCGCGGCCAACAGGCTGGTCAGTGCGCGCACCGCCTCGGCCGAGTCGTCGCTGTCGACCAGTCTGCATCGAAGCGCGGGTTCCTCGTTGATCGTGGTGCGCCCGAACCCCCACAGCGCTGCCTGCACCGGATCCACCGGTTCGCCGGACTCGGTGGCCACCGCCCCGTCGGTGACGATCCAGAGGCCGTGCGGAAGTGTGACGTTGCCGTCTGATGAGCCACGTTGCACGGTGTGGACCGCGCTGAGCAGGTGGGCGATCTCGGTCTCGAGGCGTTCGGCCGCCGCTGTTCCGGACTCGTCCGGGGCTGCTGCGGCACTGCGCCACACGACGCCGGAGAACGGCATCCCGCGCTCGTGGGCCTGTACCAGCAGCTGTCCCAGGGTTTCGGGATTCATGGCCCGGTCCAACGAGATGCAGCCGGGCACACCGGCAGCCAGTTCGTCGAACCCGGCAATCAGCCAGGTGCCGTCCGGAGATGCGCCGGACCCGCTCTCCGCGCTGGACGTCGGCGGCGCCACCTCGTGCCAGCCGAGGGTGTAGAGCAAACGGGTGGCATCGCCGCCGAGCCCCCGCAGCAGTGCCTCGCGGGGGGCGCGCTTGACCGTGAACTCGCTGATCCCGCCCAGGTGGCGACCGTCCCGATCGAGGAAATCGAGATCGAAGACCTGGGTTTCGCTGTCGAGGTCGCTGGGGTGCCACTTCGCGCGGCAGTAGAACCTTCGCGGCATCTTCTCGCGCAGCATCACCTGCCCGTAGCGCAGCGGCAGGAACAGATCCTCCACGCCCTGCTCGGCCGCGAGAAGAGCCGGGAACGCCGGGAATGCGACACCTGTGCACAGGTCCATGAGCACCGGGTGCATGGGCTCGGTTCCGAGCTGCTCGGCGAGTTCTTCGCCGACGAGGATGTCGCCGATGGCCTCACCTTCACCGAGCCACAGGGATTTCAGGGAACCCGACCAGGTCGGTCCCCACGCCAGCTCCATGTCGGCGAAGGTCTCGAACAGCTCCTGCGGCCGCATGCGGTTCAGCCGCTCGATGGTCTCGTCGACAGCTTCGGCGGGTTCGGCTGCCGGCCCCTGAGTGCCGTCGGTGGCGCCGGTGTCGTCAGCCGCGCCGGCGAAGACGCGGCCGTCGGCGTTCAACGACCAGTCGGCGTCGCGCACCCCGTACGGGCGACTGTGCACCGTGAACTTCCACTCGCCGCTGGCTTCCAGCGGATGCAGCGTCAGCTGCACCTCCCGAGAGCTCTTCTCGGGCAGGATGATCGGCTCGTAGAAGAAGACATCCTTCACCCGCGCCGGAGGTCCGACCGCAGCCAGTGCCATCGCTGCGTACGTCGCACCGGGCACCACGACGGTGCCGTAGATGACGTGGTCGCAGAGCCACGGCTGGGACTTGACGGACAACCTGCTGGTGTACACCGAGTCGCCCGAGGCGAGGTCCTTCGCGTTGCCGAGAATTCCGGAGACGGCAGGACCGTCGACGGCGATGCTCGACGCCTTAGGCCAGAACCGGCGGCGCTGGAACGGATAGGTGGGCAGTTCGAGCGCGCGGCGCGGTTGGTGCTGCAGCGCAGTAAAATCGGGCCGCAGACCGCTGACGTAGGCTGCTGCCAGCGCGTCGGTGATCTGACGCTTGTCGCCGACACCCTTGCGCAGCGAGACGATCGCCCGTGGTGCCGCCAGGTGTTCGGGCCAGACCTGGACCGCGGCCCCGGTGAGCACCGGTTGCGGCCCGATCTCCATCAACACCGAGCAACCCAGGGCCGCGACGGTGCGCACGCTTTCGGCGAACTGCACAGGTTGGCGGGAATGGCGCCGCCAGTAGGCAGCGTCGAGCGGGGTCTGGGCGGTGAGCACCGTGCCGGTGCGATTGCAGACCAACGGCAGTGTCGGGGCGGAGAACGGCAATTGTGCTGCGTAGGATTCGAACTCGCCGAGCACCGGATCCAGCAGTTCCGAGTGGAACGCGTGGCTGGTCTGCAGCCAGGTGCAGCGGACCCCCTCGTCGGCGAACCTGGCGCTGATCTGTTCGAGATCCTCACCGGGACCGGAGAGCACGGTGTTGGGTCCGTTGTAGGCGGCCACCGACACGCGCGGGAACTCGCCGGCGATCCCCTCGACGTGTTTGGCATCGGCGAACACCGCTGCCATCCGCCCACCGTCGGGCAGGCTCCCGAACATCCGGCCGCGTTCGGCCATCAGTCGGGCACCGTCCTCGAGGCTGAAGACCCCCGCCACGCAGGCCGCGGCGTACTGGCCCACACTGTGGCCGAGCACCACGTCGGGTTCGATGCCCCAGGACTGCCACAGCCGGGCCAGGCCCATCTCGACGGCAAAAAGCGCCGGCTGTGCAAACGAGGTGTGGCGCAGGGTTTCTCCCGCTGCGCCGCCGCTGTGACGATTGTCGGCGAACAGCACCTCCAGCAACGGCCGCGCCACGATGTGGCTGACGGCGTCGGCGCAGCGTGTCACGGCTTCGGCGAAAACCGGCTCGGCATCGAACAACTCGCGCGCCATCCCCGGGTACTGGCTGCCCTGGCCGGTGAACAGCCACGCCGTCGTCGGCCGGTTCAGGTGCTCGCCCTGGACCACCCCGGGGCGCAACCGGTTCTCGGCCAACTCGGCCAGGCCCTCGCGGGCACCTCGAACCGAATCCACAACCAGCGCAGCCCGATGCTCGAAGTGCGAACGCCCCGTCCCGGCCGTCAGGCACACCTCGGCGAGGTCGATGTCCGGGTGCGAGCCCAACCAGGCGTCATAACGTTTGGCCAGCGCCACCAGTGCCTCCGGTGACCGTGCGGACAGCGGAAGCACATTCACCGGGCGTTCGCCGATGTCCGACCCGGGCGCGCTGACCTCTACCGGTTCGTCGCCGTTCACCAGAGCCCGGGGTGGCGCCTCCTCGATCAGCACGTGTGCGTTCGTACCGGTGAACCCGAAGGAACTCACCCCGGCGCGCCGCGGCCTGCCGTTCATCTGCCACGGCCTGGACTTGTCGACGACCTGCACCGGCAACGAGTCCCACGGAATGTGGGGCGACGGTGTGTCGAAGTGCAGACTCTGCGGCAGCATCTCGTGCTGCAGAGACAACACCACCTTGATCAGACCTGCGGCCCCGGAGGCGGATTCGAGATGGCCGATGTTGGTTTTCACCGATCCCATCAGCAACGGCCGGTCCGTGTCCCGATCGGCCCCGTAAACCGCTCCGGCCGCCTGGACCTCGATCGGATCCCCCAGCGGGGTACCGGTCCCGTGCGCCTCGAGGTAGTCGACGTCACCACCGGTCAACCCGGCGCGATTCAGAGCGGTTGCGATGAGTCGTTGCTGTGCACCGCCATTGGGGACGGTCAATCCACTGGAGGCACCGTCCTGGTTCACCGCGCTGCTGCGGACCACGGCGCAGATCCGGTCGCCGTCACGCTGCGCGTCGCTCAGCCTCTTGAGCACAAGAATCCCGCAGCCTTCACTGCGCACGTAGCCGTCGGCCGACGCATCGAAGGTCTTGCAGCGGCCGACCGGAGAGAGCATCCGGGCGCGTGAGGCCGCGATGACGGTGATCGGACTGAGCAGGACGTTCACACCGCCGGCGACCGCCAGATCGCAGTCGCCGGAATGCAGGGCCTGAACGGCCTGATGGACAGCCACCAGCGAGGAACTGCACGCGGTGTCGACCGCCACCGCCGGTCCTTCGAGGCCCAGGGCGAACGCCACCCGACCGGAGATGGCATTGAGCGCGTTGCCGGTGATGAAGTGAGGTTGGATCTTGTCGACCGACTCCGCGGACAGCAGGTGCGCATACTCGTTGGCTGCCACCCCGACGAAGACGCGGTTCGGCTGCCGCGCAGTGTCGCGGGGGACAGGCCGGCCCTCTCGAGGCCCTCCCAGACGGTTTCGAGCATCAGCCGCTGCTGCGGTTCGATCCACACCGCCTCCCGCGGTGAGATGCCGAAGAACTCCGGGTCGAATCCGTCGATTCCCTCGAGGAATCCGCCGAAGAGGCTTTAGATCTTGCCCGGCGCGTCGGGATCCGGGTCGTAGAACTCGTCGATGTCGAACCGGTCTTCCGGGATCTCACGGATCGCGTCGACACCACCGGAGAGCACCTCCCAGAACGCTTCCGGATCGGGAGCGCCGGGGAAACGACACGACACCGCGACGATCGCTATGGGCTCCTCGGAGGGTGTGGTCAGCGTGGAGGTCACCGTGGGCCGCGCACCGGCGGATACCTGCTCGCTGAGGCCCAGTACGTCGTCGAGCAGGTAGTCGGCGACGTCGGACAGGCGGGGGTGATCCATCGCCAGGGTCGCCGGAATCTCCTTGCCCACGCCCTGTTGGATGTGTTGGCGCAGTTCGACGGCCATCAGGGAATCCATGCCGAGGTCGAAGAACCCCGCGTCCTCACGGATCTCCGCGGCGTCGACACGTGTCACCTGTGCAACCGTGTCGCGCAGATAGTCGGTCAGCAGCTTCCTGCGCTGCTGGACCGGTGCGCCTGTGAGCCGCTCGACCAACGGGGTCGTGCCTGACGGCGTCACCACCGCCACCTGGGAGGGCACCTCGCGTTCCAGCTCCGCCAGGAACGCGCGTCTGCCCGCCTGCTGATAGAGCGGCAGGAAGCGGGTCCAGTCGATCCGCGCGACCACACCCTGTGGCGACGAACCCGACACGACCTCGGACAGGCCTGCGAGCGCATCGGCGGGCGACAAGGTCCGTACCCCGCGTTGTTCCAGTCGCGCGCGCGACTCCGCGTCAGCCATGCCCGCCGACCAGGGGCCGAAGTTGACGCTGGTCCCGGGGATGCCCTGGTCGCGCAGGCGCCATGCGAGCCCGTCGAGGAAGGCGTTCGCCGCGCCGTACGCGGTCTGGCCGAATCCGCCCCACACCGAGGCGATCGAGGAGGTGCTGAGGAAGAAGTCGAGGTCGAGGTCGGCTGCCGCCTCGCTCAAATGCCAGGCACCCCAGACCTTCCCGGCGAACACGCGGTCCACTTCGGCGTCGTCCAGGGTGCTCAGCGGGGTGGTTCCGATCTCGCCCGCGGCGTGCACGATGCCGGCCAACGGCGGGTACTCGGCCCGCGCGGTGCTCAGCAGGCGGGCGACGTCGTGCGCATCGGCGACGTCGGCGGCGACGACCCGGATCTCGCAGCCATGGCGCTCGCTCAGCTCATCGATCTTTTGTTGCGCGGCATCACTCGGTCCGCGGCGGCCGGTCAGCACCAGATGCCCGGCGCCGTGCGCCGCCAGGTGTCCGGCGATCTCCAGCCCCAGCGAACCGAGCCCGCCGGTCACCAGATAGGTTGCATCGGAACGCAATTGCAGGGTGTCACCGCTCGGCTGGGCGGCGTGCCGAACCAGTCTCGGCACCAAAACACCGTGCTCACGCAGCGCGACCTGGTCGTCCCGGAGGGCCGACTCGTGCGGCGTCGTGATCCGGTTGACGAGCAGAGACCAGTCGTCCGCCCTCGGGGCACCCGGTGCAAGATCGACCAGTCCGCCCCAGACCTGCGGGCATTCCAATGCCGCCGCACGCCCGAATCCCCACAGGCAGCTCTGATCCGGGGCCACGGAGTCTGCGTCGACGACCCGCTGTGCGGCACGGGTCACCAGCCAGATGGGCCTGCGCAACTCAGCGGTGACCGCGGCGCGGAACAGTCGCCGCGTTCCGCCGAGGATCACATGTTGCATCCGCAGCAGCGATCGCATCGAGGTCGTCGAGCCAGGGGCGGTGCCGAGCGCCGCGACGTGCACGATGCGCAGCATCGGATCGTCGGCTGCCGCCGTCCGCAACGTCTCGGCGAGTTGCTCCTCCTCGGCGTCGGATGCCGGCAGGCCCAGGACCCGGTGCCGATGGCCGCGTGCGGTCAGCGTGTCCACCAGAGGCTGGACTGCCTCGGTGACATCGCCGATGAGGATCCAGTCGGACACCTCGCCGCTCGAAGCTGCAGAAAGCGGCGCAGTGGACTTCTCCCAGCGGATCTCGTAGCGGTCATCGGCGATGGACTGATGTGACCGCTGTCGGTTGTGTTGTGCCGCAAGCTTGGTCAGCACGTCGATGGTCTGATGTTCGGCACCGCCGAGCAGGGCCGCGAGTTACTCGATCCGGCCGTCCTCGAGGAGGCGGACAGCCTGGGTGCGGGCCGTCGGAAGTTGTTGTGCGTCATGCCCATCGGGATCACGATTGTCGCGGAACCAGTACTCGCGGTGCTCGAACGGGTAGGTGGGCAGGTCGAGCTTTCGCGCGTGCTCGTGCCGGAAAGCGGCGAAGTCGGGGACGTGGCCCAGAACGTAGGCGTCGGCGACGGCTTCGGTGATCTGGCGGTGGTCGCCGGCGTTTCGGCGCAGCGACGTGATCACCCGCGGTGCGGTGGCAGGGTCAGGCCATGCCGCGAGGGCGGCGGCGGTGAGCACCGGCCGCGGGCCGATCTCGAGCAGCAATCTGCAGTTCAGTTCGGCGAGGGTTTGGACGCTCTTGGCGAACTCCACCGGTTGGCGTGCGTGGCGGCGCCAGTAGGCGGCGTCGAGCTTCACGCTCCTGCCCAGCGCGGCGCCGGTGCGGTTGTCGATCAGGATGCGTTGCGGCGTGTTGAACGTGAAACCCGCTGTATACGATTCGAATTCGTCGAGAATCGGGTCGAGCAGGGACGAATGGAATGCATGGCTGGTGTCCAGCCAGTCACACCGGGCGCCGTCGGCCGCCAGCGTGGCGACCGCCTTCTCCAGCTGCTCGGCGGGTCCGGACAGCACGGTGTTGGCGCCGTTGTAGGCGGCCACCGACAGGCTCGGGTACTCGTCGATGAGGCTCTCGACCCGCTCGGCGGCGGTGAACACCGCAACCATCCGACCGCCGGCGGGCAGACTGCCGAAGAGGCGCCCGCGTTCGGCCATCAGCAGCGCGCCGTCCTCGAGGCCGAACACACCAGCCACGCAGGCCGCTGAATACTGGCCGACGCTGTGACCCAGCACCACATCGGGTTCGAGGCCCCAGGACTGCCAGAGGCGCGCCAGGCCCATCTCCACCGCGAACAGGGCGGGCTGGGCATACGAGGTCTGCTGCAGGGTTTCGGGGCTGTCCGCATCAAAGATCACGTCCAGCAGAGGCTTGTCGAGAACGTCGGCGACCACGGCCGCGCAGCGAGTCAGGGTCTCGGCGAAAACCGGTTCGGTGTCGAACAATTCGCGAGCCATGCCGGGGTACTGGCTGCCCTGGCCGGTGAACAGCCACGCCGTCTTCGGGGTGTCGTGGGACTCTCCGCGCACCAGGCCCGGCGTCGGACGGTCCTCGGCGAGCGCGCCGAGCAACTCGATCGCGGATTCCGTCGAGTCGACGACCAACGCGGCCCGGTGTTCCAGGTGCGCTCGACCCACGCCTGCGGTGAAGCACACATCCGTGACGTCGGCCTCCGGGTGCGCGCTCAACCAGGTGCGGTACTGATCGGCGACCCGGACCAGGGCGGCGGGGGTGCGCGCCGACAGTGGCAGAACGTCGAACCGCGTGTCCGTGCGCCGCTCGTCCGGACCGGTGACCGCGGGCGGTGCCGGCGCTTCTTCGACGATGACGTGGGCGTTGGTCCCCGCGAACCCGAACGAACTGATACCCGCGATGCGGGGCCGGCCGTTGCGCTCCCACGCGGTGGCGGTTGTGACGACCTGCACCGCAAGTCTGTCCCAGGGGATGTGGGGTGAGGGGTTCTGGAAGTGGAGATGCTGTGGCAGCAGTTCGTTCTCCAGCGACAGGATGACCTTGATGACCCCCGCAATGCCCGCGGCTGCCTCCAGGTGTCCGATGTTCGTCTTGACCGAGCCGATCAACAGCGGATCGCCGGGTTCGCGGCCCGCGCCGTACACCGCGCCCGCGGCCTGGGCCTCGATCGGATCACCCAGCGACGTTCCGGTGCCGTGTGCCTCCAGATAGCCGATGTCGCTGGGTTGCAGTCCGGATCGATGCAGCGCGTCGGTGATGACCCGTTGCTGGGCAACGCCGTTGGGCACCGTCAACCCACCCGAGGCGCCGTCCTGGTTGATCGCGCTGCCGCGGAGCACGGCGCGGATCCGGTCACCGTCGCGGACGGCGTCCTCGAGGCGCTTGACGACGATGACACCGCACCCCTCGCCGCGCACATAACCGTCGGCGGCCGCGTCGAACGTCTTGCACCGACCGTCGGCCGCGAGCATGTGGGCGCTGGAGAACGCGATCATCGTCGCCGGTGTGAGAAGGACGTTGACACCGCCGGCCAGCGCGAGGTCACATTCGCCGAGGTGCAGCGCCTGGCACGCCTGGTGGATGGCCACCAGCGACGAACTGCACGCCGTGTCGACGGCGACCGCGGGGCCCTGCAGTCCCAGCCGGAAGCTGATCCGTCCCGCCGCTGCGGCGTTGGAGGTCCCGATCGCCGTGTACGCCTCGATCTCGGGGTAGTCCAGTTCGTCCGATGCCATTCCCAGGTAGTCGTGGGTGGCCAACCCGACGAACACTCCGGTGTTGGTGCCGGCCAGCGCCGACGGTGCGGTGCCCGAGTGCTCGACAGCGCGCCAGGCTGTCTCCAGCAGGAGTCGATGCTGCGGGTCCATCATCCTGACCTCGCGCGTCGACATCCCGAAGAACGGCGCGTCGAACCCGGTCACGTCATCGACGAACCCCGCGCAGCGGGTGACGATCTTGCCGGGAACCCCGGGTTCGGAGTCGAAGAAGTCGTCGGCGTCCCAGCGGTCCCGCGGGACCTCCGAGATCGCGTCGCGGCCGTCGCGCAGCAGGTTCCAGAACTCGTCGGTATCCGGGGCGCCGGGAAAGCGCGCCGAGTAGCCCACGACCGCGAAGCGAGGTGTCGGCTCGACCGGACCAACGGAAACCATGCGGCTGTCCTCCCCCGCGCCAGGAACAAGCGTCGACGGTCACTATGACATGTTTGTGACGGCCCGTGCCCGGCGTTGCTGCCCATGGCCGGGGCAACGGCGGTCCCGCCGGGGGTATGTTGATCCCGCCAGGAGGGACGCCGGATCGGAGCCGGTAGATCGGGCAGGACTGGGGAGGGCCAAGCCTTGCGAATCGGGAAGATCACGGTTGGCGCACTTGCTGAATGGACGTTGAAACCGGGGTCGGTCACCTCATGGCATCCGACGCCGGAGGCTCGAGAAATGGCGCGGCGGGCGCCGGTCAGTTCGGTGCCGGTCAGCTACATGCAGAACCAGCATCTGCGCAACTATTGTCAGCGCACCGCCGCGGGACTGAATTTCTCCAGGCAGATCATCGCCAGCTGTGAAGTGCCCGGCCAATGCGATATCGCCGCCATGGATCACGCCGTCAATGCATATCTCCGTCGGCACGACACGTTCCGCAGTTGGTTCGAACAGACCGGCGACGGAGAGTTCGTCCGGCATGCCCTCGACGATTCGGCCGACATCGAATTCGTTCCGGTCGATCAGGGCGCCATGACGGTCGACGAAATACGTGCGCACGCCGTCGCGATACCGAATCCACTGGAGTGGGGTTGTTTCACATTCGGGATAGTTCAGAACGAAAACGACTTCACTTTCTTCGCGGCCATGGATCACGTCCACGGCGACGCGACGTTGATCGGCACGACAATGCTGGAAGCCAACGGAATGTATGCGGCGCTGAGCGGGACCGGTCAGGCCCTGACGTTGCCCGACGCCGGCAGCTTCGATGACTTCTGTGTCCGCGAGCGCGCGCACACCTCCGAGCTGACCCTGGATTCGCCCGGGGTCCGGGCGTGGATCGACTTCGCGGAGAACAACAGTGACGGTTTTCCGGAGTTCCCGCTTCCGCTCGGTGACCCGGACGGGTCGACGGCCAGTGACATGACCTCCGAGGTCCTGATGGACACCGCGCAGACGGAGCGCTTCGAGTCGGCGTGCGCTGCTGCGGGGGCCCGGTTCGTCGGCGGCCTGTTCGCCTGTCTCGGCCTGGTGGAGCACGAATTCACCGGTGCTCTGACGTATTACGGCCTCACTCCGAGGGATTCCCGCAAAGCCGGCGACAATTTCATGACGCAGGGTTGGTTCACCGGTTTGATCCCGATCACCGTGCCGATAGCGGCGACCTCTTTCGGTGATGCGGCGTGGGCGGCGCAGGCTTCGTTCGATTCGAGCCTGGACATGGCCAAAGTGCCGTATTACCGGGTCCTCGAGTTGGCGCCGTGGTTGAACTGGCCGCGGCCGAACTTCCCGGTGTCGAATTTCCTCCACGGTGGCGCCGCGCCGCTCAACGCCGTCCTCGCAGCAGCCGATATGGGCCTTGCGAACAATATCGGGATCTACCCTGATGGCCGGTTCTCCTATCAATTGACGATTTACATATTCCGCTACGGGGAGGGCACGGTGATGGCGATCATGCATCCCGACAACCCGGTCGCCAAGAAATCAGCCACCCGGTACATGCAGGCGATGAAGTCGGTGTCCGTCCGGGTTGCTGACAGCGGGCACTGGGGACGCGTGGCGTAGCGGGGAACAATGTGATGGCAGTGATGATCCCGGGGCGGCGCCGCGACTGCGTGCTCGCGGGATCGAGGGTGGGAGCGGTATGCAACGGCTAGCCGATTGGGTGGTGCGCTGGCCCTGGGCGGTGATCGGGGTCTGGATCGCCGTGGCGATCGCGCTGCCGCTGTCGGTGCCCAGCCTGGGCGAGATGGCGCTGAGACAACCTTTGGCGATCCTGCCCAGCGACGCCCCGTCCAGTGTCGCGGCCCGCCAGATGACCGAGGCGTTCGACGAGTCCGGCGCGGAGAACCTGCTGCTGGTGGCGTTGATCAACGAGAACGGCCTGCGGCCCGCCGACGAAGTCGCCTACCGGAAGCTCGTGGATCGACTGCGCGACGACGTCACCGATGTCGTGATGGTGCAGGACTTCGTCAGCACGCCTCAGCTGCGGCCGTTCCTGACCAGTGAGGACAAGACGACCTGGGTGCTGCCGGTCGGCCTCGCGGGCGAGCTCGGCACCCCCCAGGCCCACGATGCGTACAACCGGGTCGTCGACATCGTCGAACGCAACACCGCGGGATCCGGTCTGACGGTGCACCTCACCGGCCCGGCTGCCACCGTCGCCGATCTCACCGTCGCGGGCGAACAGGACCGCCTGCCGATCGAACTCGCGATCGCCATCATGGTGCTCCTGGTCCTTCTGGTGGTGTATCGCAACCCGATCACCATGCTGCTGCCGTTGACCGCGATCGGGATCTCACTGGTGACCGCGCAGGCGTTGGTGGCGGGATTCTCCCTGCTCACCGGAGCGGGGGTGTCCAATCAGTCCGTCATCTTCCTGAGCGCGATGATCGCGGGCGCGGGGACGGACTACGCGGTGTTCCTGATCAGCCGCTATCACGACTATCTGCGGCTCGGCGCGGATTCCGACGAGGCCGTCAAGCGCGCCCTTGTCTCCATCGGCAAGGTGATCACCGCGTCCGCCGCGATGGTGGGACTGACCTTCCTGGCGATCAGCTTCGCCGAGATGGGGGTTTTCTCCACCATCGGGGTGTCGTGCGGGATCGGCATCGCCGTCGCATTCCTCGCCGCGATGACACTGCTGCCGGCGATCCTGGTCATCGCCGGGCCACGCGGTTGGGTCAAGCCGCGGCGGGAACTCACCGCCCGATTCTGGCGGCGCTCGGGGATCCGGATCGTGCGGCGACCGAAGACCAACCTGGTGGCCAGCCTGCTCGTGCTGGTCATCCTCGCCGGCTGCGCAGGCTTGGCGAACTTCAACTACGACGACCGTAAGGCTCTGGGGCCGTCGGCGCCGAGCTCGGTCGGGTACGCCGCGCTGGAGAAACACTTCGACGTCAGCCAGGCCATCCCCGTCTACGTCCTCGTCCAGTCGCCGCACGACCTCCGTACTCCGCGCGGGCTCGCGGATCTGGAGCAGATGGCGCAACGCATCACCCAACTGCCGAACATCGCCATGGTCAACGGCGTCACCCGGCCACTGGGTGAGGTTCCGCCCGAGTTCCGGGCGACCTATCAGGCGGGCATCGTCGGGGACCGGTTGGCGGCGGGCTCCGCCCAGATCGACGACAACAGCAGTGACCTCGATCGGCTCGCCACCGGCGCGAACACCCTGGCCGACAGCCTCGGCGACGTCCGCGCCCAGATCAACGAGGTCGCGCCCACCATCCAGAGTCTGATCAACTCACTGTCCTCGGTGCGAACCGAATACGGGGGCGACAGGCTCGTCAGGGATGTCGAGACCGCCGCCAAGCTGGTCGACAGCGTCAACAGGCTCGGCAACTCGATGGGTCTGAACTTCGGCGCGGTCAGGGACATGTTCGCCTGGATCGGCCCGGTGCTGACCGCGCTGCAGGGAAACGCGATCTGCGACGCCAATCCGTCGTGCCGGGACACCCGGCTGCAGTTCGAACGGTTGATGGCCGCACGCGAGGACGGGAGCGTCGACGAGATCAACAAGCTGGCCGGAGAGTTGCAGGGAGTCGAGGACCGGCAGACCCTCACCGCAACGGTCAACCAACTCAACAGTGCGCTCGCCCAGTTCTCGGCTGCGGTGTCCGACATGGGCCTGGACAGGCCGGGCGGCCTCGAATCAGGCCTGACTGACCTCCGGCAGGGCGCCGACCAGCTCGCCAGCGGAAGTGAGCAGGTGGCCGGGGGAGTGGATCTGCTCGTCGAACAGATCGAGCTGATGAGCGACGGCCTCCGTGAGGCTTCGTCGTTCCTGATGACGATGCGCAACGACGCATCGGGACCGTCGATGGCGGGTTTCAACGTTCCCGCCCAGGCCTTCGAACTCGAGGAGTTCAAGTTGGCGGCCGCGGCGTTCATGTCGCCGGATGGCCGCTCGGTGCGCTACCTGGTTCAGACCGAGCTCAATCCGTTCAGCACCGAGGCGATGGATCAGGTCAATGTCATCGGCAACACCGCCCGCGACGCCCAACCGAACACCGCCCTGTCGGACGCGACCATTCTGATGGGCGGGTTCCCGGCGGCACTGCGGGACACCCGCGACTACTACGAACGCGACATCCGGTTCATCATCGCCGTCACCCTCGCGGTCGTGCTGTTGACGCTGATGGTGCTGCTACGTTCACTCGTCGCGCCGCTCTATCTGGTTGCCTCCGTGGTGATTTCGTACTTCGCCGCGATCGGTCTGTCCGTCTTGGTGTTCCAGTACGGCCTCGGTCAACAATTGCACTGGAGTGTGCCGCCGCTGGCGTTCGTGGTCCTGGTCGCAGTGGGCGCCGACTACAACATGCTCTTCGTGTCGCGAATGCGCGACGAGTCCCCGCACGGCATGCGTTACGGCATCATCCGCACGCTGACGTCGACCGGGGGCGTCATCACCGCGGCGGGTCTGATCTTCGCCGCCTCCATGAGCGGTCTGTTGTTCTCCAGCATCACCACCGTCGTCCAGGGCGGCTTTGTGATCGGTGTGGGGATCCTGCTGGACACCTTCGTCGTTCGCACCATCACCGTGCCCGCGATCGCGACTCTGGTCGGGCGGGCGAACTGGTGGCCGTCACGGATGGGCGAGCAGCAGCGAGTGTCCCCGGCCCCGGCGGAAGGCACCTAGCAGCGTGTGGTCAGCGCGTGGGGCGGGATTGTGTGAAACTACGAAACGGAGCGGGGCGGTCGGCAGTGGGGATTCGGCGAGTCAATACGGACGCAAGGTGACGCCTATGTCCCAGTCATCAATTCTGTCGATGCTGCACGGGCGTGCCAGCCTGCGACCCGACGACGTGGCCTTCACGTTCACCGATTACGACCGCGACCCGGCCGGTGTTGCCGAAACCGTCACCTGGGCGCAGCTGTCACGACGAACGCTGACCGTGGCGCGCGAGATCGGTCTTCGCGGGTCGGTCGGTGACCGGGCGGTGATCCTGGCCCCGCAGGGCATGGAGTACATCCTGGCTTTTCTGGGGTCCATGCAGGCCGGGTTCGTCGCGGTGCCGCTCCCGCTGCCGCATCGCGGCTCGAGTCACGACCGGGTGAGTGCGGTGTTTGCCGATACGAAGCCCTCGGTGGTGCTCACCACCTCCGCGGTCGCCGGCGACGTCGGCGACTACGTCGATCAGTCGCGGATGGACACTGCGCCGAAGATCGTCGAGATCGACTCGATGAACCTCGACGGCCCAGTGCCCACCGACGACGGACCGGCCCTCGCGACTGCCGACCTCCCCGGCACGGCCTATCTGCAGTACAGCTCGGGCTCGACCCGGATGCCGACCGGGGTGATGATCTCCCACCACAATCTGCAGGCGAATTTCGAGCAGCTGATGCGCACCTTCTTCGCCGGTGAGCAGGCCGGACACTCAGCCGAAGCCACGTTCGTGTCGTGGCTGCCGTTCTACCACGACATGGGATTGGTGCTGGGCGTCTGCGCGCCCATCCTCAGTGGCCACCCGGCCGCGTTGATGAGCCCGGTCGCGTTCCTGGAGAAACCGGCCCGCTGGATGCGGGCGCTGGCGCAGAATCCTCGCCCGTTCTCGGCGGCGCCCAACTTCGCCTTCGACCTGGCCGCCCGCAAGACCGCCGACAGCGACCTCGCCGGGCTGGACCTCGGTGGGGTGCACGGCATCATCAACGGCGCCGAGCGCGTCGAGCCCGCCACGTTGGAGCGCTTCGCAGATCGGTTTGCCCACTTCAATTTTCGTGACCGCATGCTGCGCCCGTCGTACGGGCTCGCGGAAGCGACGGTCTTCGTCACCGACGGCACCTGGAGTGAATCGTCGCCGCCGGCGCGCTTCGACGCCGAAGAACTGGGCGCCGGCCGGGTCCGGCCGAGCGAAGCAGCGCGGGGCGCGGCGGCAGGCAAGTCCACGGCGCTTGTGCGGTATGACGTGCCGCAGTCGCCGATGGTGCGGATCGTCGACGGCGACACCCACCGGTTATGCGCGCCGGACCTGGTCGGCGAGATCTGGGTGCACGGTGACAACATCGCCGCCGGTTACTGGAACAGACCGCCGCAGGAGCAGCGGTGTTTCGGCGCCACGCTCGTCGATCCGGCGCCGGGCACCCCGGACGGGCCGTGGCTGCGAACCGGCGATCTGGGTTTTCTCTTCGACGGTGGGCTGTTCATCGTCGGCCGCATCAAGGACCTGCTCATCATCCGCGGCCGAAATCACCTTCCCGAGGACATCGAGGCGACGGTTCAGGGGATCACCGGAGGCCGGGTCGCGGCGATATCGGTTCCGGTGAAGAGCACCGAGACGCTGGTCACCGTCATCGAGGTCAAGAAGCCGGCTGCGCTCGACGAGGCGGCGATGCGCCGGCTCAGTGACGTCAAGAGTGAGGTCACCTCGGCGATATCCAACGTGCACGGCCTCAACGTCGAGGACCTCGTTCTGGTGCCTCCCGGGTCGATTCCCACCACCACGAGCGGCAAGATCCGGCGCGCGGCCTGCGCGGAGCAGTACCGGCGGGACCAGTTCACCCGGCTGGACGCCTGAGGGTGCGCGGCAGCACCGGTGTCGGCAGGGCCGACAGAGTAAGGTCGGGTTCAACACGAGCGCGCAGTCGAGCAGGCGGGGAGCGGTGATGGGGCGACTACTCGCATTCGGAACTGTGCTGACAACTCTGGGCGCCGCAGGCGTTTTCGGGTTCGGGGTCGCCGCCGCCGACGAACCTGTGATCCCCCCGGTTCCCGGCGCCCCGACCGACGGCCCGCCGCCGCTGGGGACCCCGGG
>NZ_JBAUJR010000293.1:0-10545 GCF_049683935.1 Mycobacterium sp. | reverse complement strand
GCCGGCGACAAACGCGGCGATGGCCGCAGTGCCGTTGACCGGCACCAACTCCGCGGCAGCCGCGATCGCCGGCCACAGCGGGGCGCTGCCGTGGATGGTCGTGCGATCGGGGTTGAAGGTGTCGTCGAAGTCGAGCAGGTGTGCGGCGATCCCATTGGCGAGAGCGGCATATCCGGCGCCGGCGCGCTGCCGGGTGCCCGCGATGGCTGCCGTTCGTGACCCGTCGCCGGGATCGAGTGCGGCGATCCCCGCGCGCACCCGGGCGGCCTCATCGGTGGCCGATCCTGCGAGGGTGCATCCGAGCCAGTCGATCAGGCAGCGGGTGGCCTGGTGGACGACCTCGGGCGGCAAGTCCTCGACGCGCAGTTCCGCTGCGAACGCGGCCAATTCCGCGCTGATCCCGCGCCCGTCGCCCACCTGTAATCACCCCGTCTGTGTTGGTTCTGAAAAGACTGATTGTGTCGATCGTGCCCGATCAATAGGACTGCGAGACCGTGGTCGCCATGTTCGAACCGTCGCAGTCCACTCGCACCAGCGCGCCGGTGATCTCGCCGGGATCCGTCGTCAGCCGCACGATCTGTTCGGCGATCTCGTCGCGGCAGCGTGTCAGATCCTCTCCCTCGCAGACGATCCCCGGGGACAGCGCATTGACCGTCACGCCGTCGCTGCGCAGCGACGCGGCCAGCGCGCGGGTGAGCCCGAGCAGGCCGTACTTCGCCGCCGAGACGTGCACCCGCGCAGGGTCGCCGTCGAGTGCGTTGCGGCCGAGGATGTTGACGACATGCCCACCCGGGACAAGGGTCGGCAACGCATGCCTGATGCAGGTGAATGCGCCGTCCAGGGTGACGGCGTGGACCCTGCGCCAGTCCTCTTCGGTGATGTCGGCGAACGCCGCGCGCGGCCGGTAGGACGCGTTGTTCACCAGAACACGCACGCTGCCGTGCTCGGCGATCGTGGCGAACATCTGTTGCACTGCAACAGGATCGGTGATGTCCGCGGCGACCGTGAAGGCGTCGCCCCCGGTGGCGCGGATGGCGTCGACCACCTCGTCCGCATCACCTGCGCGCGACCGGGTGTTCACCGCGACGGTCCAGCCGGCACGGGCCAGTCGGTCCGCGATGACGGCACCGAGGCCGCTGCCTGCGCCGGTGACGAGTGCCACGCCACGATCAGGCATCGGCGAGCGGCACTGTCTGCGCGAGAAGTGCTGTCACATCCTCTAATTCGTCGATCCGCCAGCAGCAGTCGAGAAGCGCCTCCGCCTGCGCGACGCCGAGTACCGGGACCACGAGTGCGCGGAATTTGGCGCTGAGCTCGTCGTCGGCCAACGGAGCGGCAGGGGTGCCGCGGTTTCCCCGCACCTCGGTGGTCAGGGTCTGCCCGGACGCGAGCACGAGCTCGACATCGGCATCCTGCTTGCCCAGACCCGGGTCGGCGACGACCTTCACGCGGTCGCGCAGTTCGACGATGTCGGGACGGGTCAACACCGTTTCGTCGAGTTCCTCGGTGCCGACCCGGTGGAACGCGACGGCCGCCGCCGCACAGTGCCGCAGGCTGAACTTGGCCTGCATGCGCGTCGTGGGTCGGGGAAGATCGGCGAACCGAGCGGCCGGCGGTGAGACACGGACCTCGATGGCGGTGACGTCGGCGGCAGCGATGCGCTGGCCGGTCGTCAGGGCGATCACGCCGTCGATCATCGGGTGGGTCAGCGATCCACTCGGGTAGAGCTTGTATCCGTTCGACGTGATGTTCCACGTCTCGCCGAGCCCCGTGGCGATCTTCTCGGGCGCAGGGTCGGAGCTCATAACCGCGAGGTAGCCGAAGTCCCCCTCCAGCGCCTTCGCGCCGGCCGTCAACCGCTGCGCGACGAGGCAGGCCGCCAGAACACCGTCCATCGCGGCCTTGCCGGGATGCATGCTCTTCAGGTCGCTACCCGCCATCACCCGCAGGCCGGCCGCCTGTGTCGCGCCCGCCGCGATCGCATGCTCGACCTGCTCAGCGCCGAGGCCCATCGTGCGGGCAGCGGCTGCCGCCGCACCGAGGTGTCCCGACGTACCGGTCACGTGCCAGCCCGCGTCGTAGTGGGTCTGGCCCGCAGCGTGGGCGACGCGGGTCTCGACCTCGAACCCCAGGGCGAAGGTGGCGAGCGCATCCTTACCCGTCGTCGCTCGGGTGCCGGCCACGGCAAAGATCGCCGGCCACACCGAGCAGCTGCCGTGCACGGTGGTGCCCGGCGGGTTGTACACGTCGTCGAGGTCGAGCACATGCGAGGCGAAAGCGTTCAGGAACGCGGCGTACGGAGCCGCGGCCCGCACGCCCGTCCCGACAACCGTTGCACTGCCGTGATTCTCACTCACTGCCAGCGCACCACGGGATCGGCGGGCGGCGTCGTCGGTGGAGCCGGCGACGGCCACCCCGATGTGGTCCACGAGGGCGCGTCGCGCCGCGTGCAGTACCGCTTCGGGGATCTCGTCGCCATCGTGTTCCGCGACGAACTTGGCCAGTAGCGCAGACGGACCGGCTTCGGTCACTGATCCTTCCTCAGGCCAAGGTTGCCGAGCAGGGTGCCGACGATCTCGGTCTGGTTGTTGAGGTAGTCGGTGAGCTCCTGGCCCTGCAGGTTCTGGGTCACCAGACCGTCGCTGCTGGCCAGGGTCTTCCAGCCTTCGGTCTCGACCATCGCCGAGATGTCTTCCTGGTATGCCTGGACGGCGTCTTCGGGCATGTCGGGGGCGCCCATGATGGCGCGGAACTGCACGGGCACCTGTGACGAGTCGATACCTTGCTCCTCGGTGGTCGACACCTCCGGGAACGCTTCCAGGCGCTCGTTGCCGACCACGGCGATCACTGCCAGTTCGTTCGCACGAACCTGTTCGGCGACATCGGAGGCGCTGCCGAGCATGATGTCGGCGTCGCCACGCAACAGCGCGGTGATCCGTGAACCGGTGTCCTCGAACGACAGGAACTTCCAGGTGGCGCCCAGCGAGTCCTGCAGCACCAGTCGGGTGAGGGCGTCGTTGGCGGTGCTGGAGCCACCGGTCTGGACCAACGTGTCGGGTGCGGCCTTGGCGGCGTCGACGAACTGGGTGAAGGACGTGAATTCGCTGTCGGCTTTCGTCACGATCACCTGCGGTTCGGTGGCCACCAGGGAGATCGGGGTCAGCATGTCGAGGTTGACGTTGGAGTTGGCGACCGTCATCGGGGTGGCGACCCAGGTCGGGGTGACCTGAGCGAGCAGGCCCGCGTTGCCCGATCGTTCGATCAGGTAGGACATGGCGCCGATGCCGTCGCCGGCGGGAACGTTGCGCACCGGCCACTGGCTGTCGATGATGTCGTTCTCGTACATGATCTTGATGATCTGGCGGGTGAACACGTCGGAGCCGCCGCCGACCGCGTTGTGGGTCACCACCTCCACATTGCCGGGTGCGCCGCCACCCGAGCCCGAGCCCGAGTCGGAACCGGAACCGGAACCGCCGCAGGCGGACACGCCGAGTAGGGCGAGGATCGCGATCAGGACGGTGAGGGATTTCTTTGTACGGTTCATTTCTCTTCCTTGAGAGTTGGGAACTTCTGTGAGACAGAGGGTCTGTTTCATACCTCTGAATCGAGCATCTGTTCGCGCACCTTGCGGGACTTGCGGCCGAATGTGAGGAGGAGCAGCAGCACAACCGCAAGTCCGATGAGTGCCGCTGAGATGGGCCGCTGAAGGTAGATCATCGGACTGTTGTCCGACAGGAGCAGCGACTGGCGGATCGAGTTCTCGGCGATGGGTCCGAGGACGAACGCGAGAACCAATGGCGCGGGCGGGATGTCGAGCTTGCGCATGACGTAGCCCAGGAGTCCGAAGATCACCAGCAGCCAGACGTCGAAGATCGAGAAGTTGACGCTGAACACACCGACCACCGAGATCAGCAGGATCCCCGGGTAGAGGACCTTGTAGGGGGTGTTCAGCAACTTCGCGAAGAACGGCACCATGGGCAGGTTCATCACCAGCAGGGCGAGGTTGCCCAGGTACATGCTGGCGATGATCGGCCAGACCACGTCGGAATGCTCGGAGAACAGCAGTGGTCCGGGGTTGAGCCCGTAGAGCACCAGCGCGCCCAGCAGGATCGCGCCGGTCCCCGAACCCGGGATGCCCATCGTCAGCAGCGGGACCATCGCCCCGCCGGTCTCGGAGTTGTTGGCAGCCTCCGGGGCGGCCACCCCCTCGATGGCGCCCTTGCCGAACTCTTCGGGATGCTTCGAGGTGCGCTTGGCGACGATGTAGGACACGAATGACGCGACCGTGGAACCGGCGCCGGGCAGGACCCCGATGATGAAGCCGAGGACCCCGCCCTGCAGCATTGCCGGTGTCGACCGCTTGATGTCCGCCCCGGACGGAAGCAGTTCGCGAAACTTCTTAGGCACCGCAAAGAGCGGCTTCTGGGTTTTCTCCTCGAGGTTCACCAGCACCTCGCCGATGGCGAAGATCCCGACGGACAGGGCGATGAACTCGATGCCGCCCGCCAACTCGATCTCGCCTCCGGTGAACCGCTGCTCGCCGGAGAAGAGGTCGGTTCCGATAGTGGCGAGGAACAAGCCGATGAACATCGAGATGAAGCCCTTGAGCAGGGAATCGCCCGCAAGCATGATCACCAGCAGGAGTGCGAAGAGCATCAGCGCCGAGTATTCGGGTGGGCCGAAGTTGACCGCCACCTTGGCCGCGAGCGGGGCGAGGAACGTGAGCCCGATGACACCGATGGTGCCGGCCACGAACGAAGCGATCGCCGCGATGCCCAGCGCCTGCCCGGCCCGTCCCTTCTTGGCCATCTGGTAGCCGTCGAGACACGTGACGACAGAGGCGGATTCACCCGGAATGTTCATCAGGATCGAAGTGGTCGAGCCGCCGTACTTGGCGCCGTAGTAGATCCCCGCCATCATGATCAGGCCGGTCGCCGGGTCGAAACCGGTGGCCAAGGGCAGCAGGATCGAGATCGTCGCAGGCGGGCCGAGTCCCGGCAGGATGCCGACGAGTGTGCCGAGCAGGCAACCGACCAGCAGCCAGAACAGGTTGGTAGGCGTGATGGCTGTCTGGAATCCGGACAGCAGACCGTTTACCGCATCCACTCGTCTTGTCCTCTCTCCCCTGTCAGGCCATCGGTCCGGTGTTGAAATCCGTTCACTGCCACAGGGTTCCTACAGGGAGTCGGACTTCGAGCAGGATCTCGAAGACGAAGTACATCAGCGGGGGGAGGAGCAGCAACGTGACGATCGAGGGGATGGAGCGCATCCGTTCCACCACCAGGATCACGAACAACACGAGCACTTCTCCTGCGACGAGGAATCCCAACGGATCCAACAGCGCGGTGCAGATCACCAGCGCGAGCCAGACCAGGAGCGCGCGGGCGATCTGGTTGCGCCCCAACGACAGCGTCGGGGCCTCACCGCTACGTGCTCGGGGACCGAACGCCCAGACGGCCGACAGCAACAGGCCCAGTCCGATGAGGCAGACGGTCAGCAGTACCGGTAGGTATCCGGGACCCGGCTCGTTGTTCCCTCCGTAGAACGGAAGTTCCGTCGAACTCCGGTAGAGCATCCACGCTGCGGCCGCGGCCACCACGAGGCCGAGCAGGATGTGGACCCGCTGGGTCAGTCGGCGGTCATGCTCGCTCGGCGGCGCGTCGGCGCTGTCCACCGGCTGGCCGTCGTGGTCGGCGATCAGGGGGGTGTCACCCACCGCTCGATCGGTCGTGGTGTCGCCCTGCGGATCGGGGAGATGACCCGTTCCCGCGGGGGCTGCACCGGTGGGTTGTTCGGTATCTCGAGCCATTCAGACCTCTTGGTGCCATGTCTTCAGGAGGGAAAGAATTTCTGTATGTGAGAAATCTAGGTTCAGCCGGTAGATGTGTCAAGCATCACTTCCTGCGCCTGAAGGTCCGCGGGGCCCGTGAAATCGCCGGTACTCTTCTTCTATGCAGAAGGTGAGGCCGGAGAGCGAAACGGGTCCCGCGTATCCGATCGCGTCGGTGAACAACGCGCTGTTGTTGCTTCTGCTGTTCCGCGAGCAACCCCGGGTGCGACTCACCGACGCGTGCAAGTACCTCGGTGTCGCGCACTCCACCGCACACCGACTGCTCGCGATGCTGGCCCATCACGGTTTTGTCCAGCAGGAGCCGGTGACTCGGGCCTATGTGGCGGGTCCCGCGCTTGTGGAAGTCGGCCTCGCGGTGGTGGGTTCGCTGAACGTCCGCGAGCAGGCTCGGCCGGCGATGGAGGAGTTGAACACCGAGCTCGGTGAGACCGTCCACCTCGGCGTGCTCGAGGGCAACCAAGTCCGCTACGCCGACGCGGTGGAGTCCGAGAAAGCCCTGCGCGTAGTGGCTCGCACCGGCACGTTGGTGCCCGCGCACTGCACGTCGCTGGGCAAAGCACTGCTGTCACTGATGACGGACCAGCAGGTCGCAGAGATCTATCCGACGTCCGACGAACCGTTCACCGCGAGAACCGATCAGTCCATCACCACACAGGCCGAACTCCTCGAGGAAGTGGCCAAGACGCGGGAACGCGGGTACGCGGTCAATTCCGGCGAGACCGAGGACGACGTCGGATCGGTGGCGGTGGCGTTCCGTGACTTCGCGGGTCGGCCCGCCGCGATCGCCGTGGCGGCACCCGCGAGCCGCCTGAATTCCCAGCGCATCTCGCACATCGGAGAGCTGATGATCGAGACGCTGGCGAAGAGCCCGGACGGCCCCCGCCGGGGCTGACCGGCGGTCAGCCGGGGTCCTTCCTCGCGCTGATCAGACCTGAGCCCGCGGTGCCGAGCATGACCACCGCCAACATGATGAAGGCCATCTGCACGCCGAGCCAGCCCGACATCGCGCCCGCTGCCACCAGGATCAGGGTCTGGCCGAGGCGGTTGGTCGCCATGCGGAGGCCCAACGCGGACCCACGGCTGGTCTCGTCGACGAGATTGACGACCCAGTCCATCGTGGTGGTCTGGGACAAACCGAGCGCGAAGCCGAGCACTGCCATCGCGGGGATCATCGGCACCAGATCGTCGCTGACCGCTATCAGCACCAGGCATGCCGAGGCGACCGCGGTGGCGCTGACGGTCAACCGCAACGTGGAGAGCCGCCGCACGAACATCGGTGTGGCGGCACGCGCGAGCAACGCGCCGGTCGAGCTGATGCCCAGCAGCAGCCCGACCTGGGACGGTTTGAGGCCGACGGCTGCTCCGAGCAACGGCACGTACACCAGCAGTAGGTCCATGCCGCTCTTGGCGGAGAAGCTCGTCATCAGCGCCGCGGGCATCCCTCGCCGCCGAAGCAGGTGCCACACCCGCTGGGCTCGCCCGGTGCGAATCGTGGACTTCTGGATGTTGGTGCGCCAGGCGAGAATTGCCGGAGGCACGCCTGCGACGAACACCCATGCGGCGACGAGAAGGGCCGACGAGGTGGCCTCGAGACCGGGTTGTTCGGAATGTCCGATGATCACGCCGCCGGCGATGGGGCCGGCGATCTGACCGAGCGCCGAGATGGTCGTCAACATGCCGAATCGGTTGATGCGGGTCAGGGAACTCTGCGCCTGAGCCATGATGCTCTGCGCGCCGATGGTGCCGGACATGTGGCCGACGCCCAGCGCGGTGGTGGCCAGTCCGATGGCGGGAACGGTGTCGGCGACCACGAGCGCGAACGCCGCCGCCGCGGCGACGGTCAGTCCCAGTCCCAGAAGGACGGCGGGATGGTGCTTCTCGGCCCACCGGCCGAATCCAACCGCGAGCAGCATCGGGGGGACGGCGAAACACGCCGCGGCGAGCCCGAGAGCGGTGCCGTCTGCGTCGAGTGCCAACAGGCGGTAGGTCGACACCGGGCGGGCCAGTGTGACCGCGGTCTGGAGCAGGAAGATGCTGGCCACGGTCCCGAGGAGCCACCACGGCGGCACAGTGCGACCCGAGAACACCTTCACGGCTCAGTCGTACCTCCGCCCGTACCGACGGGCCCGGGGTACGCGTCGATCAGAACTTCCAGCCACGCTCCGGCGTGGCGACGTCGACCTCGACACCGTCTGGATCGCGGAACTTGAAGAATCGGGGCGGGTCGGCCTTCTCTGCGCCGTACACCTCGATCCCGCGTTCCTTCAGCGCGGTGACCACGGAGGCGGTGTCCTCGATCGTCACGCCGATGTGGTTGGGGCCCATGGCTCCATACGTCCATTCGGACCTCTGGATCTCAGGATTGGGCTGCAGCAGTGAGTAGTTGACCTCGCCGTCGCTCAGGTCGATGGCCTTGCCCGGGTAGTGGCCGGGAGTACGGATATCGCCCAGTCGCTTGAAGCCGAGCACGTTCTCGTAGAACTCGGCGGTCCTCTCGAGATCCTGGACGACGATTCCAAGGTGTCGGATGCGCACCTGACATCCCCTCTTTCTGATTGTCGATGGTCAATTTTCCGTTGTGGAGAAAATATTTCTGCAAATCAGACTGTAGGACGTCCAGCCCACAGCGTCAATGATTCGAAGGAGGGAGCAGACGGCGGTAGCGCGTGCGGCAGTGCCACGTCTGCTGCAGTCATGCGATTAGCGGTTCACAACGGGGCGCCGATATCAGTGTCGGCAATGGCAGATTCCGTGGGAACCACTTTCAGAATGCTGTACCGCGATTAACATGTCGGTCATGTTGAGCGCCGTGCGGCGGGTTCTGGATCACCAGATGACCATCGCCGAATGGATGGGCACCGCACTGTTGCTCAGCGGCCCCCATCTCGGGATCGGGATCATCTGGTCGCTGACCCACACCAGCCACCTGTCCCAACTCGACGGTCCGGCGAAGGTGGTGTCGTTCTGCGCGGCCGTCGTCGCCTGGCCGGCCCTGCTGTTCGCCGACGTCTGTTCGACGTGACCGCCACCCGCATCCGAATCGCCAAACGCACCGCGCGCTGGAGCGACGACCCGGTCACCGCAGCCGATGCCATGGATTTCTGGTCGTTCGCCGCAGGTGCGGCCAACGTGGTCATGCAACTGTCGAATCCCGGCGTGGGTCACGGCGTCGTCGAGAGCAAGGTCGATTCGGGTGCGCTGATGAAGCACCCGTGGAAGCGGGCACGGACGACGTTCCAGTACCTCGCTGTCGCGGTGATCGGATCCGACGAGGACCGGGCCGCGTTCCGCGACGCGGTCGACGAGGTGCACCGTCAGGTGAAATCGGGACCGCAGAGTCCGGTGCGGTACAACGCATTCGATCTCGACCTCCAGATGTGGGTGGCGGCGTGCCTGTTCGTGGGCCTCGAGGACACCTACCAAATGCTGCGCGGCGAGATGACTCCCGAGCAGGCCGAACAGTTCTACACATCGGCGTGGCCGCTGGGCACCACTCTGCAGGTACGCGAGGACCAGTGGCCCGCGACCCGTGCGGAGTTCGACCGCTACTGGGACACCGCGTGCCAAGACATCGCACTGGACGACGTCGTGCGTAGCTACCTGCTCGACCTGATCGACTTACGCATGATCAATCCTGTTCTGGCACTGCCTTTTCGGCCGTTGCTGAAGTTCCTCACCGTCGGCTTTCTGGCGCCGGTGTTCCGCGAGGCGCTCGGCGTGACGTGGGGGCCGGCCCGGCAACTCTTGTTCGAGAGGTTGTTCCTGTTCGTGGCCTTCGTCAACCGGTTCCTGCCGGCGTTCATCCGTCAAGGCGGAAGTCATGCGCTGCTGGCCGACGTCCGCAGACGTACCCGTCGGCAACGGCGACTGGTCTGAGGAGGTGGCCGTGTCCGGCGTCCGAGTCGCCACCCGTCGCCTGTTGAGCACCCGCGTCAGCGTCGCCGCGGTCGTCGAAACTGCGATGTGGCTTGCCATTCCGTACGTGACGATCGGTTTGGCGTGGGCGTTCTTCCACTTCGAGGAGGTGCGGCAGCTCGAAGGATTGCTGCAGACCCGACTGCCGGCCGGCGCGGCGATCGCAGCGATCATGATCGTCGCCGGCCTGTGGCCCGCCTACCTGGTCGTGCCGGCTGTCTGCATGTCCTGACGCGGCCGCCGTCGCATCCAGGACAGCATCATTCCCACGAGGCCGATCCCCAGCAGGCCCAGCCACACCGCGTGTGCGGCGAGCAGCAGGCCCCGATGTGGTGATGCTGCCCCGTCCCCACCCACGTCGTAAACGGTCAGGTCGGCGTCACGGTACGCAACCGGCAAGCTCAGTTCGGGTCCACGTCCCTCGATCACCACCCAGCCCACTCCCGCTGCGGCGAGCTGTTCCCGGTCGGCGCCGGATAACAACAGCCGCTGGACCTCGCGGGCCCGAGTGCCTTCGCCGGGAACGGTGCGCCCGGCGATCGTCAGATCCCCGGTGCTGAGCACATCGGCACGCACCCAGCGCGGCAACGGATCCAGGACGGGGGCATCGCCGGCCCAGGCAAAGCTGCGCATGCTGTCGACGGGCAACACCGCCACCGGTCGGGGATCGGCATTGATCACCGCGGCGGCGGCCTGCCACCCCGGTGGGTACTGCACCGGTGACACCCGCCCGCCGACACCCCACGCCAGATCGGGCAGGGTCGCCAACAGGGCCGCGC
>NZ_JBAUJR010000292.1:0-27688 GCF_049683935.1 Mycobacterium sp. | reverse complement strand
CCCGCGGCGGCGGTGGCGGTCCCGTCGGGTCTCGCGGGAGTGGTCACCGTGGCGGTCGGCGCCGTCGCCACCGCGGCGCTGTGGCATTGGTGGTGCGGTCGATGTCGCGGGGTCGTGGCACGATCGTCCGGTGAGTCAAGAGGTGACCGGCCTGCACCTGATCCTGGGTGACGAAGAGCTCCTGGTCGAGCGTGCCATCGCGTCGGTACTGCAGCAGGCACGGGCGTCGGCAGGCACTGCTGACGTCCCGGTCGATCGGCTTCGCGCGGGCGAAGTCAGCACCAGCGAACTCGCCGAGCTGCTCAGCCCGTCGCTGTTCGCCGACGAACGTGTTGTGGTGCTGGAGGCCGCCGCCGAAGCGGGCAAGGAGTCGGTCGCGATCATCGAATCGGCTGCTGCGGATCTGCCCGAAGGGACGATGCTCGTGGTGGCGCACTCCGGCGGTGGCCGCGCGAAGTCCCTCGCCGACCATCTCAAGAAGCAGGGAGCGCAGGTTCACCCGTGCGCCAAAATCACCAAGGCATCCGAGCGGTCCGATTTCGTCCGCAAGGAGTTCCGCGCCCTGCGGGTGAAGGTCGACGACGACACGGTGACCGCGGTACTCGAGGCCGTCGGCTCCGACCTTCGTGAGCTGGCTGCGGCGTGTTCGCAGCTTGTCGCCGACACCGGAGGTGACCTCAGCGCGGCCGCTGTGCGCCGCTATCACTCGGGCAAAGCCGAGGTGAAGGGGTTCGACATCGCCGACAAGGCGGTCGTCGGGGATGTCGCCGGCGCCGCCGAGGCGTTGCGCTGGGCGATGATGGGCGGCGAACCGCTGGTGGTGCTGGCCGACGCGCTGGCTGAGGCGGTGCACACGATCGCCCGGGTCGGGCCGCTGTCAGGCGACCCCTACCGATTGGCCGGTGAGCTGGGCATGCCGCCGTGGCGGGTGCAGAAGGCGCAGAAGCAGGCGCGCCGGTGGTCAAGGGACTCTGTCGCCGAGGCGATGAGGCTGGTGGCCGCGCTGAACGCCGACGTCAAGGGGGCGGCAGCGGATGCGGACTACGCATTGGAAACCGCAGTTCGCAAGGTCGCCGAGCTGGTCCGCGAGTAATTGCGTGAGAGCTGGTCAGCGGACTGACCCGGACTCAGATCTTGTTGAAGGCCTGAGTGAGCGCGGACTTGCGGTTGGCGGCCTGATTCTTGTGGATCACGCCTTTGGTGGCCGCTTTGTCCAGCTGGCGGGTGGTCGCAGCGAGGAGTTCGCCGGCCTTCTCCTTGTCGCCCGACTCGAGCGCCGCACGGAAACCACGCACCGCCGTGTGCAGGGACGACTTCACCGACTTGTTGCGCAGCCTGCGGCGCTCGTTGGTGAGGATTCGCTTCTGCTGCGACTTGATGTTGGCCACGCGTGTATTCCTTCGTAAATCTCGACGGGATTGCTTGAGTCTGTGGGCGCCCACGGGGGGCAGCGACTGTTCAGGTTACCAGCGAGGTCACAAATGTCCCAAAGCGAGACCCACTGGCCTGCCGAAACGACAGAAATGTTGCAGCATGGCATTCGTGCGTATGCGAATCGCGTCGCATGGGAATAGGACTGCACCAGAAACTCCATAGACCGCCCACGTGAGGAGCACAAGACATCTTGGCGACCCAGAGCACACGGACCTCACGCAGTAACTCCAAGACTGCCAAACGGCACGACGGCGTCTTCGGTGGTTACAACACCATGGGCACGTACGCCGAGGCCTTCGACGAGATGTTCGACGGGCAGGGCAACGTCCGGGGCCCCTACAAGGGCATTCACACCGAACTCGCGCCTTCCGACGTGTCTGATCTGGAGGCACGCGCGGATGCGCTCGGACGTGCGTTCATCGATCAGGGCATCACGTTCTCGCTCTCCGGCCAGGAGCGGCCGTTCCCCCTGGACCTGGTCCCGAGGGTGATCTCGGCAGCGGAGTGGACTCGCCTGGAGCGCGGCATCCGCCAGCGCGTCAAGGCGCTGGAGATGTATCTGAGCGACATCTACGGCGAGCAGGAGATTCTGCGGGACGGTGTCATCCCTCGCCGGTTGGTCACCTCCTGCGAGCACTTCCACCGCGAGGCGGTGGGGATCATGCCGCCGAACGGGGTGCGCATCCATGTAGCCGGCATCGATCTGGTTCGTGACGGCCAGGGCAACTTCCGGGTGCTCGAGGACAACCTGCGCTCACCCTCGGGGGTGTCGTATGTGATGGAGAACCGCCGCACCATGGCTCGGGTTTTCCCGAACCTGTTCGCGACCCACCGGGTCCGTGCGGTCGGTGACTATGCGTCGCATCTGTTGCGGGCGCTGCGCAATGCCGCCGCCAACAACGTCGCCGATCCGACCGTCGTGGTGCTCACCCCCGGTGTCTACAACTCCGCGTACTTCGAGCATTCGCTGCTGGCCCGCCAGATGGGTGTGGAACTCGTCGAGGGCCGCGACCTGTTCTGCCGGGACAACACCGTGTACATGCGCACCACCGAGGGCGAACGCCAGGTCGACGTCGTCTACCGACGCATCGACGACGACTTTCTGGACCCGATGCAGTTCAAGCCCGACTCGGTGCTGGGCGTGGCGGGCATCCTCAACGCCGCCCGGGCCGGCAACGTCGTCATCTCCAGTGCGGTGGGCAACGGGGTCGGCGACGACAAACTCGTCTACACCTACGTGCCGACGATCATCGAGTACTACCTCGGCGAGAAGCCGCTGCTGGCCAACGTCGACACGTTCCGGTGCTGGCTCCCCGAGGAACGCGAGGAGGTGCTCGACCGCGTCGACGAGCTGGTCATCAAACCGGTCGAGGGTTCCGGTGGCTACGGCATCGTCTTCGGCCCCAACGCCTCGGAGAAGGAGCTGGCCACGATCTCGAGGAAGATCAACGCCGACCCGCGCGGGTGGATCGCCCAGCCGGTGGTGCAGTTGTCGACGGTGCCCACCCAGATCGGCGACGAACTCTCGCCCCGGCACGTCGACCTGCGTCCCTTCGCCGTCAACGACGGAGACGACGTCTGGGTGCTGCCCGGTGGTCTGACACGGGTGGCGCTACCGGAAGGCTCGCTGGTGGTGAACTCGAGTCAGGGTGGTGGATCGAAGGACACCTGGGTTCTTGCCTCGCGTGCGTCGGTGGCCGACCGCGAACTGGCTGCCGCGGAGGTGGTTCGGTCACTTCCGAAGACCGCCAGGGGATCCAAGGCCGAGAAGAACGGCGACGGATCGTCGTCCCAGCAGACGCAGCAACAACAGTCTCAGGCGGCCGGTCCCGGCCAGACTCAACAGCAACAACAGCAGCAACAGCAGGCGGTGGTCGACTGATGTTGGCACGCAACGCCGAATCCCTGTACTGGATCGGGCGCTATGTCGAGCGCGCCGACGACACGGCCCGCATCCTGGACGTCACCGTCCACCAGCTCCTCGAGGATTCCAGCGTGGACCCGAACCAGGCGTCGCGCACGCTGCTGCGGGTGCTCGGTATCGAACCCCCCGACATCGACCTGGACGTGTGGTCGCTGACCGATCTGGTTGCCTTCAGCCGCGACACGAACGGCGGTTGCTCCATCGTCGACGCGATCTCGGCGGCCCGGGAGAATGCCCGCGGCGCAAGGGAGGTCACGTCCACCGAGATCTGGGAATGCCTCAATACCACCTACAACGCATTGGCCGAGCGCGAGCGGGCCGCCAAACGCCTCGGCCCGCACGAGTTCCTGTCCTACGTCGAAGGCCGTGCGGCGATGTTCGCCGGTCTGGCCGACTCCACGCTGTCCCGCGACGACGGCTACCGGTTCATGGTGCTGGGCCGGGCCATCGAACGCGTCGACATGACGGTGCGCCTGCTGCTCGCCCGAGTCGGTGACAGCGCATCGTCGCCGGCCTGGGTCACGGTGCTGCGCTCCGCGGGTGCGCACGACACGTATCTGCGTACTTACCGTGGGGTGCTCGACGCTGCCCGTGTCGTCGAGTTCATGTTGTTGGACAGGCTCTTTCCGCGATCGGTGATGTACTCGCTGCGACTGGCCGAACACAGCCTCGACGAACTGCACAAGAGACGGCTCAACCGGGTGGGCGCGACGGCGGAGGTGCAACGTCTGCTCGGACGTGCCCGCAGCGAGTTGGAGTTCATGCCGCAGGGTGTGCTTCTGGAATCGCTCGAGGAACGTCTGGCCGCCATTCAGGCGACGTGCGCCGACGTCGGAGAAGCGTTGGCGTTGGAGTACTTCCACTCCGCACCGTGGGTGGCGTGGACGGATGCGGGCCGTGACGGTTCGCTGGTGATCGAGGAAGGCGAGGTCTGAATATGTGGCGGATGCGGATCATTCATGCCACCGGCTATGCCTACAAGTCTCCGGTGACGGCGTCGTTCAACGAAGCGCGCCTGACCCCACGATCTGATTCGAGGCAGAACGTCATCCTCAACCGGGTCGAAACCATCCCCGCCACAAGGTCCTACCGCTACGTCGACTACTGGGGCACCGCGGTCACGTCGTTCGACCTTCACGCGCCGCACACCGAGTTGGAGGTCACCGCGTCCTCGGTGGTGGAGACCGACAAGCCTGAGGTTCCGAAGATCAAGATCAGCTGGGAGGACCTCGCCGGCGAGGCGGTGATCGACAAGTACGACGAGATGCTGGCTCCCACCCACTACGTGCCCGCGAGCAAGCGGATCGAACGCGTGGGCCGCCGTATCGCCAAGTACCACGACCCGACCGAGGCCGTCATCGAGGCCGCACGTTGGGTGCAGGGCGAACTGAAGTATGTGCCCGGCACCACCGGCGTGCACACCTCCGGTGTCGACGCGTTGCGCGAGGGCCGGGGGGTCTGTCAGGACTTCGCGCATCTGACATTGATGTTGTTGCGCGGCATGGGAATTCCGGCACGCTACGTGTCGGGTTACCTGCACCCGAAGCGCAACGCGAAGATGGGCGACACCGTCGAAGGTCAGAGCCATGCCTGGATCCAGGCGTGGACGGGGGAGTGGTGGCACTACGACCCCACCAACGACAAGGAGATCAACGAGCAGTACATCAGCGTGGGTGTGGGCCGTGACTATGCGGACGTCACCCCGCTCAAGGGCATCTACTCGGGTGAGGGATCAACCGATCTCGACGTCGTCGTGGAGATCACCCGACTGGCTTAGTGCACACGCCTGGGTGCACCTCCACGCGGTGCAGGTCGTCGCCGATCTCGATCTGACGGTCGAACTCCGACGCGGCCAGCGCCCGCCAGTCCTCTTCCTGACCCGGCTGGATCGCGGGCACGTAGTGGGTCAGGATCAGGATGCCGACGCCGGCGCGAGCAGCAGTGGCGGCCGCCTGTTCCACCGACGAGTGGTAGTCGCAGATGTCCCGGATCCGCTGCATCGGCAGCGGGTCGATGAGGTCTTTGCGAATCGCGGTGTGCACCAATGCCCCGGCACCGGCTGCCAGCTCATCGAGCGTGGGGCAGGGCACCGAATCGCCGGCCAGCACCACCGATGCCCCCTCGTGCTCGACGCGGAACCCGATCGTCGGCGCGACGGGCCGGTGATCGGTGGGTGCGACCCGGATCTGGACGCCGTCGCGACCCCACACCACGCCGTCGGTCACCTCCTCGACCTCGACCGGCGGCGGCGTGGTCAGGTCGGCGTGGTGGGCGATGCGGTACCCGATGTCGAAGTCGAACGCCTTCATCATGTTCTCGACGACCTCTGCGGTTCCCGGCGGGCCGATGATCGGCAACGGGGCCAGATCCGGGGCGAAGTTCGACACCCACCGGGTGATGATCACGTCGCCCAGGTCGGCGATGTGGTCGCTGTGCAGGTGGGTCAGCAGCAGCGCGCTGAGATTGTTGGCACCCGTCCCGAGGGCGGCCATGCGCTGCAGCACCCCGCGCCCGCAGTCCACGAGGAACGTCTGACCGCCCGCACGCACGAGGGTGGACGGTCCCGCGCGGCGGGCGTCGGGGATGGGGCTGCCGGTTCCCAACAGGGTGACTTCGATCATGGCTTCCACCTAACTCCGTGTTTCGGTGTCCGGGGGGCCGAAAACGCCGAACCCGGCCGTCTTATTGCCTAGCCTGGGGTGTGAGGGAAGTCACGATGGGCGGAGAGGGCGATGCGGATATCCGACGTCTTGCGCAACAAGGGTGCGACGGTGGCCACGATCACGCCGGAGACTTCGGTTGCCGGCCTGCTGACCGAGCTGTCCGTGCGCAACATCGGCGCGATGGTGGTGGTCTCGCCGGACGGATTGCTGGGCATCGTGTCCGAGCGGGATGTGGTGCGAATGCTGCACGAGATCGGTGCTGAGCTGCTCAACCGTCCGGTGTCGGAGATCATGACGACGCTGGTGGCGACGTGCTCGCCGGACGACTCGGTCGACAACCTCAGCGTGTTGATGACCACGAACAGGGTCCGTCACGTTCCCGTCGTGGTCGACGGCCGGCTCGCGGGGATCGTCAGCATCGGTGACGTCGTCAAGATCCGCATGGAGGAACTCGAGCGCGAGCAGCAGCAGCTCCAGGCCTACATCACGCAGGGCTGACCGGGTGCCGCAGGCGATCGACGTCCGCGTCGCACAGAAATCCGACGTGCGGGCTCTGGCGCGGGTGCTGGCCCGGGCCTTCTTCGACGATCCGGTGATGCAGTGGATGCTGCCCGACGAGGCACGCCGGGCCAGAGCGCTGCCGCGGGTCTTCGGGGCGATGACGCGCCACCACTTCCTGGCCGGCGACGCCGTGGACGTGGCGAGCCGGGCCGGGCAGGTGGGAGCTGCGGCGCTGTGGGATCCGCCGGGCCGCTGGAAGCAGACTCCGCGTGAGGAATTGCGGATGATGCCGAGCTTCCTGCTGGCGATGGGGCGGCATTTCAGGCGGGGTAAGGCCATGAGCGAGATGATGAAGCGCAACCATCCCGAGGAGCCGCACTGGTATCTGGCCGTGATCGGTAGTGATCCCGATGTCCGCGGGGCCGGCTTCGGGCAGGTGCTGATGCGGTCGCGGCTGGACCGCTGCGACGCCGAGGGCGCCCCCGCCTACCTGGAGTCGAGCAAGGAATCCAACGTGCCGTACTACATGCGGTGGGGCTTCGACGTGACCGGCGAGCTCACCCTTCCCGACGGCGGGCCCACGATGTGGCAGATGTGGCGTCAGCCGCGCTGAGGCAGCGGATCAGGACCAGGAATACTCGGCCCGCAGTCGCGCGGCGACGATGTCGAACACCGGGCGTTCCAGAACCGCGCCCTCGCGCCGGATGCCTTCCTCGGGAACGTCGAGCACCCGATCAAGCCGCACCCAACTGACCCGACCCTCCGAGTCCCAGCTTCCGCTGCCGATGCTGACCCAGTTCGGGTCGTCGCGGTGGTGATCCTGGCTGGAGAGCATCAGGCCGAGCAGGACGCTGCGGTCCCGGCCGACGACCAGCACCGGGCGGTCCTTTCCCCGGCTCGGGTCGTCCTCGTAGACCACCCAGGTCCACACGACCTCGCCCGGGTCGGCCTGACCGTCCAGATCCGGCGCGTAGACCACCTTGCGGGCACGGTGTGCGCTGGGAACGAAGTTGCGCGACACCGGACGGCCGGCGGGCAACGCGGGTGTCGGGCTTTCGGACGATCCGGTGAGGGTGTCCAGGCCGATCTTGATGCCCTGCTGGATGCCGCGCTGGATCGTGTCCGACCTCTGCAGCTGACGAGCCAGTTTGGGCGCCTCGTTGAAGACGAGGTTCTCGGTGCTCTTGAGCAAGAAGCGCTGGAACGTCTTCCAATTCGATGACGGTGGCGCCATATCCGCCAGCATAAGCGCTCGGCGGCATGCTCGATTGTGTCGCGAGGGCGTGCTGTCGATACTCTGGACGGGCCTGCACAGGCCGACGTACCCCGTTCACCAGGAGATTCCCATCAGCAGCTTCGCCGACAAGACCTTCACTGCGCCGGCGCAGATTCGGAACTTCTGCATCATCGCTCACATCGACCACGGCAAGTCGACGCTCGCCGACCGGATGCTGGGCATCACCGGCGTCGTCGCCGACCGGGACATGCGGGCGCAGTACCTGGACCGGATGGACATCGAGCGTGAGCGCGGCATCACGATCAAGGCGCAGAACGTGCGGCTGCCGTGGCAGGTGAACGGCGAAGAGTTCGTGCTGCACCTGATCGACACCCCCGGTCACGTCGACTTCACCTACGAGGTGTCCCGCGCGCTGGAGGCGTGCGAGGGCGCGGTGCTGCTCGTCGATGCCGCCCAGGGCATCGAGGCGCAGACGCTGGCGAACCTGTACCTGGCGCTCGACCGCGACCTGACGATCATCCCGGTGCTCAACAAGATCGACCTTCCCGCCGCCGATCCGGACCGCTACGCCGGTGAGATCGCGCACATCATCGGCTGCGAGCCCTCGGACGTCCTGAGGGTGTCCGGCAAGACCGGCGAGGGCGTCACCGAGTTGCTCGACGAGGTGGTCCGGCTGATCCCGGCACCGGTCGGCGACGCGGATGCGCCGGCACGCGCGATGATCTTCGACTCGGTCTACGACATCTACCGCGGCGTGGTGACCTACGTCCGCGTGGTGGACGGCAAGCTGAGCCCGCGCGAGAAGATCAAGATGATGTCCACCGGCACCACCCACGAACTGCTGGAAGTCGGCATCGTCTCGCCCGAACCCAAGGCCACCGCCGGCCTCGGGGTCGGCGAGGTGGGCTATCTGATCACCGGGGTGAAAGACGTCCGGCAGTCGAAGGTGGGCGACACCGTCACCACGGCGCGGCACGGAGCCACCGAGGCGCTGACCGGCTACCGCGAACCCAAGCCGATGGTCTATTCGGGCCTCTACCCGGTCGACGGCTCCGACTACCCGAACCTGCGCGATGCACTGGAACGGCTGCAGCTCAACGACGCGGCGCTGACGTGGGAACCGGAGACCTCCGTCGCGCTCGGCTTCGGGTTCCGGTGCGGCTTCCTCGGCCTGCTGCACATGGAGATCACCCGCGAGCGCCTGGAACGCGAGTTCGACCTGGACCTGATCTCGACGGCGCCCAACGTGGTCTACCGGGTGGTGAAGGATGACGGAACCGAGATCGTCGTGACCAATCCGTCGGACTGGCAGGAAGGCAAGGTCCGGTCCGTCTACGAGCCGGTGGTGAAGACCACGATCATCGCCCCCAGCGAGTTCATCGGCACCATCATGGAACTGTGTCAGTCCCGCCGCGGCGAACTCGGCGGCATGGACTACCTGTCACCCGAGCGTGTCGAACTGCGGTACACGATGCCGTTGGGCGAGATCATCTTCGACTTCTTCGACTCGCTGAAATCCCGGACCCGCGGCTACGCCAGCCTGGACTACGAAGAGGCGGGCGAACAGGAAGCCGACCTCGTCAAGGTCGATATCCTGCTGCAGGGTGAGGCCGTCGACGCGTTCAGTGCCATCGTGCACAAGGACTCCGCTGCGGCCTACGGCAACAAGATGACCTCCAAGCTCAAAGAGCTCATCCCGCGACAGCAGTTCGAGGTGCCGGTCCAGGCGGCGGTCGGATCGAGAATCATTGCGCGCGAGAACATCCGGGCCATCCGCAAGGACGTGCTCTCCAAGTGCTACGGCGGTGACATCACCCGCAAACGCAAGCTGCTGGAGAAGCAGAAGGAGGGCAAGAAGCGGATGAAGACCATCGGCCGGGTCGAGGTTCCGCAGGAGGCCTTTGTCGCCGCGCTGTCCAGCGACGCACCGTCGGACAAGGCGAGCAAGAAGTAGCACATCTGTCGTCGCGGGACGACAATGGGTCGACTGGGCCGTTGACGACGGGGTGGTGACCGCGATGGCGCCGACATTGCAGTTCAGCGCGACTGTGGTCGTGGCGCTCGCCCTGTCCGGGTGTGTCAGCACCGTGGACGGCGCTGCGGTGCGCGCCGGAGGCGAATCGGATCCGTTCTCCCTGCTGCACGAGGAGGACCTCGAGGACGTCCTGCTCGACGAAGCCGAACTCAACGACGTGCTGGGCACCACCGAGGTCGAGGTCTTCGAGGATCTCTACGAGATGACCGACGACTCCGCCGACATCTCCGAACCGGACTGTATCGGGGCGGTGTTCAGCGCCGAGGAACCCGTATACGCGTCGACTCGCTACACCGGCGTGCACTCCCGACTGGCCGAAGAAGCCGACAACGACTTCGGATTCTTCATCGAGCAGGCCGTCGTGACGATGCCTTCGGTCGAGGCAGCCGCCGGTTTCCTCGACAGGTCGGCGCAGACGTGGAGCGACTGCACCGCGACGACGCTGTTTTACGACACCGGTGAGGACTCGATTGAACTGGCACTTCAGGACGTCATCCGCGACGGGCCGATGATCGGTCAACGAGTCTCCATCGTCGACGGCGACTCGGGGTGCGAGCACACACTGGCCGCCGTCAAGAATGTGATCGTCGAAGTTTTTGTATGTGGGGTGCAGTCGCGCGACTATGCGACCAAGATGGTCACCAGAATGGTCGCCAACGTCGGCGAGTAGTAGCGAACAGGAGGGGCCGATGGCGGCAAGGCTCGTCGCGTCCCTGGCGGCCGGCTGTCTCGCGCTGGCCGGCTGCTCGGGGGCGCCGGCCGACGATCGGCCCGTCGTCCGCATCGAGCAGGCTGCAAAACCCCTTGCGGCGGTTCCGCTCGGAGGCTTCCTGCCGAGCGCGCAGGAGTTGTCGACAACGCTCGGCACCGGGCCAGACGGCTTCATGGGGCAACTGGTCGAAGGTGGCGAGGACATGTTGCTGCGCAGTGTCAGCGAGGCTGAGGCGACCCCGGCCGACTGTGTCAGCACCGCCTACCGGCTGGAGAAGATCGTCTACGACAGCGGCCCGGTGCAGTCGGTGGCCAGCACCTCCTGGGCCGGCGGTGGCTTCGACGGCCCACCGGTCGCAGGTTTCTTCGGGGTGGTGCAGATGGCGAGCGCCGCCCACGCGCAGGAGTTCTTCGCCGCCATCACCGACAAGTGGCGGCGCTGCAACGGCCAGACCTTGGCGCTGCAGCAACCCGGTCAGGGCGCCGAGGGGCTGAGCAGGATCGTCGACGTCGGTTTCGGCGAGCGCATCGTCTCCGCGACGGTGCTGCACGCATCCGGAGCCGCCGGTTCGGCGAGCGCCTCGCGCGCACTCGGCGTGGCGGGTGACTGCATCGTGGATGTCGAGGTCACCGATCCTCGCGCGGCAGGCGGCCCGAACCCGGCCACCGGCGTCGCCGAGCTCATTCTCGACAAGGTCGCCGCGCAGCGCTGACGGTGTCCTGAACGGCAGCTGTGAGAGACAATGCCTTGGTGACCGGCGCCGCGAACTCCATCCACGCGATCCGGTGGGGCCGCGCCATCGGCGCGTTGATCGCGGCAGCCGGACTGCTGTCCGGATGTGCCACCACGGTGGAGGGCACGGCGGTTCGCGGCCAGGGATCAGGTCCGCTGAACGTGCCGCCCCTCGAGGAGGCCGACCTCGACAACGTCCTGATCACCATCGGCGAGCTCAACGGCATCGTCGGCTCGACCCAGATGAAGGTCACCAGTGAGCTCGACGAGATGACCGACCATTCGGCGGATGTCTCCGACCCGGACTGTCTCGGCGCCGTCTACGGAGCCGAGGAACCGGTGTACGCAGGCACGGACTGGACAGCGGTGCGCGATCAGGTGGCGCGGGAACCCGGCGAGGACAACGATCACTGGGTCGAACAGACGGCGGTGCTGTACCCGGCCGCGTCCAATGCCCAGGATTTCTTCGACACCTCGACGGCGACGTGGCAGGACTGCGCCGACAGCGCCATCGCAGTGGGTGACGGCGACTACCTCTGGGCGCTCGAGGGCGTCGAGGTCGGCGACTCCATGATCACCCAGATGGCCAGTCAGGAGGGCGCCGACGGTTGGGCCTGCCAGCACGCGCTGTCGCTGGTCTCCAATGTGACGGTGGAGGCCTGGGCCTGCGGCTACAGCATCACCGACGAGGCCTCCGAGATCGCGACCGCGATGGTCGACAACGCCGCGGCGGGATGACCGGCGCTACATCGGTGCGTTGGCGGGCTGGAAGTTGCCGGAGGTATCGGCTTCCTCCTCGGCGCGGATGACGTGCACGACAGCGTTGATCAGCGCCAGGTGGGTGAAGGCCTGCGGGAAGTTGCCCAAATGCCGGCCGGTGCGAGGTTCGATCTCCTCGGCGTAAAGGTGCAGCGGGCTGGCGAAGGACAGCAGCCGCTCACACAGGTGCTTCGCGCGGTGGAACTCGCCGATCTCGACCAACGCCGACACCAGCCAGAACGAGCAGATGGTGAAGGTTCCCTCCTCGCCGGCGAGGCCGTCGTCGGTCTCCTCGACGCGGTATCGCAGCACCAGGCCTTCCTCGGTGAGTTCGTCCGCGATCGCGAGGACAGTGGCGCGGATTCGGGGGTCGTCGGATGGCAGGAAGCGGGTGAGCACCGCCAGCAGCAGCGAGGCGTCCAGTGCATCGTCGCCGTAACGCTGGGTGAGCACCCCGCGGGAATCGACTCCGTGTTCGAGGATGTCGGCTTTGATCGTCTCGGCGGTCTGGCGCCACTGCTGGGCGTAGGACTTCTCGCCTTCCAGTTCGGCGAGTTTGGCGCCTCGGTCGAGCGCCACCCAGCACATGATCTTGCTGGAGGTGAAGTGCTGCGGTTCGCCACGGACTTCCCAGATGCCTCGGTCGGGTTCGCGCCAGTGTTTGATCGCCTCCTCGACCTGTTCTTTGAGCACCGGCCACAGTGTTTCGGGGATCTGTTCGCGAGACTTGGTGTGCAGGTAGACCGAGTCGAGCATGGTGCCCCAGATGTCGTGCTGCATCTGGTTGTAGGCGCCGTTGCCGATGCGCACCGGGCGGGCGTTGTCGTAGCCGGAGAGGTGGTCGAGTTCCTCTTCGACGAGGCTGCGTTCGCCGCCGACCCCGTACATCACCTGCAGCGGATGCCGCTCGCCGTTGTTGGCCCCGGAGACGTCGGCGATGAAGGCGAAGAAGTCGTCGGCCTCGCGGTCCAGGCCGAGGGTGTAGAGGCCCCACAGCGCGAAGGTGGAATCGCGCACCCAGGCATAGCGGTAGTCCCAGTTGCGTTCACCCTGAGGCGTTTCCGGCAGCGACGTGGTGGGCGCGGCCAGCAGCGCACCCGTCGGCGAGTAGGTCAGACCCTTCAGTGTCAGCGCGCTGCGCTGCAGATAGGCCCGCCACGGGTGGTCGGGGAAGTCGCCGACGTTGATCCACTGGCGCCAGGACTCGCTGGTCTTCCACATCTTGTCGGCGGCTTCTTCATAGGTCTGCGGAGCGGGATGCCCGGACCAGCTCAAGGCGACGAACACGTTGTCGCCCTCGCTCAGTCGTGTCCGCGCCCGCGCTTCGCGGCCCTCGAGCCCGATGCGCAGGTTGGTGGTCAACCGCAGGGTCGGATGCGAATCCGGGTTCTTGCTCGCCCGCGCGATCGCCTCGCCGTACGCCTGCGCGGAGTACTCCCAGCCGGCGCTGGTGCGGTGGTAATCGAACGACGGCTCGCAGTTCATCACCAGTTCGACGGTGCCGCTCACGCATTTCACGGTGCGCAGCAGAATGTGCTCGGCGTCCCAGTCCATCGGGGTGCGGCGGTGGGTTCGTGACCTGGCTTCGAGGTCATGCCACGGGCCCATCACCAGCGCGTCCCGCACGATCAGCCAGCCGGTGTGCGTCTGCCAGGTGGTCTCCAGGATCAGGCTCCCCGGCAGGTAGCGGCGCGCTGCGGGCACCGACACCCCGTAGGGACCCAGCCGGAAGTGGCCTGCACCCCGGTCCAGGATCGCCCCGAACACGCTGGGGGAGTCGGGTCGCGGCACACACATCCATTCCACCGAACCGGCCGAGGAGATCAGGCACGTGGTCTCGCAGTCGGACAGGAAGGCGTAGTCCGCGATCGGCGGGAACGGGTTGCGCAGTGACCCGCCCGAGTAGGACGGCGGGGGTGAAACCACGGCGAAGGTCGTTTCGCTGTCGAGAGACGCACCATCGGAGGCATCGGTGTGCTGCAGAACCATTGGCCCATCATCAACTGCCGGACACCTCGTCGTCTACCGGAACACCCGTTGTGGCGAGCAGTTGCCAGACGCCTAGTCTGGCCGGGTGGGCAGCTTCCTCAATTGGTGGGACGGGGTCGAGCTCTGGCTGACCGGGCTGCCGTTCGTCGTCCAGACCCTGGTGGTGATGCCTGTGGTGCTCGCACTGGCGTACGGAACCGCGGTGCTGCTCGACGGCGCACTGGGCAACGGGATACGGCTGCGGCAGCGAATCCGGCGCACCCACGGCGACGGCGATGGTGAAGGAGGCGACGGATGAGCGGTTTGCCGCGCTCGCGGGTGACGTTGGTGCTGGTCGCCCTGATCGTGCTTGTCATCGTCATGTGGTTGTTCACCCGTTGAGACGGCCGACACGCCCTCACCGCCCGACCTCAGCAACTCTGTTACGCTTCCCGCCATGCAAACGGCGACCGGCAACAAGAGCGGCCACATCGTGGCCCTCATTGCCGTGGGTTCTCGCGTCGTCGCTGCCGTCGTTCACGTCTGCTGTTGTCTCTGACTCCTGATCCGTTCGCGGTCTGGTGTCGGGGGCCACTGTGGTCTGGTTGCCTCCAGTGGGCTTTTCGGTTGCCCCGCCCTTCCGTAACGGATGTTCCATCCTCCAGAATCCGTACGGAAAGGTCAGCTATGAAGAACGTTCTGAAGACAGCACCCCGCTGGCGCACCGCCGGTGCGATCGCCCTGAGCGCGACGCTGCTCGCAGCCTGCTCCGGCGGCGCCAGCGACGTCGTCGGCGAGACCGGCGGGTCGGATGCGGAGACCACGCTGACACTGGTCGCCTTCGCGGTGCCCGAGCCGGGTTGGGCGAAGGTGGGTCCGGCGTTCGCCGCCACTGAAGAAGGTGCCGGCGTGGAGGTCACCGGATCGTATGGAGCCTCGGGGGACCAGTCCCGAAGCGTCGAGGCGGGGAAACCTGCCGACATCGTGAACTTCTCGGTCGAACCCGACATCACCCGGCTCGTCGAGGCCGGCAAGGTCGACGAGGGCTGGAACGCCGGAGCCACCAAGGGAATTGCGTTCGGATCGGTCGTGAGTTTTGCGGTGCGCGAGGGCAATCCGAAGAACATCCGGGACTGGGACGACCTGCTTAAGCCCGGGGTCGAGGTCATCACACCCAGCCCGCTGAGCTCGGGGGCGGCAAAGTGGAACCTGTTGGCGCCCTACGCATACGCCAGCAACGGGGGACAGGATCCGGAAGCCGGCATCGAGTTCGTGAACAGGTTGGTCACCGAGCACGTGAGACTTCGCCCAGGCTCCGGGCGGGAGGCCACCGACGTGTTCCGGCAGGGAAGCGGCGACGTCCTACTGGCCTACGAGAACGAGGCGCTGAACTTCGATCTGGAATACGTGAACCCGCCGCAGACCTTCAAGATCGAGAATCCGACAGCGGTGGTGAACACCAGCCAGCACCGGGACAAGGCCACCGAGTTCGTCAACTTCCAGTTCACACCCGAAGCGCAGAAGCTGTGGGCGGAGGCCAACTTCCGGCCGGTCGACCCCGCGGTGCTCGCCGAGTTCGCCGACAAGTTTCCCGCGCCGGAGAAGCTCTGGACGATCGACGATCTGGGCGGCTGGCCCGAAGTGGACACCGCTCTGTTCGACAAGGACAACGGCACCATCACCAAGATCTACAAGCAGGCCACTGGATGACCACCGTCATCGAACCGGATCCCGAGGCCGGTAGACCCGGACCGACGGACGCGCCGGGTTCCCGGCCTCCCAGCGGTGCGAACGTGCAGGTGGGTGTCGCGGTCCTGTGGCTGTCCATCATCGTCCTGCTTCCGCTGGCCGCCATCGTGTGGATATCGGCCAGAGGTGGTTGGGACGCGTTCCTGACTGCGGTGACCTCACCGTCGGCGATCGCCTCCTTCAGAGTGACGTTGACGATCTCCGTCATCGTCACGGTGCTGAACCTGGTGTTCGGGTTGCTCATCGCGTGGGTTCTGGTGCGGGATGACTTTCCCCTGAAGCGGGTCCTGGACGCCATCATCGATCTGCCGTTCGCGCTGCCCACGATCGTCGCCAGCCTGGTTCTGCTCGCTCTCTACGGCCCGTCGAGTCCAGTCGGCATCAGCATCCAGTACACCGCGTTGGGTGTCGGGGTGGCGCTGGCTTTTGTCACGCTGCCCTTTGTCGTCCGGGCGGTGCAACCCGTGCTGCTGGAACTGGACAGGGACGTGGAGGAGGCTGCGGCATCGCTGGGCGCCAACAACCTCACGATTTTCCTCCAGGTCGTGCTGCCCGCACTGGCGCCGGCACTGCTGTCGGGTGCGGGCCTGGCGTTCGCCCGGGCGATCGGAGAATTCGGATCGATCGTGCTGATCGGCGGCGCAATCCCGGGCGAGACCGAGGTCTCCTCGCAGTGGATCAGAACTCTCATCGAGAACGATGACCCAGCCGGTGCGGCGGCAATTTCCATTGTGTTGCTTTTGATCTCGTTCGTCGTGCTGTTCGTGCTGCGCTACTTCGGGGCCAGGGCCGCCAAACGGGAGGCAGCAGCGCGATGACCGCGCAATGACCCTGAGCCTGCCGACCCGGCTGATCCTGCGGGTCGTTGCGTCGTTGTACATCGTTGCGCTGCTCATCATCCCGCTCGGTGCGATCCTGTGGCAGACATTTGCGCCTGGGCTGGGTGCGTTCTGGGCGTCGATCACCACCCCGGCCGCCCAGTCCGCCTTGCAGCTGTCGCTGCTGGTGGTGGCCATCGTGGTGCCACTGAATGTGGTGTTCGGTGTCTCCACCGCTCTGGTGCTGGCGCGCAGGAACTTTCGCGGAAAGAACGCCCTGCAGGCCGCGATCGACCTTCCGTTCGCGGTGTCGCCGGTGGTTGTCGGTGTGGCCTTGATCGCGCTGTGGGGCACCGCAGGTCTGTTCGGGTTCGTCCAGAACGATCTCGGCCTGAGAATCATCTTCGGGTTCCCGGGCATCGTTCTGGCCAGCATCTTCGTCACGCTGCCCTTTGTGATCCGCGAAGTCGAGCCGGTGCTCCACGAGATCGGCACAGACCAAGAGGAAGCGTCGTCCACTCTGGGTGCCAATGCGTGGCAGACGTTCTGGCGTATCACGCTGCCGTCCATCCGGTGGGGCCTCACCTACGGCGTGGTGCTCACCGTCGCCCGGACGCTCGGCGAGTTCGGCGCGGTCCTGGTGGTGTCGTCGAATCTGCCGGGACAGTCACAGACGATGACTCTGCTGGTGCACGACCGCTACACCCGCGGCGATGTTTATGGTGCCTACACGGTGTCGACGGTTCTGATGGCTGTCGCGATCACGGTCCTGATTGCTCAGATCGTCTTCGACGCCCAACGCAAGCGCCTCAGAACCGAAGACTGACCAAGGAGAAGCGATTTCATGACCGAGAACGCGATCGAGGTGAAGGGCGCCAACAAGCATTTCGGCGATTTCGCGGCCCTGGACAACGTCGACTTCACGGTGCCGAAAGGTTCGCTGACGTCGCTGCTGGGCCCCAGCGGTTCGGGCAAGTCGACGTTGCTCCGCGCGATCGCCGGTCTCGACAACCCCGACACGGGAACCGTCGTGATCAACGGCCGCGACGTCACTCACATCCCGCCCCAGCGCCGCGGAATCGGGTTCGTCTTCCAGCACTACGCCGCTTTCAAGCACCTCACGGTTCGTGACAATGTCGCATTCGGCCTCAAGATCAGGAAGAAGCCGAAGCCGGAGATCAAGAGAAGGGTCGACGACCTGCTGGAAGTGGTCGGGCTGGCGGGCTTTCAGACCCGATATCCGAATCAACTCTCCGGCGGGCAACGGCAACGGATGGCGCTGGCGCGGGCGCTCGCCGTGGACCCGGAAGTCCTGTTGCTCGACGAGCCTTTTGGTGCCCTGGATGCCAAGGTCCGTGAGGATCTGCGGGCGTGGCTGCGCCGGTTGCACGACGAGGTTCACGTCACGACGGTCCTGGTCACCCACGACCAGTCCGAAGCGCTCGATGTGTCCGACCGCATCGCCGTTCTGAACAAGGGACGGATCGAGCAGGTCGGTTCGCCCAGCGAGGTGTACGACGCACCGGCCAATGCGTTTGTCATGTCGTTCCTCGGGCACGTGTCGTCGCTCAACGGGGTGCTGGTGCGCCCGCACGACATCCGGGTGGGTCGCAATCCCGAGATGGCCGTCGCCTCCAGCGACGCCTCTGTTCAGGCCACCGGCGTGACGAGGGCGACGATCGACCGAATCGTGGTGCTGGGCTTCGAGGTTCGGGTGGAACTCATCAACGCGGCGACCCAGACGCCGTTCGCGGCACAGATCACCCGCGGTGACGCCGAGGCCCTCGGCCTGAAGGAAGGCGACACGGTGTACGTGCGGGCCACCCGCGTGCCCTCGTTGCCGAAGGACGCCACGGATAGCGCATCCGACAGCGCCGCGGAGGCGCCCGCACTGTCCTGACGTTCGGCGTCAGGCGGCCGGCGCCGGCAGGAGCCGGTGCAGCAGGTCGGTCAACGTCAGCAGCCCGCGACCGGACGGTCCGTCGACCACGATCAGGTGGTTGCGGGTCTCCCGCATCAGCCGCAGCGCCTCGTACACCGGGGTGTCCTCGGGCAGGGTCAGCACCGGGCGCATCAGGTCGCGCGCCGTGCCCGACGCCGAGAGGCTGTCCCGGACATGGACGACACCCACGTCGGCCTGTCCGTCGCGGACCAGCAGCCGCAAGTGGCCCGTGGCCTCGGAGGTCTCCCGGATCTCCGCCGGTGTCGCCTCCACATCGACGGAGCTGTACTCCGCGGCGCGCTGGGCGAGCTGTCCGACGGTGAGCGCCTCGAGTTCCAGCGCACTGGTCAGGTTGGCGTGGTAGCGCTCGTCGAGCGTGCCGACCGTGGCCGAATGCTCCACCAGCTGACGCAGCGTGTCCGGGTCCTGGCTGTCGGCCAGTTCGTCCACCGGAGTCACCCCCACCCGGCGCAGACACCAGTTCGCGGCGTGGTTGAGGGCGCGCAGCAGTGGCCGGGTGACGAACATGAACGCCCGCATCGGCAGGGCCAGCATCGTCGCCGACTTTTCCGGGTGGGCGATCGCCCACGACTTCGGCGCCATCTCACCGATCACCAGGTGCAGGAACGTGACGATCATCAGCGCGAGCATGAAGCCGCCGACGTCGGCCGCCCAGGACGGGGCGCCCAGGCCCCCGAGCCACGGGGTGATGGCGTAGTGCACCGCGGGTTTGGTGATCGCACCGAGGAGCAGCGTGCACGCGGTGATGCCCAGCTGAGCTCCGGCCAACAGCAGCGACAATTCGCTCGCGCTGCGCAACGCAGCCCGCGCGGAAGCGCTGGTGGCCGCTGCGTCTTCCAGGCGGCTGCGTCGCGCCGCGATCAACGCGAACTCGACCGCGACGAAGAACGCGCTCGAGCCGATCAGCACCGTGGTGATCGACACGATCATCCAGGGACTACTCATCGTCGCTGCCCTCCTCGACCTCGACGGTGACGAACACCGATGCCGGGACGCGGCGCTCGACCGAGCGCACCTGCACGATCAACCGGCGTGTCGGCGCAGGTTCGTCGGCGACCAGGTCGGCGACGTCGGAGGGGAGTTCGATCTCCACGGTGTCGCCGACCTCGGGCAGGCCGACGGCGTGGGCGATGATCATTCCGGCCACCGTCTCGTAGTCACCTGGCGGCAGGGTCAGGTCGAGAGTGCGTTCGGCCTCGTCGAGGGGCAGGTCACCGGCGAGCAGCCAGCCCGCACCGTCGGGCACCACGTCGTCCTCGTGCTCGGCGTCGTGCTCGTCGTCGATCTCACCGACGACCTCCTCGGCCAGATCCTCGATCGTCACGATTCCGGCGAAGCCGCCGTACTCGTCGATGACGATCGCCATCTCCTCGTCCGCGTCCGCGAGGGTCTTCACGACGTTCGGAAGAGGCAGGGTCTCCGGCACGACCACCGCGGGACGGCAGCGCGTCGCGGCGGTGTCGGTCGACGGCACCGAACCCAACAGGTCGTGCAGATGGATGACACCGACGATCTCGTCGTGATCCGGGCCGGTGACCGGGTACCGGGTGTGGCCCACAGCCATCCGGTCCAGCACGTCGGCCACGGTCGCGTCGGCGGTGAGGACATCGACCCGGGAGCGCGGGATCATGGCGTGCTCGGCGTTACTGGTGGGGAAGTCCAGGATCCGGTCGAGCAGCGCCGAGAGTTCCTGCGGGATGTCGCCCGCCTCGCGGGACGCCGCGACGATGTGTTCGAGGTCCCGAGGGGTCGCGGAATGCTCGACGTCGTGCACGGGTTCGATGCGCAACACGCGCAGCAGCAGGTTGGAGGACTGGTCAAAAAGCCAGATCAGCCAGCCGAACAGTTTGAGGTAGAGCGTCGTCGAGAACGCCAGCCAGCGGGCCAGCGGTTCGGGACGTGCGATCGCCAGGTTCTTCGGGAACAGTTCACCGAAGAGCATCTGCACGATCGTGGACACGACGATCGCGGCCACACCACCGAACGCCACCGCGACCGCGGTCGGAATGCCTGCGCCGCCGAGCAGCACCTGCAGTCCCTGCCCGATGAGTGGTTCGGCCACGTAACCGACCAGCAGGCCGGTGACCGTGATGCCGAGTTGCGCCCCCGAGAGCATGAACGACGTGCGACGGGTGACCGTCAGGGCGCGGGCGGCCGGGGCGTCACCCGCCTCGGCAAGTGCCTTCAGCCGGGACCGGTCCACGGCCATGTACGCAAATTCCTGCGCGACGAAGTATCCGGTCAGCGCGGTGATCGCCAGGACGACAATGAATCCGACAAGAATCCCGAGGGCGGCGGTCAGCATGAGACCGCCGTGGGTAAGAGGGGAGGCATCGAATCCTTGCTCAATGAGAAGCGGCGGGATCTCCGCCGACTGAAAGTGTACCGAGGCTGGGAGAGTGCTGTGATCGGCTAGGCCGCAGCGCGGTCGTCCAGGGCCGTGTCGAAGCGGTCCAGGACCGTCTCGGCCACCTGGCGGTGCGCACCCAGCGGTGCCGACATCGGGATGTGCTGTGCGAGGGCGAACGTCGCGACGCGGTCGGTGATGCGGCCGTGGGCCAGGAACCAGGGGGCTATCACCAGTCGGGTGGCGCCGCGCTCGCGCAGCACGTCGGCGGCCTCCGCCGGTGTCGGGTGCGGCCCGGTCGCGAACGCGGTGGTGGCCGTCCAGCGGGTCATCTGCGTCAACTCGCGCGCCACCGTCGCGGTCCGCTGGTTGGCTTGCTGCTGTGAGGACCCGACGGCGGTGACGAGAACTCCGACACCCGGATCCAGCCGCGAGACCCCGGACTGCTCGAGGCGCTGACGCAGCACGTGGATCAACCGGTCGTCCTCGCCGAGCACGTCGGCGCGGCGCGCGTCGGCCCCGGCGTCGGCGATCATCGCGGGGATGTCCACCCTCGCGTGATATGCGTCGGCGAGGAGAAACGGGACGACCACCGCGCGGCCGTGTGGCAGTGTCGCGAGCACGTCACGCAGATTCGGCGAGTTCTGCTCGCAGAACGCCACTCGCACATCGAGACCCGGCCGCAGTCGGCGGATCGTGTCGGCGACCGAGCGCACTGTCGCCGCCGACCGCGGGTCGGCGCTGCCGTGCGCTGTGAGGACAAGCGTCACGATGCGTGCAGTCCGCATTCCGTCTTGGTCTGGCCCGCCCAGCGACCGCTGCGCGGGTCGGCGCCCTCGATGGGCTTGGCGGTGCACGGTGCGCAGCCGATCGACGGATACCCTTCGTACACAAGCGGATTGACGAGGATGCCGTTGCTGTCGATGTAGTCCTGCATGTCGTCGTCGCTCCATGCCGCCAGCGGGTTGATCTTGACCAGGCCAAAAGCTTTGTCCCAGCTGATCAATGGTGCGTTGGCGCGGGTCGGTGCTTCGACCCGGCGGATGCCGGTGACCCAGGCCGAGTAGTTCTTCAGCGATTTGCCCAGCGGCTCGACCTTGCGCATCCCGCAGCACGCGGCCGCGTCCCGGGCGAACAGGTCCTTGCCGTGCGCGGCGTCCTGTTCGGCCACACTCAGCTCGGGCCGCACGTTGACGACCTTGACGTCGTACACCGCCTCGACGGCGTCGCGGGTGCCGATGGTCTCCACGAAGTGGTATCCGGTGTCGAGGAACAGCACGTCCACGCCGGGACGGACCTTGGCCGCCAGGTCGACCAGCACCCCGTCCTGCATGTTGGACGCCACGATGTAGTTGCCACCGAAGTTCTCGTCGGTCCAGCGCAGCAGGTCCTCGGCGCTGGCGTGCTCGCCGAGTTCTGCTGCGCCACGCTCGGCCAGCTTCTGCAGATCAGTGTCTGCCATCACATCCGTCATCTCAAGTCCGCCTCGTCTGCTCGTAGAGCCCACGTAGCGAAACGCTCACCCGGCTCCCGTTGTTTCACGAAATTGCGAACAACTCTGTCGATGTAGTCGCCGAGCTCGCTGGAGAGGACTTTGTGCTGGCGCAGCTTGCGGCCGAAACCGCTGTCCAGCCCGAGGCTGCCGCCCAGGTGGACCTGGAAACCCTCGACCTGGCCGCCGTCTCCGTCATCAACCATCTGGCCCTTGAAGCCGATGTCGGCGATCTGGATGCGAGCGCACGAGTTCGGGCAGCCGTTGATGTTCACAGTCACCGGCACGTCGAGCTGGGTGTTGATGTCTTCGAGCCGCTTCTCCAGCTCTGGGACCAGCGTCTGTGACCGCTTCCGCGTTTCGGCGAAGCTCAGCTTGCAGAACTCGATGCCGGTGCAGGCCATCAGGTTGCGCCGCCAGTGCGACGGGGTCGACGGCAGCCCCAGCGCATCCAACCCTGCGCGCAACTCGTCGAGCTTCTCGTCAGGGACATCGAGCACGATGAGCTTCTGATAGGGCGTGAACCGCACCCGGTTGGAGCCTGCCGCTTCGGCGAGGTCGGCGACCTTGGACAGGATCGTGCCGGACACCCGCCCGGCGATCGGAGCCACGCCGACCGCGTTGAGCCCGTTGCGCAGCTTCTGCACGCCGACGTGGTCGATCGGCCTGGTCACCGGGTCGGGCGCGGGTCCGTCGATGAGCGGGCGCTTCAGGTACTCGGTCTCGAGAACTTCCCTGAATTTCTCTACGCCCCAGTCCTTGATCAGGAACTTCAGCCGGGCCTTGGCCCGCAGACGGCGGTAGCCGTAATCGCGGAAGACGCTGACCACGCCTTCCCACACGTCGGGCACCTCGTCGAGCGGCACCCACGCGCCGACCCGTTGACCGATCATCGGGTTGGTGGACAGTCCGCCGCCCACCCACAAGTCGAAGCCGGGGCCGTGCTCGGGGTGCTCGACACCGATGAACGCGACGTCGTTGACCTCGTGCACGACGTCCTGAAGGCCCGAGATCGCGGTCTTGAACTTGCGCGGCAGGTTCGAGTACTCGGGTTTGCCGATGTAGCGCTTGACGATCTCGTTGATCGCGGGCGTGCCGTCGATCACCTCGTCGAGGGACTCACCGGCCACCGGCGAACCCAGCACGATCCGGGGGCAGTCACCGCACGCCTCGGTGGTCTGCAGGCCGACCTCGTCGAGGCGGCGCCAGATCTCGGGCATGTCCTCCACCCGGATCCAGTGGTACTGGATGTTCTGGCGGTCGGAGATGTCGGCGGTGTCCCGGCCGAACTCGGTGGAGATGCCGCCGAGGGTGCGCAGCGCTGCCGTCGTCAGGGCACCGCCGTCGCTGCGAACCCGCAGCATGAAGAACTCGTCTTCGAGCATGTCGGTGTTCTCATCGCCGGTCCACGTGCCGTCATAGCCGGGCTTGCGCTGGGTGTAGAGCCCCCACCAGCGGAACCGGCCACGCAGGTCGCCCTTGTCGATGCTCTCGAAGCCGTTCTTCGAGTAGATGTTCTCGATGCGGGCGCGCACGTTGAGCGGGTTGTCGTCCTTCTTGGACTGTTCGTTGGGGTTGAGCGGTTCGCGGTAGCCCAGCGCCCACTGGCCTTCGCCGCGGGGACGCTTGGCGGGCTTTGTGGGCTTGGCTGGGGATTCCGGTGTGGTGGTCATCGAGTCGTGCTCCTCGTCGGAGCCGGCGTGCAGATCGCGCGATGTCACCGGTGGCTGTCCGGCGGCGCAGATCCGGCGGCCAGCTGAAGTTCAGGTGGGCAGATGCTACGAGGTCAAGGCAGACAACAGCTGGTACAAACGCGCTTGTAGTCGACATGACGGCGCACCACCAGCGAGACCCGGCGAGGGAACCTGTGGGCAGCAATCACGCGTCCAATTGTGCCACGGATGCCGCCACCGGCCCTAACCGGGCGAAATATGGGCTCACGGTGAGCGAAACTGTCTGCTCTTCGCGCAGGCGCTCATCGCAACTGCCTGCTCTGGGACACTGGTGCGGTGACGGTCCAGGCGAAGGTGGCGCTGCCCGGGCTGACCGCGCGGCAGGACCGACCTTTCGGTATCTACATCCACGTGCCGTTCTGCGCGACGCGGTGCGGGTACTGCGACTTCAACACCTACACCCCGGCCGAACTGGGGGGTGCGAACCCCGACGGCTGGCTGGCCGCATTGCGCACCGAACTCCGGCTTGCCGCCACCCACCTCGATGTCGCACCGCAGGTGCAGACCGTTTTTGTCGGCGGCGGTACGCCGTCGCTGCTGGGCGCGGCCGGGCTCGTCTCGGTGCTCGACGCCGTCCGTGACCACTTCACCCTTGCGGTCGGCGCCGAGGTCACCACCGAGGCCAACCCCGAATCGACTTCGCCGGAGTTCTTCGCCGGCTTGCGGGCGTCCGGCTTCACCCGGGTGTCGTTGGGCATGCAGTCGACGGCGCCGCACGTCCTGGCGGCGCTGGACCGGGTGCACTCGCCCGGCCGGGCACTCGATGCCGCCCGCGAAGCGGCCGCCGAGGGCTTCGAGCACGTCAGCATCGATCTGATCTACGGCACGCCGGGGGAGACCGACGACGACCTGATGCGGTCGGCAGATGCGGCGGTCGAAGCCGGGGTCGACCACGTCTCGGCGTACGCGCTGATCGTCGAGGACGGCACCGCGTTGGCCCGTCGAGTACGCCGCGGCGAGATGCCGGCTCCCGACGACGACGTGCTGGCGGGCCGCTACGAACTGCTGGACCGCCGGCTCGCCGACGCCGGCTTCTCCTGGTACGAGGTGTCGAACTGGGCTCGCCCCGGCGGGCAGTGCCGGCACAACGTCGGTTACTGGGACGGCGGCGAATGGTGGGGCGCCGGCCCCGGCGCGCATGGCTACATCGGTTCGACACGGTGGTGGAATGTCAAGCACCCCAACGCTTATGCCGAATCGCTCGCAGGTGGCGCGCTACCGGTCGCCGATCTCGAGCAACTCGACGCCGAGACCGCCCACGTCGAGGACGTGATGCTGCGGGTGCGGCTGCGCTCCGGGTTGCCGATGACGGTGCTGTCCGCGCCGGAGCGCGATCGCGCCGCGGCCGCGATCGACGACGGACTCCTGTATGTCCGGGGCGAGCGGCTGGTGCTGACCGACCGCGGCAGGCTGCTCGCCGACGCGGTGGTGCGCACCCTGCTGGGCTGAGCGCCCTCAGTTCAGCGCAGCCGCCAGGCGACGCCACTGCTCCCGCGGGAACTCCGTGGGATCTGCGGTGATCACCTGGACGCAGACGTGGTCGGCACCCGCCGCCCGGTGTTCTGCGACCCGGGCGAGGATGGCGTCCTCATCACCCCAGGCGATGATCGCGTCGAACAACCGGTCGCTGACCGAGGCGACGTCGTCCTCGGTGAATCCGGACCGCAGCAGGTTGTTGGCATAGTTCGGCAGCGCGAGATAGGACCGCAGCCAGTCGGCTCCGACGGCGCGCGCCTGGTCGCGGTCATCGGTCAGCATCACGGTCTGTTCGGGCAGCAGCATCGGGCCGTCGCCGAGCACCTCGCGGGCGGTGTGGGTGTGCTCGGGAGTGACCAGATAGGGATGCGCACCGCCGGCGCGGGTCGCCGAGAGTTGCAGCATCTTCGGTCCGAGGGCGGCCAGCACCCGGTTCGCGACCGGCACCGGTTGCGACGCGCTGTCCAGGCCGTCGAGGAAGGCCTTCGTGGCGGCCAGCGGTTTGCGGTAGAGGCCGGGCTCCTTGGAGTCGATCAGCGGCGCGTGGCTCACCCCGATACCGAGCAGGAAACGTTCGCCGTGGGTCTCGGTCAGCGTGGCATAGCGGTCGGCGACCTCCACCGGGTCGTGCATCCAGAGGTTGAGGATCCCGGTGGCGATCACGGTCCGCTTCGTGGCCGACAGCAGGTTGTCGACCGAATCGAGAACCGGGCCACCGACATCGGGAATCCACAGCGCGGGGAACCCGAGTTCGTCGAGTTCGGCGGCGGCCTCGGCGGCCTCCGTCGGGTTTCCGTAACGCAACTGCGAACTCCACAGACCAACACCGGATAGCTTCATGCCTCCACTCATACAGTGCGCGGGGTCGCGGGCGCTACGGTCGCTGCATGGCATTCGATCCCGGCGCAGTCGGCCGCGCGTTCTCCGAACACCGCTTCGACGACGCACTCGAGCACCTCGCCACCGACGTGAAGTGGACGATCGTCGGTTACATGGTTCTCGAGGGGAGCGACGCCGTTCGGCAGACGTGCCGGGACACGCTGGAGAGCCTCGAGGGCACGTCGATCGAGTTCGACCGGTGTGTCACCGCGGCCGGTGACGACGTCGTCGCCGTGGACACGGTCGTCCGATACGTCCGCCCGGACGGGGTCACCGCCGTCGCGAGCTGCGCCGTCTACGAATTCGACGGCGAGAAGATCCGCACCATCACGTCCTACGCGGTCGAGGTCGACCCCGGCGACGCCGGCGCCCAGCCGCCACCGCGACTGTGACGTAAAACGCTCCTCCCGGGTGACCGGGCGGGTACCTCCCTGTCCGTGCAGGCGTTGTGCCAGGATGTTCCGCATGCCGAGGACGGGCTTAGGGAAGGCTAACCACACCGCTCCCGAGCCGATCGCCGTCGTCGGCATCGGCTGCCGCCTCGCGGGAGACATCACCACCCCGGACGAGTTCTGGTCGTTCCTGCTGGCCGGTGGCAGCGCCGTGCGCGAGGTACCCGCCGAACGATGGCAGCCGTACCTGCAGCGGGACCCGCGCAACGCCGCGGTGCTGCGGGCGACGACACGGTGGGGCACCTTCCTCGACGACCTGCCCGGGTTCGACGCCGAGTTCTTCGGGGTGTCCCCGCGCGAGGCCGAACTGATGGACCCCCAGCAACGCCTTGCGCTCGAGGTGTCGTGGGAGGCGTTGGAGCACGCGGGCATAACGCCGCGGTCGCTGGCCGGAAGTGACACCGCGGTGCTGATGGGCGTCAACTCCGACGACTACGGAAAGCTCCTCATGGAGGATCTTGCCGGCATCGAGGCGTGGACCGGGATCGGCACCTCGCTGTGCGGGGTGGCCAACCGGGTGTCGCACCTCCTCGACCTGCGTGGCCCGAGCGTCGCCCTCGACGCTGCCTGCGCCGCGTCGCTGGTCGCAGTGCATCAGGGGTGCCAGTTGCTGCGTGACGGCGAATCGTCGCTGGTGCTCGCCGGTGGCGTCAGCGCGCTCATCGGCCCCGGCCTGACCCGGGTGCTCGACGTCGCAGGGGCGACCGCTCCCGACGGCCGCTGCAAGACCTTCGACGACGCCGCGGACGGCTACGGACGCGGAGAGGGTGCCGGCGTCGTGGTGCTCAAGCGCCTCGCCGACGCGGTACGCGAC
>NZ_JBAUJR010000291.1:0-16111 GCF_049683935.1 Mycobacterium sp. | reverse complement strand
GGCCGGCTCGAGCAGGCAGAGGCCGCCGGCGACGCCATCGCCGGGCTGTGCGGATAGTCAGGCTGCGGCGGGGCCGCGGCGCCCGAACCCCAGAACAAGGGCGGCAGCGGCGAACAAGCCGGAGAACACCCGGTTCAGCGCGGTCTGCTGCCGCGGCGTCCGCAGCCAGGTGAGCAGGCGCACCGCCAGACCGGTGTAGAGGCCCATGACAACCAGGTCCACCAGGACCATGGTCGTCCCGATGGCCAGGTACTGCGGCAGCAGCGGCGCGGTCGGGACGACGAACTGCGGCATCACGGCCAGGAAGAACAGCAGGGATTTCGGATTGGTGGCGTTGACCAGGAACCCCCGGACGACCATCGACCGGTAGCCGGCACCGACGGCGCCGTCGACTTGTGCGGTCAGGTCGACTGCGACGGCCCGCCACTGCCGGATCGCCAGGTACAGCAGGTAGGCCACCCCGACCCACTTAATCACGGTGAACGCCGGCATCGAGCTGGCCACCGCGGCACCCAAACCGGTTGCGACCAGTGCCAGCTGCAGCATCAACCCCGTCTCGAGCCCGAGGATGTTCCAGTAGCCGCGCTTGACGCCGTGTGTCAGACCGGTCGCCATCGACTGGATCGCGCCGGCTCCAGGCGCCACGGCGATCACGATGGCCGCGCCGAAGAAGGCGAGCCACATCTGCCAGGTCATCGCGCAAGTCTGTCAGGCGATGTCTATTCGATATCGGCCAAGAACACCGCAACTCTCTTCGCCTGGCGTCGTGCCATCGCCGGCAGCGCGACGACGTCGTCGCCGTTGGGCACGATCCTCGGGTTGACGATGTGGACTTCGTCACGGAACAGCGTCACGTCGGCCTCCCCGGCGGCGAGGACATTCCTGGCCCAGTCGGTCCTGCCGTGGCCGAGCACAATCGCGAGCTCATCGCCCTTGCGGTATGCGGTCACCACCGTCTCGTAGGGCCGATCGGACGTACGACCTCGGTGTTTGATGACGGACAGCCCCGGCACCCGGCCCCCGAACGGTTTGAGGACCGGGTTCAGGTACTTGATCTGGATCCTGTCCAGCCACTCCGGGAACATCCGCGGTAGGTCGGACATGACGCCTCCAAATCGATTTGGCCTGCTCTGGGACAATGGTCAGCGTGAATGTATCGCCAGGGCTCCTGCGGCGCATCGATCTGCGTGGCACCACGCTGTCTGCGGCCGGGCTGCGGGGCGCCCTGCCGCGCGGCGGCACCGACGTCGAGGTGATGGTGCCCAAGGTCAGGCCCATCGTCGAGGCGGTGGCGCAGCGTGGTGCCCAAGCCGCTCTCGAGTACGGCGCAAACTTCGACGGTGTCCGGCCCGATCGGGTTCGGGTGCCCGTCGAACGGTTGACCGCCGCGCTGACCGAACTCGACTCCGACGTCCGAGCCGCGCTCGAGGTGGCGATCGAACGGGCCCGGGCTGTGCATGCCGACCAGCGGCGGACCGACACCACGACCACGCTGGCGCCGGGCGCCACGGTGACCGAGCGTTGGGTCCCGGTCGAGCGGGTGGGGCTCTACGTTCCGGGCGGCAACGCCGTGTACCCGTCGAGTGTCGTGATGAATGTGGTGCCCGCACAGACCGCCGGTGTCGACTCGTTGGTGATCGCGAGCCCGCCGCAGGCCGGGAATGCTGGACCTTTCAAAGGCCTGCCGCACCCGACGATCCTGGCCGCGGCCGCGCTGCTCGGCGTCACCGAGGTGTGGGCCGTCGGCGGTGCGCAGGCGGTGGCGCTGCTGGCGTTCGGGGGCACCGACACCGACGGTAGCGAGTTGGCCCCGGTGGACATGATCACCGGGCCCGGCAACATCTACGTCACCGCTGCCAAGCGGATCTGCCGTTCGCAGGTCGGGATCGACGCCGAAGCCGGTCCCACGGAGATCGCGATCCTGGCCGACCACACCGCCGACCCGGTCCACGTCGCCGCGGACCTGATCAGTCAGGCCGAGCACGACGAGTTGGCTGCCAGCGTGCTGGTCACCGACAGCACGACGCTGGCCGACGCGACCGACCGCGAGCTGGCACGTCAACTGGAGACGACCGTGCACCGCGAGCGCGTCACGGTCGCCCTGAGCGGGCAGCAGTCCGCGATCGTGCTGGTCGACGACGTCGAGGCCGGGGTGCGCACCGTGAACGCCTACGCCGCAGAACACCTCGAGATCCAGACGGAGGACGCGAGCGCCGTCGCAGGCCGGATCCGTTCCGCCGGAGCGATTTTTGTGGGTCCCTGGTCGCCGGTCAGCCTGGGTGACTACTGCGCGGGGTCCAACCACGTGCTGCCCACCGCCGGGTGTGCCCGACACTCCAGCGGATTGTCGGTCCAGACGTTCCTCCGTGGCATCCACGTCGTCGACTACACCGAGGCGGCGCTCAAAGATGTGTCGGGCCATGTGATCACGCTCGCTCGGGCCGAGAACCTGCCCAGCCACGGCGAGGCTGTGCGCCGGAGGTTCGAGACGTGAGCGCCGGCGACGCGGTGACGTTGGACGATCTTCCGCTGCGTGACGATCTGCGCGGGAAATCACCCTACGGCGCACCACAATTGATGGTGCCGGTGCGGCTCAACACCAACGAGAATCCGCACCCTCCGACACAGGCACTGATCGACGACATCACCGCGTCGGTGCGGGCGATCGCCGGCGAACTGCACCGCTACCCCGACCGCGACGCGGTGGCGCTGCGCACCGACCTGGCCGGCTATCTGACGGCCCAGACCGGAACCGCCGTCGGCGTCGAGAATGTCTGGGCGGCAAACGGTTCCAATGAGATCCTGCAGCAACTGCTGCAGGCGTTCGGCGGACCGGGGCGCAGCGCGATCGGTTTCGTCCCGTCATACTCGATGCACCCGATCATCTCCGACGGCACCCAGACCACCTGGCTGGTCGCCGACCGTGCCGACGACTTCAGCCTCGATGTCGGGGTCGCCGCGCAGGCGATCAAAGAGCACCGCCCCGACGTCGTGTTCCTCGCCAGCCCGAACAACCCGTCGGGCCAGAGCGTTCCGATCGAGGACCTGCGGTTGCTGCTCGAGGCGATGGACGGCGGCATCATGATCGTCGACGAAGCCTACGGCGAGTTCTCCTCGCAACCCAGCGCCATCGGCCTGCTCGACGAGCACCCGACCAAGCTGGTCGTGACCCGCACCATGAGCAAGGCGTTCGCCTTTGCCGGCGGTCGGTTGGGTTACCTCATCGCCGCGCCCGCGGTCATCGACGCCATGTTGCTGGTGCGCCTGCCCTACCACCTGTCGGCGGTGACGCAGGCCGCCGCCCGCGCCGCGCTCCGCCACGCCGACGACACCCTGGGCAGCGTCGCGACGCTGATCGCGGAACGCAACAGGGTGTCAGAGGCGTTGACCACCTTGGGTTTCCGGGTGATACCCAGCGATGCGAACTTCGTGATGTTCGGCCGGTTCGCCGACGCACCCGCCACCTGGCAGCGCTACCTGGACGACGGGGTGCTGATCCGCGACGTCGGAATCCCCGGCTACCTGCGCACCACCATCGGCCTGGTCGACGAGAATGACGCGCTGCTGGCCGCCAGCGCCCGAATAGGAGCATCGTGAGCGAACCAGTCCGCACGTCCCGTCGCGCGAAAGTCGAACGCACGACCAAGGAATCCGACATCGTCGTCGAACTCGACCTCGACGGCACCGGGGTGGTCAGCGTGCAGACCGGCGTGCCGTTCTTCGATCACATGCTCACCTCGCTGGGCACCCACGCCAGTTTCGATCTGACGGTGAAGGCGCTGGGCGACATCGACATCGAGGGCCATCACACCATCGAGGACACCGCGATCGTGCTCGGTCAGGCACTGGGTCAGGCACTCGGTGACAAGAAGGGGATCCGTCGTTTCGGGGACGCGTTCATCCCGATGGACGAGACGCTGGCACACGCCGCCGTCGACGTCTCCGGCCGTCCCTACTTCGTCCACACCGGTGAGCCCGACTACATGGTCGAGTTCACCATCGCCGGCACCTCGGCGCCGTACCACACCGTCGTGAACCGGCACGTGTTCGAATCCCTGGCGTTCAACGCCCGGATCGCGCTGCACGTGCGCACCCTCTACGGTCGAGACCCGCACCACATCACCGAGGCGCAGTACAAGGCGGTGGCCCGCGCGCTACGCCAAGCCGTCGAATACGACGCACGGGTGACGGGTGTGCCGTCCACCAAAGGGACGCTGTGACACGCAAGCTCGTCGTTCTGGACTACGGGTCGGGCAACCTGCGCTCGGCCCAGCGCGCTCTCGAGCGCGTCGGCGCCGATGTCGAGGTCACCGCCGACCCGGCAGCCGCCATGGCCGCCGACGGGCTGGTGGTACCCGGGGTCGGTGCCTACGAGGCGTGCATGACCGGTCTTCGCACGATCGGCGGCGAGAAGATCATCGCGGACCGGTTGGCCGCCGGACGACCGGTGCTGGGGGTGTGTGTGGGCATGCAGATCCTGTTCGCCCGCGGAGTCGAGTTCGGTGTCGAGACGACCGGCTGCGGACAGTGGCCGGGAGCGGTCGTCCGGTTGGACGCGCCGGTGATCCCGCACATGGGATGGAACGTCGTGGATGCCCCCGCGGACAGCGTGCTGTTCAAGGGGATGGATCCCGACACCCGCTTCTACTTTGTGCACTCCTACGCCGCCCAGCAGTGGGAGGGTGCGCCGGAGGCCCTGCTGACCTGGGCCAGTCACGAGGTGCCGTTCCTGGCCGCGGTCGAGGACGGACCGCTGGCCGCGACACAGTTCCATCCGGAGAAGAGCGGTGACGCGGGCGCTGAGTTGCTGTCGAACTGGGTGGGGGCGTTAAGTTGACCGCTGTGAATCCGACCGGAGCGAACGCGTCCGCACGCCTGATCCTGTTACCTGCCGTCGACGTGGTCGACGGCCGCGCAGTGCGTCTGGTGCAGGGGCAGGCCGGCAGCGAGACCGAGTACGGGTCGGCTCTGGAGGCGGCGATGACCTGGCAACGCGACGGCGCCGAGTGGATCCACCTGGTGGACCTCGATGCCGCGTTCGGCCGCGGGTCCAACCGCGAACTGCTCGCCGAGGTGGTCGGCAAACTCGATGTCGCGGTGGAACTGTCGGGAGGCATCCGAGACGACGAGTCGCTGGCCGCGGCGCTGGCCACCGGCTGTGCCCGCGTGAACCTGGGCACGGCGGCGTTGGAGAATCCGACGTGGTGCGCCAAGGTCGTGGCCGAGCACGGCGAACAGGTGGCTGTCGGGCTCGACGTCAAGATCACCGACGGTGAGCACCGGTTGCGGGGCCGCGGCTGGGAAACCGACGGGGGAGACCTGTGGCCGGTTCTGGAACGTCTTGACCGCGAGGGATGTTCGCGCTTCGTCGTCACCGACGTCACCAAGGACGGCACCCTCAACGGCCCGAACCTGGATCTGCTGAGCAAGGTGACCGAGCGGACCGAGGCACCGGTCATCGCCTCCGGTGGGGTGTCGAGCCTGGACGACCTGCGGGCGATCGCCACCCTGACCGACCGAGGCGTGGAGGGTGCCATCGTCGGGAAGGCGCTGTACGCAGCGCGATTCACGTTGCCGCAGGCACTGGCCGCGGTCGCCACGTGACACTGGCTCAGGACCAGCTGGCCGATCTGCTCGCCACCGCGGCAGGGGTGCTCGACGCCGCCTCGGCTCAGTTCGTCGCAGGGCATCGCGCCGATTCCGCAGTCGCCAAGAAGGGCAACGACTTCGCCACCGAGGTGGACCTCGCCATCGAGCGCCGGGTGGTGGCCGAGCTGACGAAGCTGACCGGCATCGGCGTGCACGGCGAGGAGTTCGGCGGAGAACCGCTGGACGCCGAGCTGGTGTGGGTGCTCGACCCCATCGACGGCACATTCAACTACGCCGCGGGTCTGCCGATGGCGGCCATCCTGCTGGGGCTGCTCGCCGACGGTGAGCCGGTGCTGGGGCTGACGTGGTTGCCGTTCACGGCCCAGCGCTACACCGCGATCGTCGACGGGCCGGTGCGCTGCAACGGTGACGAACTCGACTCGTTGCAGACGGCAGCGCTTTCGGACTCCATCGTCGGCATCGGCACCTTCAACATCGACTCCCGCGGCCACTACCCGGGCCGGTATCGGGTCGCGGTCCTCGAGGGTCTGAGCCGGGAGTGTTCGCGGCTGCGGATGCACGGCGCGACCGGAATCGACCTCGCCTACGTTGCGGCCGGAGTGCTCGGCGGTGCCATCAGTTTCGGCCATCACGCCTGGGACCACGTGGCAGGTGTGGCGTTGGTGCGCGCGGCCGGCGGGGTGGTCACCGACCTCGCGGGCGAGCCGTGGACGGTCTCCTCACCCTCGGCGCTGGTGGCCGCGCCCGGCGTGCACGAACAGATGCTCGAGATCGTCCGTTCCGTCGGGGACCCGAGGGACTTCCGGTGAAGCGGGCGGGTGACGTCGCGACCCGGGTGATCCCGTGCCTGGACGTCGACGCCGGCCGGGTGGTCAAGGGTGTCAACTTCGAGAACCTGCGTGACGCAGGCGATCCCGTCGAGCTTGCTGCCGCCTACGACGCGGAGGGTGCCGACGAGTTGACGTTCCTCGATGTGACGGCGTCCTCGTCGGGCCGTGCCACCATGCTCGAGGTGGTGCGGCGAACCGCCGAGCAGGTGTTCATCCCTCTCACGGTCGGCGGTGGGGTGCGCTCGGTGGCCGATGTCGACGTCCTGTTGCGCGCCGGTGCCGACAAGGTCGCGGTCAACACCGCCGCGATCGCGCGCCCGGAGTTGCTCTCGGAGTTGTCGCGGCAGTTCGGCTCGCAGTGCATCGTGCTGTCGGTGGACGCCCGCACCGTTCCGGACGGCGCCGAGCCGACCACCTCGGGGTGGGAGGTGACGACCCACGGCGGCCGCCGCGGCACCGGCATCGATGCCGTCGAGTGGGCGGCCCGCGGAGCGGAACTGGGTGTCGGGGAGATTCTGCTGAACTCGATGGACTACGACGGCACCAAGGCGGGTTTCGACCTGCGAATGCTGCGCGCCGTGCGTGGCGCGGTGACGGTGCCGATGATCGCGAGTGGCGGCGCCGGTGCGGTGGAAGATTTTGCGCCGGCTGTTGTTGCAGGTGCTGACGCCGTCCTGGCGGCCAGCGTCTTCCACTTCCGGGAGCTGACCATCGGCCAGGTGAAGGCGGCGATGGCGGCCGAAGGGATCGTGGTGCGATGAGCGCTTGCGCGAAGAGCCGAGGGCAGAGGTGACTCTCGACAGCCGGATTGCGGGTCGGCTGAAACGCAACGCGGACGGCCTGTTCACCGCTGTGGTACAGGAACACGCGACGGGTCAGGTGCTGATGGTCGCCTGGATGGACGACGACGCGCTGGCCCGGACGTTGGAAACCCGTGAGGCGACCTACTTTTCGCGTTCCCGCGGCGAGCAGTGGATCAAGGGTGCCACGTCGGGGCACACGCAGCACGTGCACTCGGTACGCCTGGATTGTGACGGTGACACGGTGCTGCTCGAGGTCGATCAGGTCGGCGGCGCGTGCCACACCGGCGACCACACGTGCTTCGACGCGGATCAGCTGCTGACGCCCGAGGCTTAACGCCGTCGCAGCACGTCGAGCGCTTTGTCTGCGTGGGTGTCCATGCTGAACTCGCTGGCGATGACCTCGAGCACGGTGCGATCGGTGTCGATGACAAACGTGGTCCGCTTCACCGGCATCAGCTTGCCGAGCAGCCCACGCTTGACCCCGAACTGTGTCGCCACGACGCCGTCGGTGTCCGACAGCAGGGGATAGTCGAACTTCTGCTGGTCGGCGAACTTCGCCTGCTTGTCCACCGAGTCGGCACTGATTCCCACCCTGCTGGCGCCGACGGCGGCGAAGTCGCCGGCCAGATCGCGGAAGTGGCAGGCCTCCTTGGTGCAGCCGGGCGTCATCGCGGCGGGGTAGAAGAACAACACGATCGGCCCGTCGGCGAGCAGTCCGGTGAGCGTCCTCGTGGTGCCTGTCTGGTCTGGTAGTTCGAAGTCCGTCACTTGATCACCCGGTTTGACCTGTGTCATGGACACAACGGTACTTCTGGGAGGATGGCAACGTGCTGTTGACCACCTCGCGCGAGGACTTCCGGGCGCTGGCCGCCGAGCACCGCGTCGTCCCGGTGATCCGCAAGGTGCTGGCCGACAGCGAGACGCCGCTCTCGGCGTACCGCAAGCTGGCGGCGAACCGTCCGGGCACGTTCCTCCTCGAATCGGCGGAGAACGGGCGGTCGTGGTCACGGTGGTCGTTCATCGGGGCGGGTGCGCCGTCGGCGCTGACGGTTCGCGACGGGGAGGCGGTGTGGCTGGGGGTCACCCCGCAGGATGCGCCCGCCGGCGGTGACCCGCTCGAAGCGCTGCGCAGGACGCTCACGCTGCTGGAGACCGCCGCGCTTCCGGGCCTGCCGCCGCTGTCGTCCGGGCTGGTCGGGTTCTTCGCCTACGACATGGTGCGCCGCCTCGAGAGGCTGCCCGAACTGACCGTCGACGACCTGGGTCTGCCCGACATGCTGCTGCTGCTGGCGACCGACGTCGCGGCGGTGGACCACCACGAGGGCACCATCACGTTGATCGCCAACGCGGTCAACTGGAACGGCACCGACGACCGCGTCGACTGGGCGTACGACGATGCGGTGGCCAGGCTCGACGTGATGACGGCCGCGCTGGCCGAACCGCTCAAGTCGACGGTGGCGACGTTCAGTCGTCCCGCGTCGGCGCACCGGTCCCAGCGCACCGTCGAGGAGTACACCGCGATCGTCGACAAGCTCGTCGGGGACATCGAGGCAGGTGAAGCCTTCCAGGTGGTGCCGTCTCAGCGTTTCGAGATGGATACCGACGCCGATCCGCTGGACGTCTACCGGATGCTGCGGGTCACCAACCCCAGCCCGTACATGTACCTGCTCAACGTGCCCGACCACGAAGGGGGACTGGACTTCTCGATCGTCGGCTCCAGCCCCGAGGCGCTCGTCACGGTCAAGGAAGGGCGCGCGACCACCCACCCGATCGCCGGTACCAGGTGGCGCGGGGACAGCGAGGAAGAGGACCTTCTCCTGGAGAAGGAGTTGCTGTCCGACGAGAAGGAGCGCGCCGAGCACCTGATGCTCGTCGACCTCGGACGCAACGATCTGGGGCGCGTCTGCACCCCGGGCACGGTCCGGGTGGAGGACTACAGCCACATCGAGCGCTACAGCCACGTCATGCACCTGGTGTCGACGGTGACCGGAATGCTCGCCGAGGGCCGGACTGCGCTGGACGCGGTGACCGCGTGCTTCCCGGCCGGGACTCTGTCCGGCGCCCCGAAGGTCCGGGCCATGGAGTTGATCGAGGAGGTCGAGAAGACTCGTCGCGGGCTCTACGGCGGTGTCCTCGGGTATCTCGACTTCGCCGGCAATGCCGACTTCGCGATCGCGATCCGAACGGCCCTGATGCGCAACGGCACAGGCTATGTACAAGCCGGAGGCGGCGTCGTCGCCGATTCCAACGGTCCCTACGAGTACAACGAGGCGGCCAACAAGGCCCGCGCGGTGTTGAGTGCGATCGCAGCGGCCGAGACGTTGAGCGAACCATGATCCGCGTCGCTCAGCTCTCCCTGGCGCTCGCCGCGGCGGCCCTGTGGGGGGCGTCGCAGCTGACCTGGGTGAAGGTCAGCTCGTTCGACGGACTGGGGCATCCGAGATCGGCTGATCTCTCCGGAGCGACGTGGTCGACGGCGCTCATCCCACTGGCACTAATGGTGGCGGCGGCCGCGGTCGCGGCGCTGGCCGTGCGCGGGTGGTTGTTGCGGTCGCTGGCGGTGCTGGTGGCGGTGGCGAGCGTCGGAATGGGGTATCTGGCGATCAGTCTGTGGGTGACCGTGGACGTCGGCGTCCGGGCCGCGCAGCTGGCCGAGGTGCCGGTGGCCGACCTGCTCGGCACCGAGCGCCACTATGGTGGCGCCGTCGTCACGCTGGTCGCGGCAGGGCTGTCGCTGCTGGGTGCAGTGCTGCTGATGCGGTCAGCGACCAAGGGTCGATCCGACACCCAGCGCTACGTCCGTCGTCCGCCGACGGAGACCGATCAACCGGCGACCGCGATGTCCGAGCGGATGATCTGGGATGCCCTCGACGAGGGGCGGGACCCGACCAACACAGACAACAAGGGGCGGTGATCGACGGTGGCGTGGTGGCGACTACCCTTCGTTAGGAATCAAGCGGCCGTAAGGGGAAGGGAAGCGACACCTATGGGTTCGGCGACCGTCCTCGACTCTATTCTCGAAGGAGTCCGCGCCGACGTTGCTGCCCGCGAGGCCGTCGTGAGCCTGGCGGAGGTCAAGGAGCGGGCAAAGAACGCGCGCAAGCCGATCGACGTGATGACCGCCATGCGTGCGCCGGGCATCGGGGTCATCGCCGAGGTGAAGCGCGCCAGCCCGTCACGTGGCGAGTTGGCGTCGATCGCAGACCCCGCGAAGCTTGCCCGCGCCTACCAGGACGGTGGTGCCCGGGTCATCAGCGTGCTGACCGAACAGCGCCGCTTCAACGGCTCGCTGGACGACTTGGACGCGGTTCGCGCCGCGGTGTCGATTCCGGTGCTGCGCAAGGACTTCATCATCTGGCCGTACCAGATCCACGAGGCCCGGGCCCATGGTGCCGACATGCTGTTGCTCATCGTCGCGGCGCTCGAACAACCCGCGCTCGAGTCGCTGCTCGAGCGCACCGAGTCGCTGGGGATGACGGCACTCGTCGAGGTTCACACCGAGGAGGAGGCGGACCGCGCACTGCAGGCCGGCGCCTCGGTGATCGGTGTGAACGCACGCGACCTTAAGACACTCGAGGTCGACCGGGACTGCTTCGCACGGATCGCGCCGGGCCTGCCGAGCAACGTCATCCGGATCGCCGAATCGGGGGTGCGGGGTACCGCCGATCTGCTGGCCTATGCCGGTGCGGGCGCTGACGCAGTCCTCGTCGGCGAGGGACTGGTCACCAGCGGTGACCCACGTAGCGCCGTCGCGGACCTGGTCACCGCAGGCACCCATCCGTCTTGCCCGAAACCCTCACGTTAAGTGGCCGAACACGCCGGCCCCGAACTACCGCGCGCCAGTGCGGCCGTGGCCGAACCCACCGCCCATGACCCTGACGCACGGGGACATTTCGGCGCGTACGGCGGCAGGTATGTCCCCGAGGCGCTGATGGCCGTCATCGAGGAGGTCACCGCGGCCTATGAGAAGGCCCGCGGCGACCAGACCTTCCTCGATGAACTGGATCGCCTGCAGAAGCATTACACCGGGCGCCCGTCCCCGGTGTACGAGGCCGAGCGACTCAGCGAACATGCCGGCGGGGCCCGGATCTTCCTGAAGCGAGAAGACCTCAACCACACCGGTTCTCACAAGATCAACAACGTTCTCGGTCAGGCCCTGCTGGCCCGCAAAATGGGTAAGACCAGGGTGATCGCCGAGACAGGCGCAGGCCAGCACGGGGTGGCATCGGCGACGGCATGTGCGCTGCTGGGGCTCGAGTGTGTGATCTACATGGGTGCGGTCGACACCGCGCGCCAAGCGCTCAATGTGGCCCGGATGCGACTGCTGGGTGCGACGGTGGTACCGGTCGAGTCCGGATCCAAGACCCTCAAGGACGCGATCAACGAGACGTTCCGGGACTGGGTGACCAACGCCGACGAAACCTACTACTGCTTCGGTACAGCGGCGGGTCCCCACCCGTTCCCGATGATGGTGCGTGACTTCCAGCGGGTGATCGGACTCGAGGCCCGCGCCCAGATGCTGGATCAGGCGGGCCGGTTGCCCGAGGCGGTTGTCGCCTGTGTGGGTGGCGGATCCAATGCGATCGGTATCTTCCACGCGTTCATCGACGACCCGGGAGTACGACTCGTCGGCTACGAGGCGGCCGGCGACGGGGTCGAAACCGGTAGGCACGCAGCCACATTCACCGGAGGGTCGCCGGGCGCATTCCAGGGCTCCTACTCCTACCTGCTGCAGGACGAAGACGGCCAGACCGTCGAATCCCACTCGATCTCTGCGGGTTTGGACTATCCGGGCGTCGGACCCGAGCATGCGCTGCTCAAGGACGTGGGTAGGGCCCGCTACGAACCGATCACCGACACCGAGGCGATGGACGCACTGTCGCTGTTGAGTCGTGCCGAGGGGATCATCCCGGCCATCGAGTCCGCCCATGCCGTCGCAGGAGCATTGAAGCTCGGCTCGGAGCTCGGACCGGGTTCGATCATCCTGGTGAACCTCTCTGGCCGCGGCGACAAAGACGTCGAGACAGCGGCCAAGTGGTTCGGCCTACTCGGAGACGCACCGTGAGTCGGCTGGCGAGTCTGTTCGACTCCTGTCGCGACGAAGGCCGGTCAGCGCTGATCGGGTATCTGCCCACCGGCTTTCCCGATGTGCAGACGTCGATCTCGGCGATGACCGCACTCGTCGAATCGGGGTGCGATCTGGTCGAGGTCGGTATTGCGTACTCCGATCCGGGGATGGACGGACCCACCATTGCGGCAGCCACGGAGGCGGCGTTGAGCAGCGGTGTCCGGGTGAGCGATACGTTGCGCGCGGTCGAGGCGATCAGCAATGCCGGTGGCCGCGCAGTCGTGATGACATACTGGAACCTGGTGTTGCGCAAGGGCGTTGACTCCTTCGCCCGTGACCTCGCGTCGGCCGGCGGACTCGGGATGATCACCCCGGATCTGATCCCCGATGAGGCGCAGCAGTGGCTGGAGGCCTCCGAGGCGCACGACCTGGACAGGATCTTCCTGGTGGCGCCGTCGTCGACTCCGCAGCGGTTGGCCGAAACCGTGCAGGCGTCTCGCGGGTTCGTCTACGCGGCATCGACGATGGGAGTCACCGGGGCGCGCGACGCCGTGTCGAACGCCGCGCCGGAGCTCGTCAGCAGGGTCAAGGCGATCTCCGACATCCCGGTGGGGGTCGGCCTCGGGGTGCGGTCCCGTGAGCAGGCAGCCGAGATCGGCGCGTACGCGGACGGAGTCATCGTCGGCTCAGCGCTGGTGTCCGCGCTCAAGGAGGGCATTCCCGCCCTACGGTCACTGACCGAGGAACTGGCCCACGGAGTGCGGCAGAGGATCACTGCGTGACGACGACGGTTCTGGCATACATCCCGAGCCCGGCTCAGGGCGTGTGGCAGTTGGGGCCGCTGCCGCTGCGCGCCTACGCCCTGTGCATCGTCGCCGGAATCATCGCCGCGTTGGTGCTCGGCGACCGGCGTTGGGTGGCCAGGGGAGGTGAACCCGGCGTCATCTACGACGTCGCCCTGTGGGCGGTGCCGTTCGGACTCATCGGCGGCCGCGTCTATCACGTCCTCACCGACTGGCGCACCTACTTCGGGGAGGACGGCGCGGGCTTCGCCGCGGCGCTGCGGATCTGGGACGGTGGCCTCGGGATCTGGGGCGCTGTCGCCCTGGGCGCAATCGGTGCGTGGATCGCGTGCCGACGGAACGGGATACCGCTACCCGCATTCGGAGACGCGATCGCGCCGGGAATCATTCTCGCCCAAGCGATCGGTCGTCTCGGAAACTACTTCAACCAGGAGCTCTACGGCCGTCCCACGACGGTGCCATGGGGTCTGGAGATCTACGAGCGCCGCAATGCCAACGGCGTGCTCGACTCGCTCAACGGGGTGTCCACCGGCCAACTGGTCGAAGTGGTCCATCCGACCTTCCTGTACGAGTTGCTGTGGAACCTGCTGATTTTCGCGGCACTGATCCTCATCGACCGCAGGTTCCGGATCGGGCACGGCCGGCTGTTCGCGATGTACGTCGCGGGCTATTGCGTCGGTCGGTTCTGGATCGAACTGATGCGCAGCGATACCGCCACCCTGCTCGCTGGGATCCGAATCAACGCCTTCACGGCGACGTTCGTTTTCATCGGCGCGGTCGTGTACGTCATGTCGGCGCCGAAAGGCCGTGAGGATCCCGCGACGCTGCGAGGCAAACAAACCGCTGACGCGGACGACGAGAGCGTCGTCGAGGAGTTGGCCAAGGATCTGGTGGTCGCCGCATCAACGACCGGTGTGGTCGCGGCCGCCAAGGCTGCAGAAGAGGACGACGAGCAGTCGGTAGCCGAGGCGGCCGAGACCGAGGCTCTGGCCGCTGAACTGGAGGCGGAGTCCGCCGATACAGGTGGCTTGGGCTCGGTCGAGGGTGAGGAGGTCACCGGCGCCGTCGACGGTGCGTCGGTGGTCCACGACGATGCGGTTGCAGCGGGTCTCGAAGCCGAGGCTCTCGCTGCGGACGTCGAGGCTGAGAGCCTCGAAACCGAAGCTGCGGCCGAGGACTTGGAGTCGGTGGAAACGGAAGCGGTCGCCGACGACGAGGCCGAAGCCGACGAACTCGACGGTTCGGATGGTGATTCCAGCGGTCTGGGTTCGGTCGAGGGCGACGAGATGGCTGGAACACTCTCTGGCGCGTCGGTTGTCCACGACGCTGCCGTGGCGGGCGGGTCCGACGCGAAACAATTGGCCGCTGATGTCGACGACGAGCCTGACGCCGAGGGTGTCGAGGCGGTGGAGGGCGGCGAGCCGGGAGCTGGGGTCGAGGGTCTGGGTTCGGTTGAGGGTGCCGAGGTGGCTGAGGCCGTCGAGGATGCGGCGGTTGTGCGCGAGGATGCGGTTGAGGGTGAGTCGGCTGCTGAGGAGTTGGCCGCTGAGGTTGAGGCTGAGCCTGAGGTAGACGACGCCGCGGTTGTTGATGACTCTGAGGTAGCAGAAGGCGACGAGGCGGCTGCCGAAGATTCAGGGACTGAGGTCGGGGCTGAGCCTGAGGTTTCGGAGCCTGGTGTTGACGATGTCGAGGCGTTAGGCGGCGGCGAGCCGGGAGCTGAGGCCGAGGGTCTGGGTTCGGTTGAGGGTGCCGAGGTGGCTGAGGCTGTCGAGGATGCAGCGGTTGTGCACGACGATGCGGTCGAGGGTGAGTCTGCTGCTGAGGAGTTGGCTGCTGAGGTTGAGGCTGAGTCGGGCGTAGACGACGCCGCGGTTGTTGAGGTCGCGGAAGGCGATGAGGCGGCTGATGGGAGCGACGGCGAGTCGGCTGCCGAAGATTCAGCGACTGAGGTCGAGGCTGAGCCTGAAGTTTCGGAGCCCGGTGTTGTGGATGCCGCGGCTGTGGGGGGTGCCGAGGCCGAGGGTTTGGGTTCGGTTGAGGGCGTCGAGGTGGCTGAGGCTGTCGAGGATGCGTCTGTTGTGCACGACGATGCGGTTGAGGGTGAGTCGGCAGCCGAGGAGTTGGCTGCTGAGGTCGAGACCGAACCCGGCGCTGACGATGCCGAGGCTGTAGAAGGCGATGAAGCGGCGGAGACCGCCGACGATGCCTCGACGGTGGACGATGCCGCCGATGGGGTTCCGGCCCTTGCGGTCGAGGGCGCCTCGGTGGCAGATGCGCTGGCTGCTGAAATTGACACCGAGTCTGCGGAGTCCGAGCTCGACGAGACTGCCGACCCAAGCGAATCTTCCGAGTCGGATGCCGGCCTTGCCGAAGAGGCTGTCGATCCGGAGCAGGTCGCGGTTGAGGGCGCCTCGGTTGCCGAAGCATTGACCGCTGAGGTCGACCCCGAGTTCGACGGATCCGACTCCATTGAGCCGCCGGCGACCACTGAGCCTTCGTACGGCGCAGGCAGTTCCGAAGTCGGCGGGAGAGTCCGTAAATGGCTCCGCCGGCGCAGAAGCCGCTGAGCCAACTCCCTCGAGCCAGCGCGACGGGGTTTCCCGTAGTCGACAGATTCCTGTCCAATGTCAGACCTCTGATGTCAGTACATTGCACGCGGCCGCGCCCTAGCCTTGGCGCGTCATCAGCTCAGTGCGGGATTGCCAGGCGCACAACAGGATCGATCGGTCAATTGACGGCCACCCCCGCAGCCTCGGTGCAGAAGTGTCACCACCAAGAACCCTCGAAGTGTCACCGATGTCTTGATGCAGAACTGTCACCGATGTCTTGGTAGATGACACATCGGATGTCAGACCCGTGGGCGATAATCGAATGTATGTGCGACTCCTCACCTTTTAGTGGGTAGTTTTGGGCTGATTCCGCCGAGCATGAGGTAGATCATCGAGGTCAGGGATTCGGCGGAGTGGTGGCCGTAGCCACGGGCGTTGATGAGTC
>NZ_JBAUJR010000290.1:0-22556 GCF_049683935.1 Mycobacterium sp. | reverse complement strand
GCTTCCGGGATCTGGTCGTCGGTGTGCGCAGCGTGCCTGCGGCGCGACTGGCCGACCACAACGCCAACCTCGTCGGCGGAGACATCGGCGTCGGCGGCAACAACATGTTCAGCGCGCTCACCGGTCCCGCACTGCGCTGGGATCCGTGGTCGACGCCGATCCCGAAGGCGTACCTGTGCTCATCGGCGGCCCCGCCCGGCGGTGGGGTGCACGGCATGTCGGGGTACTACGCCGCCCGCACGGTTTTGCGCAAGGAGTTCGGCATCAGGGACATGCCGAACCTGTCGCCGTGAGTACGCTGTTCGCATGACAAAACTCGCGGTCATCTACTACTCGGCGACCGGGCACGGCACCACAATGGCCAACCGGGTCGCAGCGACAGCCGAGTCTGCGGGCGCGGAGGTCCGGGTACGGCACATCGCCGAGACACGGGATCCCGAGTCCTTCGCCAAGAACACCGCGTGGACGGCCAATTACGAAGCAACCAAGGATCTCCCGGCAGCCACCGGTGACGACATCGTCTGGGCCGACGCGGTGATCTTCGGATCGCCGACCCGTTTCGGCAACGCGGCATCACAGTTCCGCAATTTCATCGACTCACTGGGTGGCCTCTGGGCTCAAGGCAAGCTCGCCGACAAGGTCTACGCCGCGTTCACCTCGTCACAAACCGCGCATGGCGGTCAGGAGACGACGCTGATCACCCTCTACATCTCCCTGATGCACTTCGGCGGCATCATCGTGCCGCCCGGATACACCGACGGCGTCAAGTTCGCCGACGGCAACCCCTACGGCGTCGGGCACGTCACCGGCCCGGAAAACAGCAACGACCTCGAAGGCGCCACGCTGGACGCGCTCGATCACCTGGCGCGCCGCGTGGTCGGGGTGGCCGACCGCCTGTCCTAGACGCGAAATCGGTGTAGTTCGTCTCGCTCAGCGTGACGAACTACACCGAAATCACAAGGAAACTAGGCAGTTTCGGTGATCGGGCGATCGACCCAGCTCATCAGGTCACGCAGCTTCTTGCCGGTCACCTCGATGGCGTGTTCGGCATTCTCCTTGCGCAGCTTCTCGAGTCGCTTGTTGCCGCCCTCGACGTTGGCGACGAGCTCCTTGACGAAGCTGCCGTCCTGGATGTCCTTGAGGATGCCGCGCATCCGCTCCTTGGTGTCGGCGTCGATGACCCGCGGGCCGGACAGGTAGCCACCGAATTCCGCAGTGTCGGACACCGAGTAGTTCATCCGCGCGATGCCGCCCTCGTACATCAGGTCGACGATCAGCTTGAGCTCGTGCAACACCTCGAAGTAGGCGAGCTCGGGCGCGTACCCGGCCTCGACCATGACCTCGAAGCCGGTCTTGACCAGTTCTTCGGTACCGCCGCACAACACGGCCTGCTCACCGAACAGATCGGTCTCGGTCTCGTCCTTGAACGTGGTCTTGATGACGCCGGCCCGGGCGCCGCCGATGCCCTTGGCGTAGGACAGCGCCAGAGCCTGGCCCTCACCCTTGGGGTCCTGGTCGACCGCGATCAGGCAGGGCACTCCCTTGCCGTCGACGAACTGGCGACGCACCAGGTGCCCGGGCCCCTTCGGCGCGACCATGCCGACCGTCACGTTGGCCGGCGGCTTGATCAGGTCGAAGTGGATGTTCAGGCCGTGACCGAAGAACAGCGCGTCACCGTCGTTGAGGTTCGGCTCGATGTCGTTCTTGAAGATGTCGGCCTGGGCGGTGTCGGGTGCGAGCACCATGATCACGTCGGCCCACTTGGCGACCTCTGCGGGGGTGTCCACCTCGAGGCCCTGCTCAGTCACCTTCTCGCGGGACTTGGAGCCCTCCTTGAGACCGACCTTCACCTGCACACCCGAGTCGCGCAGGCTCAGCGAGTGCGCATGACCCTGGCTGCCGTACCCGATGACGCCGACCTTGCGACCTTGGATGACCGACAGGTCTGCGTCGTCGTCGTAGAACATCTCAACTGCCATCTTCGTGGATCTTCTTTCTTCTCTTTGCTTTTCGAATCATTACTTGGTGCTGATACCGCGGGGGCCGCGGGACAGCGACACCACCCCGGACTGGACGATCTCGCGGACACCGTAGGGCTCGAGCACCCGCAACAGCGCTTCGATCTTTTCAGGCGTTCCGGTGGCCTCGACGGTCAGCGACTCGTTCGAGACGTCGACGACCTTGGCGCGGAACAGGTTGACCGCTTCGATCACCTGGCCACGGGTGGACGCATCGGTGCGGACCTTGATCAGCGCGAGCTCGCGGGAGACGGTGGTCTCCTCGTCCTGCTCGACGATCTTGATCACGTTGATCAGCTTGTTGAGCTGCTTGGTGATCTGCTCCAACGGTGAATCCTCGACATCGACCACGATGGTCATCCGGGAGAGATTCTTGTGCTCGGTGGCGCCGACGGCCAGCGACTGGATGTTGTAGCCGCGCCGGGAGAACAGCGACGCGACGCGGGCGAGTACGCCCGGTTTGTCCTCCACGAGCACCGACAGCGTGTGTGTGCGCGGAGCAGCGGTGCTCATGCGTGTCCCTCTTCCGGATCGCCGAACAACGGCCGGATTCCCTGCGCCGCCTGGATCTCGTCGTTGCTGGTGCCTGCGGCCACCATCGGCCACACCTGGGCGTCGGCGCCGACGGTGAAGTCGATGACCACCGGCCGATCGTTGATCGCCCGGGCTTGATTGATCACGTCTGCCACATCTTCCTCACGCTCACAACGCAATCCGACGCAGCCGAGCGCCTCGGCCAGCTTGACGAAGTCCGGGATGCGCCGCGAATGGGTGGACAGATCAGTCTGGCTGTACCGCTCTTCGTAGAACAGCGTCTGCCACTGCCGCACCATGCCGAGGTTGCCGTTGTTGATCACCGCCACCTTGATGGGGATGCCCTCGATCGCGCAGGTGGCCAGCTCCTGGTTGGTCATCTGGAAGCACCCGTCCCCGTCGATGGCCCACACCTCGGTATCCGGGCAACCCATCTTGGCGCCCATCGCCGCGGGCACCGCGTAGCCCATGGTGCCCAGCCCACCCGAGTTCAGCCACGTCTTGGGCTTCTCGTAGGAGATGAACTGTGCGGCCCACATCTGGTGCTGCCCGACACCGGCCACGTAGATGGCGTCGGGTCCGGCGAGCTTCCCCAGACTTTCGATGACGTACTCGGGTGACAGGCTGCCGTCGCTCTGCGGCCCGTAGCTCAGCGGGTAGGTGTCCTGCACGTTCTGCAGGTAGGTCCACCAATCGTCGATCTCGATGCGGTCGGAGGCGCCGTCACGGCGCAGCACGTCGAGCAGGTCGGTGAGGACCGCCTTGATGTCACCGACGATCGGCACGTCGGCGTGCCTGTTCTTGCCGATCTCCGCGGGGTCGATGTCGGCGTGGATCACCTTGGCCTCCGGGGCGAACGACTCCAGCTTGCCGGTCACCCGGTCGTCGAAGCGTGTCCCCAGTGCGATGAGCAGGTCGCTGCGCTGCAGCGCGGCCACCGCGGAGACGGTGCCGTGCATGCCGGGCATACCGAGGTTCTGCCGGTGGCTGTCCGGGAACGCACCGCGCGCCATCAGCGTGGTGACGACGGGGATACCGGTGAGTTCGGCCAGCGCCGCCAGTTCCGCGGTGGCTTCACCGCGGATCACGCCGCCGCCGACGTAGAGCACCGGCTTGCGGGCCGCGGTCATCAGCTTGGCGGCCTCGCGGATCTGCCGGTTGTGCGGCTTGGTGTTCGGCTTGTAGCCAGGCAGATCCATCTGCGGTGGCCAGCTGAACGTGCACTCTCCCTGCAGGATGTCCTTCGGGATGTCGACGAGCACCGCGCCCGGGCGTCCCGTGGAGGCGATGTGGAACGCCTCGGCCAGCGCGCGTGCGATGTCGTCACCGTTGCGCACCAGGAAGTTGTGCTTGGTGATGGGCATCGTGATGCCGGAGATGTCGGCCTCCTGGAACGCGTCCGTGCCGATCAGCCCCCGGCCGACCTGACCGGTGATCGCCACCACCGGAATCGAGTCCATCTGGGCGTCCGCCAGCGGCGTCACCAGGTTGGTCGCACCGGGACCGGACGTCGCCATCATGACGCCGACCTTGCCGGTGGCGTGGGCGTAACCGCTGGCCGCGTGGCCCGCGCCCTGCTCGTGGCGGACCAACACGTGCCGCAGCTTCTGCGAGTCGAACAGCGGGTCGTACACCGGCAGGACCGCACCGCCGGGGATACCGAAGATCGTATCGACGTCGAGCTCCTCGAGCGCCCGGATGACGGCCTGGGCGCCGGTGAGCTGATGCGGGGCAACTCTATTCGGTTGACGTGTGGCTTGCGCCGGGGCTGTGGCGGAGTTGTGCTTCGCGGCAGCCGCTGTCCCGTTCGTCGGGGTCGCCGACTGCTCGGGTGGTCGCGTGGTGGGTGCGCTCACGGTGTCCTCTGGTCTTTCTCGGTCGGTGCGATCTTCTCAAAATCGGTGCTGGGGCAACAAAAAACCCCCGTCAGCCCAGGGCTGTACGAGGGTTGCGCGTCGATGCTGTTTTGCTATGCCCGAATCGGGGCCAGCGCGGCATCAACGCGCAACCCAATTACTACGAGCATGGTCTGCATAGCCGTCGACGGTAGCCGCCGAACTGGCCAAACGTCAAATGCGCTGTCGATGGAATGATGGCGGCATGGGTTCCCCTTCGACGTCGGCCCCGGTGGTCATCAGGATCTCACCCATGGCGCACCTCGCGGTCGCGCTGTTCTCGTTCGCACTGCTGTCGGTGGTGCTGGCCGTGGGCGGGTGGTCTGTGCTGTTGTTCGTCATCCCGGTGATGTTGTCGCTGGTGATCAGCCGGTACCGGACCACCGCGGACGGGGACGGGGTCACCGCGAGACGGCTGCTGAGCAGCGAGACGGTTCGCTGGGACGAGATCGACGGGCTGCGGTTCGGCCGACGGGCCTGGGCGCTGGCGCGCCGCCGCGACGGGACTGAGTTGTCACTGCCGGCCGTCACGTTCGCCACCCTGCCGCAGTTGACGGTGGCCAGTGGCGGACGCGTGCCCAATCCCTACGACTAGCAGCCCGACCAGTTTCGTTGAGACTGCGACCCTGGCGCGTGTCTCTCACACTTCGTCGCCCTCAACGCAGCCTCAACGCCAGTGCTGGACCAAGGCTCGCACGTCACGCCAACGGATTGGCGCCGTTGAGCAGCACCCAGATCGCCACGCCCGCACCCACACCCAGGATCAGTGCGGCGAACGAACCGATGAAGGGGCGACGGGCCCAGCCCCGGCCCGCGTCCAGACCGTACCTACCGGGACCGACCAGAATCAGCGCCGCGACCACGCACACCAGGATCACCAGGTATTCGTGGCCGTCGGTGAGGAAGGCCGAGAGCCTGGCCTCGTCGTGGGCGATCGATACCTCGACGAGGAAGGCGGTGACCAGGTAGGCCAATGCTCCCGCGGCGGCGATCGGGGTGAACAGGCCGAGGACGAGCAGCACACCGGCGACGATCTGGCCCCCGGCGGCCACGTAGGTCAGAATGTCGGCGTACTGAAAGCCCCATTCGGTCAGCGAATCCCGGAAGCCACCGAGACCGGGACCGCCCCACCAGCCGAACACCTTCTGCAGGCCGTGGCCGATGAACAGGGCGCCGACGGCGATCCGCAACAACAGCAGGCCCAGGTCCTGGGTGCCTCTGCGATCCGCGTCGCGGCGATCGGGGTCACTGACGACCTCGGCGGGGGCCGCGGCACCATATGCGCCGGCCGCCAGACCACCGCTGGGCTGTACGTACGGCAGCGGTTCGGGATCGTTCATCAGGCCGAAGGGGTGTTCGTTCGCCGGCTTCGCGGCGTCGTAGCGCGGGATCGCAGTGGTTTCGAAGTCACCGCCGTAGTTCGCGGAAGGGAGATCGTCCTCGGGATCCACCAGGCTCGCCGACGCAGGCCGACCGCCCGATTCGTCGGGCCGCTGCCAGGGGCGTGGGTCTTGGGGACTTGTCACGGGTGCCAGGGTAAGTGCTAGTCACCGCCGAATCGGGAATTGGCGCGGCGCGTTGACCGCTGTTTATCGACACGTTTGTGCTGCGCCGGGCGCTGTCGGGCGGAGCGCGTGGCGCGTACCGCCCGACAATCCGTAACCTGGCGTGCATGAGTCAGCGCCGGTCGTCGGGTGCAGTTGTCGTGTTGCTGTGCGCGGCACTGTTCGCCGGTGCGGGCTGCGCCCGGTTCGATTCGGCGCAGTCCCAGCCGTTCACCACCGAACCCGAACTCGCCCCGGGCCCGACGTCCACCCCACCTCCGCCGCCGCCACTTCCCGCCACCCCGTTCCCGAAGGAATGCCCGGCGCCGGGCGTCATGCAGGGCTGCCTGGAGAGCACCAGCGGGTTGATCATGCTGCCTGACAGCCAGTCCGCGCTGGTCGGCGAACGCACCACGGGAGCGGTCAAGCAGGTGGCGGTCCGCGCGGAACCCTTCGTCAAGACGGTCATCCCCGTCGACCCCAGCGGCGATGGCGGGCTGATGGACATCATCCTGTCGCCGACCTACTCCCAGGACCGGTTGATGTACGCCTACATCAGCACCCCCACCGACAACAGGGTGGTCCGGATCGCCGACGGGGATGTCCCCAAGCCGATCCTGACCGGCATTCCCAAGGGGGCCACCGGCAACAGGGGCTCGCTGGCCTTTACCAGTCCGACGACCTTGATGGTGCAGACCGGCGATGCGGGCGACCCCGGCCTGGCGTCGGATCCCGGTTCGATGGCCGGCAAGCTGCTGCGCATCGAACAGCCGACCACGGTCGACCAGGCCCCCACCACCACCGCGATGTCGGGTCTCGGACCGGGCGGTGGCATGTGCATCGATCCGGCCGACGGCGCTCTGTATGTCACCGACCGGACCGAGACCGCCGACCGGTTGCAGCGCATGAGCAAGGACTCGACGGTGTCCACGGTGTGGACCTGGCCCGATCGCCCCGGTGTGGCGGGCTGCGCCGCACTCGACGGCACCGTGCTGGTCAACCTCGTCGACACCAAGCAGACGGTCGCCGTGCAGATGGCCCCGGAGACCGGTGCGGTGACCGGCGACCCGGAAGTGGTCCGCCAGGACCAGCACGGACACGCCTGGGCGCTGCAGGTCTCCTCCGACGGCAACGTCTGGGGCGCCACGGTCAACAAGACCAACGGTGATGCCGAGAGGCTCGACGACGTGGTGTTCCCGCTGTTCCCGCAGGGTGGCGGCTTCCCGCGGACCAACGAGGAGAAGACCTGATCCGCCTCGCCTACTGCGGGCCCGAACCCTGCAGGCGGAGTATCAGCCTCGTTCCGCCCATCGGGCTGACCTCCAGGGCAGCAGTGCCACCGTGGATCTCCGCCTGCTGAGCGACGAGCGCCAAACCCAGACCTGAGCCCGACCTCGACGCTGTGGTGCCCCGGTGGAAGCGCTCGAACACCTCGGCCCGCTCTTCCTCCGGCACACCCGAGCCGTTGTCATCGACGGCGATCTCCACCCCGGCTGAGGAACTGACGACACTGAGCCGAACCTGGGTGGCGGCACCGTGTTTGACGGCGTTGGCGATGGCGTTGTCGATGACGAGTCGAAGGCCCGCGGGCATCCCGAGCATCAACACACTCGTCGACGACGCCAGCGACACATCGAGGCCCGGATAGTTGTGCATCGCGTCGTGGGCTGCACGATCGAGCAGTTCGGCGACGTCGACGGGAACGAAGTCGTCGACCGTGGTCAGCTCCCCCTGTGCGAGCCGTTCCAGGGCGGTCAGCGTCGCTTCGATCCGGGTCTGGGTGCGCATCACGTCGCTGATCACCTCCTTGCGCTGCTCGACGCCCATGTCGAGGGTCAGCAGCACCTCGAGGTTGGTGCGCATCGCTGTCAGCGGCGTGCGCAACTCATGGGAGGCGACGGCGGCGAAGTCGCGCGCCGACTCCAGTGCCGCCCGGGTGCGCTGCTGCTCGTCGCCGATCCGGGCGAGCATCCCCTCGACGGCTTCGGAGATCTCGACCGCTTCCCACACGCCGCGCACCTGCACCTCGTCGGGATTGGACTGGGCGTTGATGGCGCGAGCCTGTTGCGCGAGCAGCCGGAACGGGTTGACCATGATCAGCGCGATCACCCACCCGACGAGAAGTGTCCCCAGGATCACCCCGAAGCAGATCCAGAACACCCGCCAGTGCAGTGAGTCGATGCGGGCCTGGGTGTCGGCCAGCGGCGCCCCCAGCGCGATCGATGCGGTGCCGGTGGTGATCGTGCGGATCCGGTACTCGACGCCGTCGATCGTGGCGTCGGCGTATCCGCTGGGCATCTCCGGCAATACGATGTCGGCCGGAATCGAGACCGTGGCCTCACCGATGCGGGCGGTGCGCACCAGGCCGCCCTCGGTGGGCTCGGGACCGATGCCGTCCTGCGCGCTGCGCAGCAGGGTGTTGACGTCACCGAAGCTCGACAGTGAATCCAGTCGCCGGTCGAGTTGGTCGTACTGATCGTCGGTGACGCCGACCCAGACCCACACGCCCAGGGTCAGCACCAGGATGATCACACCGAGCTGGGACAAGATGACGATCGACCGCAGCGACAGCAGCCGCAGCGGATGCACCAAGATGCGCAGCACCAGGTCCTGGGGTGACTTCATCTGCTAGCTACAAGCGGCCATGACCAGCTCGCGTACCCGCGCGGCGTCGGCCTGGCCTTTGGTGGCCTTCATCACCGCACCGACGATCGCCCCGGCGGCCTGCACCTTGCCGCCGCGGATCTTCTCGGCGACGTCGGGGTTGGCGGCCAGCGCTTCGTCGACGGCGGCTTGGATCAGCGAGTCGTCACGCACGACGGCCAGCCCGCGGTCGGTCATCACCTGCTCGGGGTCACCCTCGCCGGCCAGCACGCCCTCGACGACCTGACGCGCGAGCTTGTTCGACAGCTTGCCGTCGTCGACGAGCTTGACCACCGCAGCGACCTGGGCGGGGGTGATCGCAAGGTCGGGCAGCGCCACGCCGAGTTCATTGGCCTTCTGCACCAGGAAGTTTCCCCACCACGCTTTAGCGGAGTCACTGGATGCACCGTGCTTCACGGTCTCGGTGATCAGGTCGATGGCGCCGATGTTGACGAGATCGCGCATCACCTCGTCTGAGATCCCCCACTCCTGCTGGATTCGCTTGCGCGACAACCACGGGAGCTCGGGAATGGTCCTCCGCAGCTGCTCGACGTAGTCGGCGCCGGGAGCGACCGGTTCGAGGTCGGGCTCGGGGAAGTACCGATAGTCCTGTGCGGTCTCCTTGCTGCGGCCGGGCGAGGTGTAGCCGTCCTCGTGGAAGTGCCGGGTCTCCTGCACGATTGTCCCACCGGACTCGAGAACTGCTGCCTGCCTACGCATCTCGTATCGGACCGCCACCTCGACGCTCTTGAGCGAGTTGACATTCTTCGTCTCGGTGCGGGTACCGAACTCCGCTTGACCGATCGGTTTCAGTGACACGTTCGAGTCGCAGCGCATCGAACCCTGATCCATCCGCACATCGGAAACATCCAAGCCGCGCAGCAGATCTCGCAGCGCGGTCACGTAGGCGCGGGCGATCTCGGGGGCTCGCTCGCCGGTGCCTTCCACGGGTTTGGTGACGATCTCGATCAGCGGCACACCCGCGCGGTTGTAATCCAGCAGCGAGGTGGTGGCCCCTTCGATCCGGCCGGTGTCACTACCCAGGTGGGTCAGCTTTCCGGTGTCCTCCTCCATGTGGGCGCGCTCGATCTCGATCCGCCACGTGGTGCCGTCGTCGAGCGGGACCTCGAGGTGACCGTTGATGGCGATGGGCTCGTCGTACTGGCTGATCTGGTAATTCTTGGGCTGGTCCGGATAGAAGTAGTTCTTTCGGGCGAAGCGGCCCCACGGAGCGATGTCGCAGTTCAGCGCGAGGCCGATGCGGATGGCGGATTCGACGGCGACCTGGTTGAGCACCGGCAGCGAGCCGGGCAGTCCGAGACATACCGCGCACACCTGGGTGTTGGGGTCGCTGCCGAAGCTGTTGGCGCAGCCGCAGAACATCTTGGTCTTCGTCGACAGTTCGACGTGCACCTCCAGGCCGAGCACGGGCTCGTATTTGGCCATGACCTCGTCGTAATCCAGCAGTTCGGCGGTGTCGACAGACATGCGGTTGATCCTAGTGGGTCACGTTTTCACCCCGGGCACACGCGAACCCGCGCCACACAGAGCCTCAGCCGAAGAACTCGGCGGCGTCGTCGTAGCGGCTCTGCGGCACCAGCTTGAGCTGTTTCACGGCGTCGGCCAGCGGGACCCGGCCGATGTCCTGGCCGCGCAACGACACCATCATCCCGTACTCGCCGGCATGGGCGGCGTCGGCGGCGTTCACCCCGAAACGGGTGGCCAGCACACGGTCGTAGGGTGTCGGCGTGCCACCGCGTTGCACGTGGCCGAGCACCGTCACGCGCACTTCCTTGTTGATCCGCTTCTCGACCTCGACGGCGAGTTGCTGCGCGACGCCGGTGAACCGTTCATGACCGAACTCGTCGGTTCCGCCCTTGGCCAGCTGCATCGAGCCCTCGGCGGGTTTGGCGCCTTCGGCCACCACGCAGATGAAATGCGAATCACCCCGCACGAACCGCTGCTTGACCAGCCGACACACCTCTTCGACGTCGAACGGCTGTTCCGGGATCAGTGTCATGTGGGCCCCGGAGGCCAAACCGGCGTTCAGTGCGATCCAGCCGGCATGGCGACCCATCACCTCGACGAGCATCACCCGCTGATGCGATTCGGCGGTGCTGTGCAGGCGGTCGATGGCGTCGGTGGCGACGTGCAGCGCGGTGTCATGGCCGAAAGTCACGTCGGTGCAATCGATGTCGTTGTCGATCGTCTTGGGAACACCCACCACGGGCACGTTCTCCTCGGACAGCCAGTGCGCCGCGGTCAGCGTGCCCTCACCGCCGATCGGGATCAGCACATCGATCCCGTTATCCTCCAGCGTCTGCTTGATGTGATCCAGACCCGCGCGCAGCTTGTCCGGGTTGGTGCGCGCGGTGCCCAGCATCGTCCCGCCCTTGGCCAACAACCGGTCGTTGCGGTCGTCGTTCCTGAGTTGGATGCGGCGGTCCTCCAGGAGTCCGCGCCAGCCGTCCTGGAAGCCCACCACCGACGAGCCGTAGCGCACGTCACAGGTGCGGACCACCGCCCTGATCACCGCGTTGAGGCCGGGACAGTCGCCACCGCCGGTCAGCACTCCGATACGCATGGCCCCATCCTCCCCCGTCAGAGCGCAGTTGGCAGTGGACCGCGGGCAACCTCATAGGCCGCACCGACCCGGTAGAGCCGGTCATCGGCCAGCGCAGGCGCCATGATCTGCAGTCCGACGGGCAGTCCGTCGTCCGCCGACAATCCCGACGGCACCGACATCCCGCAGTGGCCGGCGAGGTTCAGCGGCAATGTGCACAGGTCGAACAGGTACATCGACAGTGGATCGTCGACCTTCTCGCCGAGCCGGAACGCGGTGGTCGGCGTGGTCGGCGACACCAGCACGTCGACGCTGCGGTAGGCCTCGTCGAGATCCCGCGCGATCAGGGTGCGGACCTTCTGGGCCTGGTTGTAGTAGGCGTCGTAATATCCGGCGGACAGCGCGTATGCGCCGATCATGATCCGGCGCTTGACCTCGGACCCGAAACCGGCGGCCCGGGTCAGCGCCATCACCTCTTCGGCGCTGTGAGTGCCGTCGTCCCCGACGCGCAGGCCGTACCGCATCCCGTCGAACTTCGCGAGGTTCGACGACACCTCTGAGGGCAGGATCAGGTAGTAGGCCGGCAATGAGTAGTCGATGTGCGGACAATCCACCTCGCTGACCTGCGCACCCAGAGCGGTCAGCTGATCGACCGCGGCGTTGAACGAGTCAAGCACCCCCGGCTGGTAGCCCTCTCCGCTGCGCAGCTGCTTGATGACCCCCACCCGGACACCGGTCAGGTCGCCCGCAGCGCCGGCTCTGGCCGCACCGACGACGTCGGGCACCGCGGCGTCCACCGACGTCGAGTCGCACGGATCATGGCCCGCGATGACGGCGTGCAGCAGCGCGGTGTCGAGCACGGTCCGCGCACACGGCCCACCCTGGTCCAGCGACGAGGCACATGCGATCAGCCCGTAGCGGGAGACCGTGCCGTAGGTGGGTTTCACGCCGACGGTCGCGGTGAGCGCGGCCGGCTGCCGGATCGACCCGCCGGTGTCGGATCCGATGGACAGAGGCGCCTGGAAGGCAGCCAGGGCGGCTGCGCTACCGCCGCCCGAGCCACCGGGGACCCGGTCGAGGTTCCAGGGATTGCGGGTGGGCCCGTAGGCCGAGTTCTCGGTCGACGACCCCATGGCGAACTCGTCCATGTTCGTCTTGCCCAGGATCGGGATGCCGGCGGCGCGCAGCCGCGCGGTCACCGTGGCGTCGTACGGCGACATCCAGTCTTCGAGGATCTTCGATCCGCACGTCGTGGGCATGTCGGTCGTGGTGAACACGTCCTTGAGCGCCAATGGCACGCCAGCCAGCGGCGACGGCAGTCGCTCACCGGCGGCGACGGCTGCGTCGACGGCGGCTGCGGCCTCGAGCGCCTGATCCGCCGCGACGTGCAGGAAGGCGTGGTATTCGCCGTCGGTGGCGGCGATCTGGTCCAGGCAGGCCTGGGTCACCTCGGTCGAGGACACCTCGCCCGCGGCGATCTTCGTGCTGAGGGTGGCCGCATCGAGCCTGGTCAGCTGGCTCATTCGGCTTCTCCCAGGATGCGTGGGACGGCGAATCGGTGGTCGGCGGTCTTGGGTGCCGCCGCAAGGGCCTGCTCCTGCGGCAGGGAGGGCCGGACCACGTCGGAGCGGAACACGTTGACCGATTTCAACGGATTGTCCGTGGCCTCGACGCCGGTGACGTCGACCGCCTGGATCTGACTGACATGGCCCAGGATCGCGTCCAACTGGCCGACAAAGCTGTCCAGTTCGGCGTCGGTCAGGGCGAGCCGCGCCAGCCGTGCCAGGTGAGCTACTTCGTCTCGAGAGATCTGGGACACGACCACGAAGCCTAGTTCAACCACGGTCCGGTGATGACGCCCGAGTCGCTGCCGACGGGTGCCCGTGAAACAGTGTTGCCCGTGCCTTCGTATCTGCTGCGGGTCCAGCTAGAGGACAGGCCGGGCAGCCTCGGCTCCCTGGCCGTGGCACTCGGCTCCGTCGGCGCCGACATCCTGTCGCTGGATGTGGTCGAACGCGCCGCGGGTTACGCGATCGATGATCTGGTGGTCGATCTGCCTCCCGGCGCGATGCCCGACATGCTCATCACCGCCGCCGAGAAGCTCAACGGCGTGTACGTGGACAGCATCCGGCCACACACCGGACTGCTCGATGCGCATCGGGAACTGGAGTTGATCGACCACGTCGCTGCAGCCGACGGTGCGCTCAAACGGCTGCAGGTGCTCGTCGACGAAGCCCCGAAGGTGCTGCGCGTCGGCTGGAGCACCGTGACCCGGCTTTCCGAATCCGGCCCGCAGCGACTCGTGGGCAGCCCCGGGGCCCCAGAGACTCAGGCCTCCGAGACGCCGTGGCTGCCGATCCACGACGCCGTCGCACTCGATGAATCAGCCGACTGGATACCGCAGGTGTGGCGGGACATGGACACCACGCTGGCCGCAGCGCCGCTGGGTGATTCGCGCACCGCGGTGGTGCTGGGCCGTCCCGGCGGACCGGTGTTCCGGCCCAGCGAGGTGGCCCGTCTGGGCTACCTGGCCGGGATCATCGCGACGATCCTGCGCTGAGACCTACTGAGCCGCGTCGCCCGGACCGTTGTCCAGCAGTTCGCGGAACCCGTCTTCGTCGATGACGGGCACCCCGAGCTCAATTGCCTTGTCGTACTTGGATCCTGGCGCGTCACCGGCGACCACGTAGGCCGTCTTCTTGGACACCGAACTGGCCGCCTTGCCGCCGCGGGCGATGATGGCCTCCTTCGCCTCGTCGCGGGAGAAGCCGGGCAGCGATCCGGTGACGACGATCGAGAGCCCCTCCAGCGTGCGTTCGATGCTGGCGTCTCGCTCGTCGGCCATCCGCACGCCTGCGTCGCGCCACTTGTCGACGATCGCACGGTGCCAGTCGACGGTGAACCAGTCGACGACCGCCGCGGCGATCGTCGGACCCACCCCTTCGGTCGCGGCGAGCTGCTCCTCGGAGGCGGCGGTGATGGCCTCCAGGCTGCCGAATTCGGTGGCCAACGCCCGGGCGGCCGTCGGCCCGACGTGGCGGATCGACAGCGCCACCAACACCCGCCACAGCGGCTGGGACTTGGCCTTGCCGAGGTTTCCCAGCAGCCGCTTGCCGTTGGCGGACACCTCACCGGCCTTGGTGGTGAACAGTTCGGTCTGCATCAGATCATCGGCGGTGAGGCCGAACAGATCACCTTCGTCGGTGATCACTTCCGCCTGCAACAGCGCTGTCGCGGCCTCGTAGCCGAGACCCTCGATGTCGAACGCACCGCGTCCGGCGACGTGAAACACCCGCTCCCGCAACTGCGCCGGACATGTGCGCGAGTTCGGACAGCGGATGTCGGCATCGCCTTCCTTCGCGGGGGCGAGTTCGGTTCCGCATTCCGGACAGTGAGTGGGCATCACGAACTGCCGCTCGGAACCGTCCCGCAGGTCCACCACCGGTCCGAGCACCTCGGGGATGACGTCACCGGCCTTGCGGATCACCACGGTGTCACCGATCAGCACACCCTTGCGCTTGACCTCCGACGCGTTGTGCAGTGTCGCGAGCCCGACGGTCGAGCCCGCGACCTTGACCGGCTCCATGTAGGCGAACGGTGTCACCCGTCCGGTGCGTCCGACGTTGACCCGGATGTCGAGCAACTTCGTGGTGGCTTCCTCGGGCGGATACTTGTACGCCACCGCCCAGCGTGGTGCCCGTGACGTCGCCCCGAGGCGCCGCTGCAGCGCGACCTCGTCGACCTTCACCACGAGTCCGTCGATCTCGTGCTCCACGTCGTGGCGGTGCTCGCCCCAGTACGCGATGCGTTCGGTGACCGCCTCGAGTCCCCTGACCTGGGCGGTGTGGTCGGACACCGGCAGCCCCCACGCTTTGAGCGCGCGGTAGGCATCGTGCAGTGTTTTGAACGAGGAACCGGCAGGGCCTTCGATGTGGCCGAGGCCGTGGCAGATCATCCGCAGCCGGCGCCGGGCGGTCACCGCGGGGTTCTTCTGACGCAGCGATCCCGCAGCGCTGTTGCGGGGGTTGGCGAACGGGGGTTTGCCCTCGGCCACCAGGCCGGCGTTGAGGTCTTCGAAGTCGGCCACCCGGAAGAACACCTCGCCGCGCACCTCGAGGACCGAAGGCAGCGGGAATTCCTCTGTCCCGGTGAGCTTCTCGGGCACGTCCTCGATGGTGCGCGCGTTCAGGGTCACGTCCTCGCCGGTGCGCCCGTCGCCGCGGGTCGCACCCCGAACCAGCCGTCCATCGCGGTAGACCAGCGCCAGGGCCACCCCATCGATCTTCAACTCGCACAGGTAGTGGGCATCGGGACCGATTTCGTCCTTGATCCTGGCCGTCCACGCTGCGAGCTCGTCGGGGGTGAACACGTTGTCCAGGCTCAGCATCCGCTCGAGGTGATCGGCGGAGGTGAATTCGGTGGCGAATCCGGCGCCGCCGACGAGCTGCGTGGGCGAGTCGGGGGTGCGGAGTTCGGGATGCTCGTCTTCGAGTGCCTGCAGTTCGCGCAGCAGTCCGTCGAACTCGGCATCGGAGACCACCGGTGCGTCGCGGACGTAGTAGCGGAACTGATGTCCTCGCACCTCTTCGGCGAGTTCCTGCCAGCGGCGACGGACGCCTGCCTCAGGCGCGTCGTCAGCCTGCTCGGCCAGCACCGCCTCGGGGTCGGGGGTCGCCTGGGCACTCACTCTGGCAGGCTATCGGAGCCCTCCGACAGCGGATCCGGCGCGCTCGCGGATCTGCTGCGCCGAATCCGCCGGATAGGCTGGCGCCATGCCGCATCCGATCATGTTTCGGGACGACGACATGGGATTGGCCGAGGTCCGCGCCATCGCGCTCGGATTTCCCGGGGCGTACGAGAAGATCTCCTGGGGCCGGCCGGTGTTCTGCGCGCCCAAGATGTTCGTCATGTACGGCGGAAGCGTCAAGGGCAGCGCCAAGGGTGAGTACGTGCAGTACCCGCACTCGATGCTGATCAAGGTCGACGACAGCGACCGCCGAGCGCTCCAGCAGGACACCCGGTTCTTCTTTCCCGCCTACATGGGGCCCTTCGGTTGGTTGGGCCTGGACTTCACCGCGACGAAGGTGGACTGGGACGAGGTGGCCGAGCTGACCGATTCGTCGTTTCGGTTGGTCGCTCCGAAGAAATTGATCAGACAGCTCGACGAACGTTGACCCCTCGGGGGCCGGGCATGGTTCGATCGGGACCATGAGCTTCGCGAGCCCCTTCCCCGAAGTCGACATTCCCACCGCCAGCGTCTACGAATATCTGTTCGCCGGACTGGACGACGCCGATCTCGACCGCATCGCCCTGATCGACGCAAAGTCCGGCAGGCAGACCACGTATCGCGAGATGGTCGCCCGAATCGACACGTTCGCCGGTGCCCTCGCCGACCGCGGCATCGGTGTCGGCGACGTCGTCGGACTGCTCGCGCCCAACAGTTCGGCCTTCGCTGTCGCGTTCCACGGGATCCTGCGTGCGGGTGCGACGGCCACCACGATCAACGCGCTGTTCACCGCCAAGGACATCGCCAAGCAGCTGACCGACTCCGCCGCCAAGATGCTCATCACCGTCACCCCTCTGCTCCCCCAGGCAAAGGAGGCGGCGGCACTGATCGGCCTCGCGGACGAGAACCTGGTGGTGCTCGACGGGGCGGGCCGCGCGACCGACGGATTTCCCAACGCCGCCGACCTGCTCGCGGCGACAAAACCGGCCCCTCACGTCGTCTTCGCGCCGTCCTCGCATCTTGCGGTGCTGCCGTACAGCTCGGGGACGACGGGCAATCCCAAGGGCGTCATGCTCACCCACCGCAACCTGGTCGCCAACGTCGCCCAGATCCGACCTCTGCACGGAATGGTCTCCGACGACGTCATTTTGGCGGTTCTGCCGTTCTTCCACATCTACGGCATGACGGTGCTGCTCAACGCGGCTCTGCATGCCCGCGCCCGGTTGGTCATCATGCCGAGCTTCGACCTCGGCGAGTTCCTGGGCAACATCGCAGAACACAAGTGCACCATCGCGTTCATTGCGCCGCCGGTGGCGGTCGCGCTGGCCAAACATCCGCTGGTGGACTCCCATGACCTGTCATCGCTCAACGTCGTCATGTCGGGTGCCGCCCCACTGGACGCCGATCTGGGCCGTGCGGTCGCCGACCGACTCGGCTGCAAGGTGGTGCAGGGGTACGGGATGAGCGAGCTGAGCCCGGTCAGCCACATCACCCCGTTCGACGGAGGCCGGCACAACATGAGGGCGGACGCGCCGCTCAGTTCTGTCGGCTGGACGGTGTCCAACGCCGCGTCGAAGATCGTCGATCCCGAGACCGGAGACGAAATCGGGCTGCCGGAAGAGGGTTTGAGCGCAACCGGTGAACTGTGGTTCAAGGGGCCCAACGTGATGGCCGGATATCTCAACAACGACGAAGCCACCCGGGGAACGATCGACGACGACGGCTGGTTGCACACCGGCGACCTCGCCCAGGTCGACGCCGCGGGGTGTGTGTACATCGTCGACCGACTCAAGGAGTTGATCAAGTACAAGGGCTACCAGGTGCCGCCCGCCGAGTTGGAGGCGGTGTTGCTGGCGCATCCGCAGATCTCCGATGCCGCGGTGATCGGTGTGCAGGACGACGAGGGCGAGGAAGTCCCCAAGGCCTTTGTCGTCAAAGCCGACTCAGCGCTGACCGAGGCGGAGGTGATGGAGTTCGTCGCGAGCCAGGTCGCCCCTTACAAGAAGGTCCGACAGGTCGAGTTCATCGACGCTGTCCCCAAATCGGCGTCGGGCAAGATCCTGCGAAAGGATCTGCGCACCACCAAGTAGCGGTTCTGTCTAGCCGTGACAGCGCCGGATCGCCCGGCGGACCAGATCAGCCTCCTGGCTGCTGCCATCGGCGAACTGAGCCTGCCGTGACTCGGGGACGTTCCTCTTCACGAAGAGGTCGAACGCCGCGACAGCGTCCCGGCAATCCCGCAGCGCCGCGTACTCGATGTCAGCGTCGATGTCGTTGCATCTGGCCAGATAGTCGTAGTAGTCGGCCATGCTTCTGAAGGATTTCACGAACACGCCCACCCATCTCGTGACGCGTGCCGTCACGGAATGCCCGTTCGAATTCAGCGAATCGAATCGCGGATGGTCAGCTCAGCCTTGTGGCTCGTGCTGGTCGGCGGCACATCACGGACCAGAACTCTGACCTGGCTTGGGTGTCAACGTCGACCATCATAACCCCAGATCGACGCGTCGAATGGAGGAATTCGGCGGCATCTTCACGGACCCGCAGGGCCTTCACACGGCCTCTGGATCCTCGGCGAACGCGTCCGCCGCGCGCTGGGCCAACTCGATTGCCGTGCGCGCCCATGCCGGTGTCGCCGCAGCGAGGCCGCAGGACGGGGTGACACCGACACGGTCGCGCAGCACGCCACGGGGAAACCCGAGGCGGTCGGTCACGGCGGCCACCGTCGCGGCAATCTGTTCTGCGGACGGCGGCGCACCGGTCACCGTGGTCGGCACCGCGCCCAGCAGGACGGTTCGCCCCGACTCGACGAATTCGCCGACCCCGTCGAGATCTGCAGCGGTCAACGTGTTTGCATCGACCGAAACAGCAGCAATAGCGCTGCGCTGCAACAACTTCCATGGCAGACCCGCGGCGCAGCTGTGTACCGCCACCTCCCCGCCCGCCACCGCGACACATTCGTCGAGCAGTTCGGTGACCACGGCCTCGTCCACCGGATGTACCGGCGACAGTGTGGAAACCCCTGTCAGCCGGCCCAACAGCGCGGCCGGCAACGACGGTTCGTCGAACTGCACGACCACGTCGGACTCCAACCTGCGCGCGATCTGCGCACGCAGCGCTGCCATCCCCTCGGCAAGGGATCTGGTCAGATCACGCACCGCGCCGGTGTCGGTCAGCGCGCGATGCCCGCCGGGCAGTTCCAGGTGTGCGGCAAGGGTCACCGGTCCGGGTGATTGCACCTTGACGGTCCGCCCGCTGCCCCGCAGTCCGGCCTTCTCCCAGGCCTCCTCGAGGGCGTCGATGTCCTCGTCCAGAAAGCTCACCGCCCGCCTGGTCACCGACCGGCGGCCGGGCGCGATGCGGTACCCGCGAGGCACCGTGTCGATGGAGATGTCCACCAGGATCGCCCCGGCGCGGCCGATCAGATCGGCGCCCACTCCGCGGCCGGGCAACTCGACGAGGTGGGGAAGGTGGTGCAGTTCGCCGACGATCACCTCGGCAGCCTCCCTGGCAGATGAGCCAGGCCAGGAGCCGATGCCGGTCGCGCTAGCAAAAACACTCACTCGATGGACCCTATGCGACCGGCTACCCTCGTGCGTATGACGGCCCGCGGGTACGTGCTCGCACTGAGCGCCGTGGCGGTGCTGGTGGTCGGCTGCACGCAGATCGTCGATGGAACGGCCACCCGGTCCGTGCCCGGCATCGACGAGGATTCCCGCTCACCGGTTGATGTCGACACGGTGCTGCTCGAGCGGGCGCAGATGCAGGCGATCACCGGAGCGGGCGAGGACCTCACCCCCATCCCGGGGATGGACAGCAAGGTACCCGTGGACATCGATATGATGTTGGAATCCGTTCCGCCGCAATGCCAGTGGGTGTTCGCCGAAACTCAGATCTTCGGGTCCGAGGTCGAGGAGTTCCACAAGTCGACGTTCCAGAACCCGCCGCGCGGCGGGTTGATCTCCCAGGCTGCCGCAGGCTACCGCGACGCCGTCGTCGCACAACAAGTCTTCGACGATCTCGTCGACCGCATCGGAGAGTGCGATTCGACCGCGTCGGGTCCGGCGGTGGTCGGCGACGTGACGACGACAGCGGATTCCGCGGTCATCCGCCCCGGCAGCTGCGGTCGGGACTACCGGGTGAAGTCGGTGGTGCTCGTCGAGGTGACGTTCTGCGCTTTCCCGGACTCGGTCCCCGAGATCGTCATGACGAACATCCTGGCGAACGTGCCGGGCTGACTCAGCGCGCCTCGCGAATCGTCGCGCTGCCCAGCACCTCGTCGCCCTCGGGGTCCGGGCGGTAGAGCACCAGGGTCTGACCGGGGGCGACTCCCCGCAGTGGCGTGCGCAGTTCGACGGTCAACGTCTCACCACGTGGTTCGGCGACCGCCTCGGCGAGTCCGCCGTGAGCGCGGACCTGCACCACGCATTCGACCGGCCCCTGAGGGGCGACACCCGCGGTGAACACCGGACCGTCGCCGACGAGTGTGCTGACCTCGAGGTCGGCCACGTCGCCGACGTGCACGGTGCCGCTGTCGGCATCGATTGCGGTCACGTACTTGGGACGGCCGTCGGGGCCGGGACCGGCGATGCCGAGGCCCTTTCGCTGACCGATGGTGAAGCCGTGGACGCCGTCGTGTTCGGCCAGCACAGTCCCCGCGGCGTCGACCACGGTGCCGCGTCGCACGCCGATGCGCGCACCGAGGAATGCCTTGGTGTCACCCGACGGGATGAAGCAGATGTCGTGGCTGTCCGCCTTCTCGGCCACAGCCAACCCGCGGCGGGCGGCCTCCTCCCGGATCTGCGACTTGGGAGTGTCGCCGATCGGGAACACGGCGTGCCGCAACTGATCAGCGGTCAACACTGCCAGCACATAGGACTGGTCCTTGTCGTGATCGACGGCGCGACGCAGCCGACCTGCTGACAACCGTGCGTAGTGGCCGGTCGCCAACGCGTCGAAGCCGAGCGCCAACGCCCGGGACGCCAACGCGGAGAACTTGATTCGTTCATTGCACCGAACACAGGGATTGGGCGTCTCGCCACGGGCGTAGGACTCCACGAAGTCGTCGATCACGTCCTCTTTGAACCGATCGGCGAAATCCCAGATGTAGAAGGGAATGTCGAGCACGTCTGCGACGCGGCGCGCGTCGCCGGCATCCTCCTTCGAACAGCATCCGCGGGAACCGGTGCGCAAGGTCCCCGGCGCCGAGGACAGCGCCAGGTGCACACCCACGACATCGTGTCCGGCATCGACCATCCGCGCGGCGGCCACCGAGGAATCCACCCCGCCGCTCATCGCGACCAGAACCCTCATCGCCGCCCTCTGCTCTTCGCGCAAGCGCTCATCGCCGCCCCGAACTGGCCAGCGCCGCCTGCCGCGCCCGGTCGACCGCCGCCGGCAGTACCTCGAGCACAGCGTCAACGTCGGCGTCGGTGCTGGTATGACCCAGCGAAAGTCTCAGTGAGCCACGGGCACTCGCAGGATCGGCGCCCATCGCGGTCAGCACGTGGGACGGCTGCGCCACCCCCGCCGTGCACGCCGAACCGGTGGAACATTCGACACCTTTGGCGTCCAGGAGCATCAGCAGCGAATCGCCCTGACAGCCGCGGAACGTGAAATGTGTGTTGCCGGGCAAGCGGTCGGCGTCGCCCGGCGCACCGTTGAGGTAGACGTCGTCGACTGTCCCCAGCACCCCGTCGATCAATCGGTCGCGGAGCGCCCGCACCCGGGCGCTGGTCGACTCCATGGTCTCGACCGCGGACCGCGCGGCGGCGGCCATCCCCACGACGCCGGCAACGTCCTGCGTGCCCGAACGCACGTCGCGCTCCTGCCCGCCACCGTGGAGTTGCGGCACGCACGCCGTCTCGCGACGCAGCAACAGTGCGCCGACCCCGGTGGGACCACCGAACTTGTGGGCGGCCACGCTCATCGCCGACAGGCCGCTGGCGGCGAAATCCACCGGGATCTGGCCGACGGCCTGGATGGCGTCGCTGTGCATCGGGATGTCGAACTCGGCGGCGACTGCGCCCAACTCGGCGATCGGCATGATCGTGCCGACCTCGTTGTTGGCCCACATCACCGAGATCAGGGCGACATCGGCCGGATCTCCCACGGCCGCACGCAACGCCGCGGCGCTGACAGCGCCGAATTCGTCGACCGGCACCCAGGTGACCTGCGCGCCTTCGTGCTCGACAAGCCACTCCACGGCGTCGAGTACCGCGTGATGTTCGACAGGGGTCGTGACGATCCGGCAGCGCTGCGGGTCGGCGTCCCGGCGCGCCCAGTAGATGCCCTTGACGGCGAGGTTGTCGCTTTCGGTGCCGCCCGCGGTGAAGATCACCTCGGACGGCCGCGCACCCAGGAGCTGGGCGAGCGTCTCTCGCGATTCCTCCAGCCGGCGGCGGGCCACCCGGCCGGATCCGTGGAGCGAGGAGGCGTTGCCGACCGCGGCCAGCTCAGCCGTCATCGCCTCGAGCGCGGCGGGACGCATCGGGGTGGTGGCGGCGTGGTCGAGATAGACCGGCGCAAGCGCTGACATAACCGTTCCACAATAGCCGCCACACCTGTCGGGGCCCCACTCCGCTCACGCCACCAGGGCGTGGCCCTCACCGGACCCGGCACGCGCCACCAGCG
>NZ_JBAUJR010000289.1:0-8685 GCF_049683935.1 Mycobacterium sp. | reverse complement strand
GCCACCAGCGCGACCGACGCACCTGACCGGTCGGCGGCACGCATCGCGCCCTTGATCCCACGGTCGCCGTACGCCATGTCGACGCGCACACCGGCAGCACGCAGGTTCGCCGCCAGCACAGCCAACTCGAGCTTGGCTTGCTCCCCCAGTGGCACGCAGTACACATCGACCCGGCCCGCCGAGGCCACCGTCTTTCCCTCCGCCCGCAGCGCCAGCAGCGTGCGGTCGACGCCGAGTCCGAACCCGATGCCCGACAGGTCCTGGCCGCCGAGTTGACGCATCAAACCGTCGTAGCGGCCGCCGCCCCCGATCCCCGACTGTGCACCCAGGCCGTCGTGGACGAACTCGAAGGTGGTCTTGGTGTAGTAGTCCAGCCCGCGCACCATCCGCGGGTTGATCACGTAGGGCACGGCCAGCGCGTCCAGATGCGCCAGCACCGTGTCGAAGTGCTGCTTGGCGGCCTCGGACAGGTGGTCGAGCATCACCGGGGCGCCGGCGGTCATCTCCCGCATCACCGGACGCTTGTCGTCGAGGACGCGTAGCGGGTTGATCTCGGCGCGACGCTTCGTCTCGTCGTCGAGATCCAGCCCGAAAAGGAACTGCTGCAACAACTCCCGATACTGCGGCCGGCAGCTGTCGTCACCGAGCGAGGTGATCTCCAGCCGGAACCCGGTCAGGCCGAGCGATCGGAACCCGGCGTCGGCCACCGCGATCACCTCGGCGTCCAGCGCCGGGTCGTCGACGCCGATCGCTTCGACACCGACCTGCTGCAGCTGACGGTAGCGGCCGGCTTGCGGCCGTTCGTAGCGGAAGAACGGACCCGAGTAGCAGAGCTTCACCGGCAGTTGACCGCGGTCGAGTCCGTGTTCGATCACCGCTCGCATGACGCCCGCGGTGCCCTCGGGGCGCAGCGTCACCGAGCGGTCACCGCGGTCGGCGAACGTGTACATCTCCTTGGAGACCACGTCGGTGGACTCCCCCACCCCGCGGGCGAACAGAGCGGTGTCCTCGAATATCGGCAACTCGATGTCGCCGTAACCGGCACGTCGGGCCGCGGCGAGAAGACCGTTGCGCACGGCCACGAACTCCGCCGAGTCCGGCGGCAGGTAGTCGGGTACGCCCTTGGGGGCCTGGAAAGAAACAGCGTCAGTCACGTGGTCAGACCTTCGAGGAATGGGTTGGTGCGGCGTTCGGCGCCGATGGTGGTGCGCTCGCCGTGGCCCGGTAATACCAGGGTGTCGTCGCCGAGCACCAATAGTTTTGTGACGATCGACTGCAGCAGGTCACGCCCGCTGCCGCCGGGCAGATCGGTGCGACCCACCGACTGGCGGAACAAGGTGTCGCCGGTGAACGCCACCTCCTCGGGACCGTCGGCGACCCGGAACACCACCGAGCCCCGGGTGTGGCCCGGTGTGTGATCCACCGCGACCGTGATGCCGCCCAGTTCGATCTTGTCTCCGTCGCGATCCAGCTCGATGACCTGCCGGGGCTCCCGGAACATCGCCCCGAGCGCCAGCCGGCCCAGTCCGGCGAGAGGGCCCTTTCCGAAACCCTTGATGGGGTCGGTGAGCATGAAGCGATCCTCCGGGTGGACGTAGACCGGGCAGCCGTAGGTGTCGGCCACTTTCTGAGCCGACCAGATGTGGTCGAGGTGGCCGTGGGTCAGAAGCACCGCCGCAGGGGTGAGCCGATGCTCGTCCAGGATCTCCCGCAGGCGACCGGTCGCGCGCTGACCCGGGTCGACGACGAGGGCGTCAGCGCCGGCCGCAGGGGCCAGCACATAGCAGTTGCACGCCAACATGCCCGCCGGGAATCCGGTGATCAACACCGTTCCAGCTTCCCATGTCCAGTTCGGACCGCTGTTCAGGAGGGTCGCGGCGGCTGCACTCGGCAACAGCTGGCACACTCGGTGCCGACCGGATCGAACGCGGAGAGGACACCGGCGGTGCCGACCAACGAACAACGGCGTGAGACAGCCAAGCGCAAGCTCGAGCGGCAACTGGAGCGGCGAGCGGAGAACGAGCGCAAACGCCGTCTGTACACGATCATCGGCTCAGCGGCGGCCGTCGTCGTCGTGATCGCCGCCGTCGTGGCGACCATCGTCCTGACCAACCGCGATTCGGGCGGCCAGACCGCGTCGGCGGACAGCACCACGCCGACCACCTCGGAGGCGTCGCCGCTCGACGCACCCGAGCAGGCGCAGGCCGGTGGCCTGCCGGCATTCCAGGCGCCGGAGGGATTGGGCGGCGACTGCCAGTACCCCGAGTCCGCCGAGGCGGCCAGCAAGCCCAACACGGCGCCGCGGACCGGTCGGGTGCCCACCGAACCCGCCGAGATCAGCGCAAGCATGGCGACCAACCAGGGCAACCTCGGGCTTCTGCTCGACAACGGCAAATCGCCGTGCACCGTCAACAGCTTCGCGAGCCTGGCCCAGCAGGGTTACTTCAACGACACCCCGTGCCACCGGCTGACCACCAGCGAGTCGCTGGCCGTTCTACAGTGTGGCGACCCGACGGGAGATGGCACCGGCGGCCCGGGCTACCAGTTCGCCAACGAGTACCCGACGAACCAATACCAGCCCGACGATCCGGCGCTGATGCAGCCTGTGCTCTACCCACGCGGAACGCTGGCCATGGCCAACGCCGGCCCGGGGACCAACGGCAGCCAGTTCTTCCTGGTGTTCCGGGATTCGCAGCTGCCACCGAACTACACGGTGTTCGGCACAATCGACGAAACCGGACTGGCCACTCTGGACAAGATCGCCGCGGAGGGAACCGTCGACGGCGGGCCCGACGGGCCGCCGAAGCTCGACGTCAACATCACGTCGATCGCGCTGGACTGATCCGGACGGCGCCGTGACCTTCCCGCCGCCACCGTATGGCGGGTACCCCCCGCCGGAGGGATATCCCGGGGGTCACCACGGATACCCGGGTTGGTACCCGCCTGGATACCCGCCGCCGCGGACCACCAACTCGTTGGCGATCGCCTCATTGGTGTGCGCGTTCCTGTTCGCACCCCTGGGCATCCTGTTCGGCCACATGTCGCTGTCGCAGATCAAGAGATCCGGCGAGGACGGTCGCGGGCTGGCGATTGCCGGACTGGTGATCGGCTATCTGGTGATCGTGTTCACGGTGGTCGTCGTGGTGGTCAGCACCCTCTTCCTGGTGGTGATGGCCAGGGAGTTCGAGCGGTACGACGAACGGATGCGCGGAGACACCGGATATCCGGGCTCTGTCGCTCCGGCGCAAGGCATTCCGCTGCCCGAGTTCGATCCCCCGCAGACGCTGGGTGCCAACTGCCAGTACCCGGCCACCACCGAGCCATCCAGCCGACCGGTGCAGCCGCCGCAGCTGGGGCGCACCCCGACCACCCCGGAATCGATCCCGGCAGGCATCGTCACCGACCACGGCGAGATCGGCCTGGAGTTGGACAACGCGAAGGCACCGTGCACGGTCAAGAACTTCGTCAGCCTCGCCGAGCAGGGATTCTTCGACGACACCCGCTGCCACCGACTCACCGTCGGCGCCGACCTGCGCGTCCTGCAGTGCGGCGACCCGACTGCGACCGGCTCCGGCGGGCCCGGCTACCGCTTCCCCAACGAGTACCCGAGCAATCAGTACCGGTTGACCGACCCGGCGATGACGACGCCGGTGACCTACCCCGAAGGCACGCTGGCGATGGCGAATTCGGGTCCCGGTACCAACGGCAGCCAGTTCTTCCTGGTGTATGGGGACTCGGTGATGCCGCCGACGTACACCGTTTTCGGAACTATCGACGCCAAAGGACTTGCCGCCCTTGATGACATCGCCACCGCCGGAGTCGTCGGCGGTGCGCAGGACGGAAAACCACGCACCGAGGTGACGGTCGAGTCGGTGCGCGTCGGCTAGCGGTCAGGCCGCCGAGGTGACGCGGTAGACGTCGAAGACGCCTTCGACATTGCGCACCACATTGAGGACGTGGCCGAGGTGCTTGGGGTCGCCCATCTCGAATGTGAACCTGCTGATGGCCACCCGGTCGTTGGAGGTGGTCACCGACGCGGAGAGGATGTTGACCTTCTCGTCGGCCAGGACGCGGGTCACGTCCGACAACAGTCGGTGCCGGTCGAGGGCCTCGACCTGGATCGCGACCAGGAACACCGACGACGGAGAGGGCGCCCACTGGACGTCGATGATCCGTTCCGACTGCTGCTCCAGCGACGTGGCGTTGGTGCAGTCGGTGCGGTGCACGCTGACTCCCCCACCGCGGGTCACGAACCCCATGATGACGTCGCCGGGCACCGGGGTGCAGCACTTGGCGAGCTTCGTGAGCACCCCGGGCGCGCCCGGTACCGCTACCCCGACGTCGTCGGTACTGCGCTGCCGCATCGGCATCGTCGCGGGTGTGGACCGTTCGGCGATCTCGTCGGCGGCCTCGTCGTCACCGCCGAGTTGCGCGACGAGTCGCTGCACCACGTGGCGGGCAGAGACATGTCCTTCGCCGACCGCGGTGTAGAGCGCGGAGACGTCGAGATATCGGAGCTCACGGGCCAGCGCGCTCATGGAATCACCGGTCATCAAGCGCTGCAAGGGAAGTCCACCACGCCTGACCTCGCGCGCGATGGCGTCCTTACCTGCCTCGAGCGCTTCCTCGCGCCGCTCCTTGGCGAACCACTGCCGGATCTTCGCCTTCGCCCGAGGCGACACCACAAAGGTCTGCCAATCGCGCGACGGTCCGGCATTGAGTGCTTTGGAGGTGAAGATCTCCACCAGCTCGCCGTTTTCGAGCTTGCGCTCCAAGGCCACCAGCCGCCCGTTCACCCGGGCCCCGATGCAGCGGTGACCGACCTCGGTGTGCACCGCGTAGGCGAAGTCGACCGGCGTGGATCCGGCGGGCAGGGTGATCACGTCGCCCTTGGGCGTGAACACGAAGATCTCCTGCACCGCGAGGTCGTAGCGCAGCGACTCGAGGAACTCCCCCGGGTCCGCCGCCTCCCGCTGCCAGTCCAGCAGCTGACGCATCCAGGCCATGTCGTCGATCTCGGCGGCCGCGTGCCCACTGGGCAATCCGTTGCGTCCCTTGACTTCTTTGTAGCGCCAGTGCGCCGCGATGCCGTACTCGGCGGTGCGGTGCATGTCGCGGGTGCGGATCTGCACCTCGAGTGGCTTGCCCTCCGGCCCCACGACGGTGGTGTGCAGCGACTGGTACACGCCATAGCGAGGTTGGGCGATGTAGTCCTTGAAGCGTCCGGCCATGGGCTGCCACAGTGAATGCACCACGCCGACCGCCGCGTAGCAGTCCCTGATCTCGTCGCACAGGATGCGCACGCCCACCAGGTCGTGGATGTCGTCGAAGTCCCGCCCCTTGACGATCATCTTCTGGTAGATCGACCAGTAGTGCTTGGGCCGGCCCTCCACCACCGCATTGATCTTCGACGCGGTCAGCGTGGCGTTGATCTCCGCCCGAACCTTCGCCAGATAGATGTCGCGTGACGGTGCCCGATCGGCCACCAGGCGCACGATCTCCTCGTACTTCTTCGGATGCAGAATCGCAAACGACAGATCCTCGAGCTCCCACTTGACCGTCGCCATCCCGAGTCGATGGGCCAGTGGCGCAATCACTTCCAGAGTCTCTCGAGCCTTGCGTGCCTGCTTCTCCGGGGGCAGGAAGCGCATCGTGCGCATGTTGTGCAACCGGTCGGCGACCTTGATCACCAGCACCCGCGGATCCCGCGCCATCGCGATGATCATCTTGCGGATGGTCTCGCCCTCGGCAGCGGTGCCCAGCGCCACCTTGTCCAGCTTGGTGACACCGTCGACGAGATGTCCCACCTCGGTGCCGAACTCCTCGGTGAGGGCTTCCAGCGTGTAGCCGGTGTCCTCGACGGTGTCGTGCAACAGCGCGGCGATCAGCGTGGTGGTGTCCATCTCGAGCTCTGCCAGAATATTGGCCACCGCCAGCGGGTGGGTGATGTAGGGATCACCGGAGCGGCGCAACTGGTCGGCGTGGCGCTGCTCGGCAACCTCGTAGGCACGCTGCAGCAGGGTCAGGTCCGCTTTCGGGTAGATCTCGCGATGGACGGCGACCAGCGGCTCGAGCACCGGATTGACCGTGCTGCGCTGGGCCGTCATCCGGCGGGCGAGACGGGCCCGCACCCGCCGCGACGCGCTCGTCGCCGCCTTGGACGAATCGGGCTTGGGAATCTCCATCGGCTGGGTTTCCGGGCTCGCGGCGCCCGCGCTCGACGGTGATTGCGCAGCCTGGCCCGAGCGGGGATCTACGTGGATCTCGCTGGCCATGCGTGCCTCCGATGACTGTGCTCTCCGCAGGATATCCGCTCAGACGGTGTACAAGCTGGTGACTGGGAACGGCTCCAGCACCGCCCGGCCCCCCAGCGCGGCGAGTTCGAGCATCACCACCGCACCGGTGACGTTCGCACCGGCGGCGATCAGCAACTTGTTGGTGGCGGCGAGAGTCCCCCCGGTCGCGAGCACGTCGTCGATCACGACGATGGAGCGACCTGCCAGGCTGATCCCGTCGGCGGGGACCTCCAGCGTCGCGGTGCCGTATTCGAGGCTGTAGGTCTCACTGAGCACCGGCGGCGGCAGCTTGCCGCCCTTGCGCACCGCGAGCACTCCGATACCCAACTTCATCGCCACGGCGCCGCCGAGCAGGAATCCCCGCGCGTCCACGCCGGCTACCAGGTCCGCGCCTCGGGCGATCTCCGCTATCGCGTCGCTGACCTCGGCCAACCCCCGGGCGTCAGCCAGCACCGGGGTCAGATCCTTGAACTGGATGCCTGGTTCGGGGAAGTCCGGCACCTCCCGCAGTAAGGACGCGATGACCTGCCCGACCCCGCCTGTGCTCACTGGCTCAACCTCCAACGGTCCATGTTCCACCCCGCGCCCCATCGCGTCGGATTGCTGCTCACCGCATACATCTGCGTCGACGTCAGCAGTGTCCGCTGCTGACGGTACAGCGGCAGCGTCGGCATGTCGGCCCAGAGGATCGGGCCGGCCTCGCCGAGCAGTCGGGCCATCTCCTTGGGATCCGAGATCACCGAGACGGTCGAGATGATGCCGTCGATGCGCTCGTTGGCGTAGCGCGGCAGGTTGTTTCCGTTGCCGCTGTGCAGGCTGTACGCGTCCATCGCCGACGACCCCGACGAGCCGCTCCCGGCAGCGCCGCCGGTGGTTGCGATCAGCACATCTATCTGGTTGTCGCGCAACGACTGCGGGCCGATGTCCTCGGCTGCGACGTCCTCGACGGTGATCCCCGCCCGCTCGCAGGACTGGGCGATGGATCCCACCGTGGCGGCGAGCCGGGCGTTCGGCGATTGGTAGCCGATCCGCACGGTCAGTGGCCGATTGCCGAGCGCGTCGCGGGCGGCGTCAGGGTTGGCGACGGCGAACCCCGCGGCCTCCGGGGTGGTTTCGGCGGCTCCGTACGCGTCCTCGGTCGCGCTGTTGAGCCTGGCGTTGGAGACCGGGACGGTGGCGTTGCGCGCGATGACGTCGCGGGGGGTGCACAGCGCCACGGCGCGACGCGCAGGGACCGCCGCCAACGGACCCGCCGGCGCGAAGATCAACTGCTCGACGCCTGCCGAAGGCGAGTCGGTCCGCACGTAGTCGTCGGGCAGGTTGAGGGTGCCCGACGATCCCGTCGCGATATCGACGACGTCGTAGGTGCCTTCGTTGACGCGGTCCTGCATGTCGGACCCGCGGGGCCACACGGTGACCCTGCCGGTGACCGGCGGGGCACCCCACCATTTGTCGTTGGCCACCAGCACGACCGCGCCTTCGTCGGTCACCGATTCCAGCTTGTAGGGTCCCGACGACGGGAACCGTTTGACGTCCAGGTCCGGGGTCAGGTCCCAGGTGGAGTTCCAGACCTGGGCGATGCGCTCGACCGCCGGGCCATCGTTGTTGAGCAGCGCCGTCGTCACACCACCGTCGCCGAGCCCGAGCACATCGGCGATCACGTGCGACGGCATCATCGACGTCGCGGCGAACAGCTGGCCGTAGTCGGTGAACGCGCGGTCCTGGGCGAAGGACACGCGTGCCTTCTTCTGTCCCGGCGCACAGTCGATGCTGGCGATATCGGTGTAGCCGGCCCGGTTGGCTGCGTCGAACCACGTGAACCTGCCCGACTGGGACGCCCACGCCAGCACCATGTCGTCGCAGGTGATCGGCTTGCCGTCGGAGTAGACGGCTTCGGGCTTGATCTCGTAGTCGAGGATCAGTGGCGTCCGACCCACCACGGCGATGCTGCCGAAATCGTGGTCGCCCACGATCTGGCCGTCCGGGCCGTGGTAGTTGAAACCCGTCAACACCCGGGCGAACGCCTGCGGCCCACCCGACGCGGCCCCGTCGGTGGTGTTGGTGTTGTAGCTGATCAGAGCGCCGTCGATGGCGTAGTCGACCGAGTCCGCCGCGCTGTCCCCGCACGACGTCAGCCCGAGAGTGCCCATCAGTATCAGCACCGCAGACAGCGCAGTGAGACGACGCGGGATCAGCCGGTTGGTCATCGGACCTACCGTTCCTAGCGCTTTCCGGGGCTTCGCTTACCCGACGGTCGTCCGGTCCTGCTCGTCGTCGGCCGGACGGGACGGGCCCCGGGTGCCGGTTTGTCGGGGGGCATCGCCGCAACGGCGGTCGGTGCCGCGACAGCCGCGGGCTCCGGTTCCGCCCGGTCGTCGTCGCCCTCGTG
>NZ_JBAUJR010000288.1:0-12876 GCF_049683935.1 Mycobacterium sp. | reverse complement strand
AGGAAGGGCCGGTCCTTCACCGGCCCCACCGGGCGGCCGACGAAGCCCTGCAGGTCGGCGGTGGCCACCTTGTGCAGGCCGAGGGGCTCGAACACCGCCCCGGCGAAGCTCACGGCGACACCGAGGTCGCGGGTGTCCGGGTGGGCGGCGACGGCGAGCGCTTCCCGTAGGTTCGACGGTCCGTCGGAATCAGGTGCGTCGGCGCTGCGTTGGGCGCCGGTCAGGATGACCGGTGTCGCGCCGTCGTAGGTGAGCTCGAGCCACAGCGCTGTCTCTTCCATCGTGTCGGTGCCGTGCGTCACGACGATGCCGTCGGCGTCGTCGGCCACCGATCGCACGGCCGCGGCGATCCGGTCCCAATCGGGCGGGGTGAGCTGCGAGCTGTCCACCGACATCACATCGACGACCTCGACGTCCAGACCCTCCGTGAGGTCGGCTCCGGTGCGGGAGGGACGCTTCACGCCGTCGGCGTCCGCGCTTGTCGAGATCGTCCCACCGGTGGCTATGACGACGAGACGAGGCATGGGTGGAATTGTTCCCCACCGGTGCTTTGAGAGGATGGGGGCGTGACTGATGAATCATCGAGCCCGGTAGGGCCCGCCGCCGGTGGCGAGCCCGCCGAGCCGGCGGAGGCCAAGCCCCGGCGACAGCTGCGCCTCCTGCTCGCTGTCGCGGCGGTGATTCTGATCCTCGACATCGTCACCAAGGTGCTCGCCGTCCGGTTGCTGACACCCGGTCAGCCGGTCTCGATCATCGGCGACACCGTGACGTGGACGTTGGTGCGGAACTCCGGGGCGGCCTTTTCGATGGCGACCGGCTACACCTGGGTGCTCACCCTGGTCGCGACGGGGGTGGTGTTCGGGATCATCTGGATGGGCCGCCGTCTGGTGTCCCCGTGGTGGGCGCTCGGACTCGGCATGATCCTCGGCGGTGCGATGGGCAACCTCGTGGACCGCTTCTTCCGCTCACCGGGGCCGCTGCGCGGTCACGTGGTGGACTTCCTGTCCATCGGATGGTGGCCGGTGTTCAACGTGGCCGACCCCTCGGTCGTGGGCGGGGCGAGCTTGTTGGTTGTGCTGTCGCTGTTCGGTTTCGACTTCGACACCAATGGCCGGCGCAAGCCGGACGCCGAAGCCGGAGACAGATGACCACCCGTTCCATGCCGGTTCCCGAAGGTCTGGCCGGCATGCGTGTCGACGCCGGTCTGGCCCGGCTGCTCGGGCTGTCGCGCACCGCGGCCGCCGCGCTGGCGGAGGACGGCGGGGTCGAACTCGACGGTGCCCGTGCGGGCAAGTCCGACAAGCTGACCGCGGGCGCGTGGCTGGAAGTGCGGCTACCCGAGGCGCCGGCAGCGGTGGAGAACACGCCGGTCGATATCGAGGGCATGGCGATCCTCTACTCCGACGACGACATCGTCGCCGTCGACAAGCCCCCGGGGGTGGCGGCGCACGCCACCGTCGGCTGGCACGGTCCGACGGTGCTCGGAGGCTTGGCAGCTGCGGGCTTCCGGATCAGCACCTCGGGGATCCATGAACGACAGGGGATCGTGCACCGACTCGATGTCGGCACGTCCGGAGTGATGGTCGTAGCGCTGTCCGAGCGGGCGTACACCGTGCTCAAGCGGGCGTTCAAACAGCGCACCGTCGAGAAGCGCTACCACGCCCTGGTGCAGGGTCATCCCGACCCGACCAGCGGAACCATCGACGCTCCGATCGGCCGGCACCGCGGGCACGACTGGAAGTTCGCTGTCGTCGAAGGCGGCAGGAACAGCATCACCCATTACGACACGGTGGAGGCCCACCAGGCGGCAAGCCTGCTCGACGTCGAACTGCAGACCGGGCGCACCCATCAGATCAGGGTCCATTTCGCCGCGTTGCACCACCCGTGCTGTGGTGACCTCACCTACGGTGCCGATCCGACCCTGGCGAAAAAGCTTCAGTTGGAGCGGCAGTGGCTTCACGCCCGGTCCCTGGCTTTCGCTCATCCGGCTGACGGGAGGCGTGTGGAGATCACCAGTCCGTATCCGGCCGATCTGCAGCACGCGCTGGACGTATTGCGCGATCAGCACCGGTGAGGTCCGGGCTGCTCTTCGGTGTCGGCGCCTACGGCATGTGGGGGCTGTTCCCGGCGTTCTTTCCCCTGCTGAAGCCGGCGGGCGCGGTCGAGGTGCTGGCCCACCGGATCATCTGGAGCTTCCTGCTCATGGTGGTGGTCGTCGCTGTGGTCAGACGGTTCGGTGACCTCAAGGTGATCAGTGGACGTGTCTGGCTGCTGCTGACCGCGGCGGCGGCGCTCATCTCGGTCAACTGGGTGATCTACGTCTACGCCGTCAACAACGGTCACGTCGTCGACGCCGCCCTCGGGTACTTCATCAACCCGCTGGTGTCGATCGCGCTCGGATTGCTGATCTTCCGGGAGCGATTGAACGCCTGGCAGCTTGTTGCGCTGGTGATCGCAGTCAGCGCGGTGGTGGTTCTGACGGTGAACGTGGGATCGCCACCGGTGATCGGTCTCGGGCTGGCGCTGTCGTTCGGGCTCTACGGCGCGGTCAAGAAGCTGGTGCCCACCGACCCGCGGGTCAGCGTCGGGATCGAAGCGGCGATCGCGGCCCCGTTCGCGCTGGCCTATGTGGGTTTCCTACAGGTCACCGGAGACGGCACCTTCACCGGCCACGGCACCGGGCACGTCGTCCTGATGATTCTCGCGGGGGTGCTCACGGCGCTACCGCTGCTGCTGTTCGCCGCCGCCGCGCAGCGCCTGGCGATGGTGTCCCTGGGGCTGCTGTTCTACATGACACCGGCGATGCAGTTGACCTGGGGGGTCCTGGTCGGCCACGAACCGATGCCGCCCGCGAGGTGGTTGGGGTTCGGATTGATCTGGTTGGCGCTCGGGGTGTTCACAGTCGACGCGGTGCGTCGCGCGCGTGTCGGGCGCAGGACCGAACCATCCACGGTGTAAAAAATTTGCAAGATCGCCGATTGACCCACTGTCAGCTATGCCATAACGTTTGCTCGTGGACAGCGAGCCGGCGGACCGGTCCCGAGTTCGAGGACGTGGTCGCCCGGTAGGCGCCGACTCCGAGGCGACGCGTCTGCGCATCCTCGACGCAGCCCGCCGGGTCATCGCCGAACGCGGTTACCGCGCAACGACGTTCCAGCAGATCGCGCTCCGCGCCGGGGTCAGCCGCCCGACGTTGCACTACTACTTCGCCACCCGCGAGCAGGTGTACGAGATCCTGCTCAGGCAGACCTACGCGCTGGTGGCCGAATGTGCGGTCGCCGCGCAACGTGAAGTGGGGCTTCGGCAGCAGTTGACGGTGTTCATCGAGGCGATGCAGCAATTGCTGGGCACCGACGGGGCGACCATGCGGTTCCTGGTGGCCGCGAGGCTCGAACACCAGCACGACAGGCACCGCCACGACGCGGCCGATGCCGTGGTGGCCACGGTGCACGGTTTCTACCAGTCGATCGTGGTGCAGGCGATCGCCCGCGGTGAATTGGCACCCGACATGGACCCTCGTGCCGTGGCCGACATGTTGGCGGCATTGTTCTGGGGCATGGCATTTCACGCCGCCTTCGTCGATGCCGGCGAGTCCCCGGCGATTGCCAGGCAATTGCTGGATGTGTTCGACAACGGGTTGCTGAGCGAGCGGATCGAAGCTCCGGTCGACGCGTGAACCGAACGGGCTGAGACACGCACCCCGACACGCCGGGCGCTGTCGGTGGCCGGTCATAGACTGGCGTCCCTATGAGCGGTTCAGACTTGCGGTCCACAGGGTCTTTTGTTCACCTGCACAACCACACCGAGTACTCGATGCTGGATGGTGCCGCGAAGATCAGCCCGATGCTGGCCGAGGCCCAGCGGCTGGACATGCCCGCCGTGGGGATGACCGATCACGGAAACATGTTCGGCGCCAGCGAGTTCTACACCAAGGCGACCGAGGTGGGCATCAAGCCGATCATCGGCGTGGAGGCCTACATCGCCCCGGCGTCGCGCTTCGAGACCAAGCGCGTGCTCTGGGGCGACCCGGGCCAGAAGAGCGACGACGTCTCCGGCAGCGGGTCCTACACCCACATGACGATGGTCGCCGAGAACGCCACCGGCCTGCGCAATCTGTTCAAGCTGTCCTCGCTGGCCTCTTTCGAGGGTCAGCTCGGCAAGTGGTCACGCATGGACGCCGAGATCATCGCCGAACACGCCCAGGGCATCATCGCCACCACCGGCTGCCCGTCCGGTGAGGTGCAGACCCGGTTGCGCCTGGGCCACGAGCGCGAGGCGCTGGAGGCTGCCGCCAAGTGGCGGGAGATCTTCGGGCCGGACAACTTCTTCCTGGAACTGATGGACCACGGCCTCGACATCGAACGCCGGGTCCGCGAGGGGCTGATCGAGGTCGGCAGGAAACTGGGCATCCCGCCGCTGGCGACCAACGACTGCCACTACGTCACCCGTGACGCGTCCCGCAACCACGAGGCGCTGCTGTGCGTGCAGACCGGCAAGACACTGTCGGATCCCACCCGCTTCAAGTTCGACGGTGACGGCTACTTCCTCAAGTCCGCCGCCGAGATGCGGGCACTGTGGGACGACAACGTGCCAGGAGCCTGTGATTCGACGCTGCTCATCGCCGAGCGGGTGCAGTCCTACTCCGATGTGTGGGAGCCCCGCGACCGGATGCCGATCTTCCCGGTGCCCGAGGGGCACACGCAGGAGACATGGCTGCGTCACGAGGTCGCCGCCGGGCTGGAGCGCCGGTTCCCCTCCAACGTGCCGCAGGAGTACACGGACCGGGCCGACTTCGAGATCAAGGTGATCTGCGAGAAGGGTTATCCGTCCTACTTCCTGATCGTCGCCGACCTGATCAACTACGCGCGATCGGTCGACATCCGGGTGGGGCCGGGCCGTGGGTCGGCGGCCGGCTCGTTGGTCGCCTACGCCATGGGCATCACCAACATCGACCCGATCCCGTACGGGCTGCTGTTCGAGCGGTTCCTCAATCCCGAGCGGGTGTCGATGCCCGACATCGACATCGACTTCGACGACCGCCGCCGCGGAGAGATGCTGCGGTATGCCGCCAACAGGTGGGGCAGTGACCGGGTGGCTCAGGTCATCACCTTCGGCACCATCAAGACCAAAGCGGCGCTGAAGGATTCGGCCCGCGTCAACTACGGGCAACCCGGGTTCGCGATCGCCGACCGGATCACCAAGGCGTTGCCGCCACCCATCATGGCCAAGGACATCCCGCTGTCCGGCATCACCGATCCCAACCACGAGCGGTACAAGGAGGCCGCCGAGGTGCGCGGCCTGATCGACACCGATCCGGATGTGCGGACCATTTACGAGACGGCCCGCGGCCTCGAGGGGCTGGTGCGCAACGCCGGTGTACATGCCTGCGCGGTGATCATGAGTTCCGAGCCGCTCATCGATTCGATCCCGCTGTGGCGGCGCCCGCAGGACGGCGCGGTCATCACCGGCTGGGACTATCCGTCGTGTGAGGCCATCGGCCTGCTCAAGATGGACTTCCTGGGGCTGCGCAACCTGACGATCATCGGTGACTGCCTGGAGAACATCAAGGCCAACCGCGGCATCGACCTCGACCTGGACACCGTGCCGCTCGACGATCCGGCGGCGTACGAACTGCTCGGCCGCGGTGACACCCTCGGGGTGTTCCAACTCGACGGCGGCCCGATGCGTGACCTGCTGCGGCGGATGCAACCCACCGGCTTCGAGGACGTTGTTGCGGTCATCGCGCTCTACCGTCCCGGTCCGATGGGGATGAACGCCCACAATGATTACGCCGACCGCAAGAACAACCGCCAGGCGATCAAGCCCATCCATCCGGAGCTCGAGGAACCGCTGCGCGAGATCCTGGCAGAGACCTACGGCCTGATCGTCTACCAAGAGCAGATCATGCGCATCGCGCAGAAGGTGGCCGGTTACTCGCTCGCCCGAGCCGACATCCTGCGAAAGGCCATGGGCAAGAAGAAGCGCGAGGTGCTGGAGAAGGAATTCGAGGGCTTCTCCGAGGGGATGAAGGCCAACGGCTTCTCGGCGGCGGCCGTCAAGGCGCTGTGGGACACCGTGCTGCCGTTCGCCGACTATGCGTTCAACAAGTCGCACGCCGCCGGCTACGGCCTGGTGTCGTACTGGACGGCGTACCTGAAGGCCAACTATCCGGCCGAGTACATGGCGGGCCTGCTCACTTCCGTCGGTGACGACAAGGACAAGGCCGCGGTCTACCTCGCGGACTGCCGCCGCCTGGGCATCACAGTGCTACCGCCCGACGTGAACGAGTCGGCGCACAACTTCGCCTCGGTCGGAACCGACATCCGCTTCGGGCTCGGCGCGGTACGCAACGTCGGCGCCAATGTTGTTGCCTCACTGGTGAACACCCGCACGGAGAAGGGCAAGTACACCGACTTCTCGGACTATCTGAACAAGATCGACATCGCGGCCTGCAACAAGAAGGTGACCGAGTCGCTGGTCAAGGCAGGGGCCTTCGACTCGCTCGGACACCCCCGCAAAGGGCTCTTCCTCGTGCACACCGACGCCGTCGACTCGGTGCTGGGCACCAAGAAAGCCGAGGCGATCGGGCAGTTCGACCTGTTCGGTGGCGGCTCCGAAGACGGCGCAGGCACGGATGCGGTGTTCACCATCAAGGTTCCCGACGAGGAGTGGGAGGACAAGCACAAGCTCGCCCTCGAGCGTGAGATGCTCGGGCTCTACGTGTCGGGTCATCCGCTCAACGGCATCGCCCATCTGCTGGCCGCCCAGGTCGACACCGCGATCCCGGCGATCCTGGCCGGTGACGTCGCCAACGAGACCCAGGTGCGTATCGGCGGAATCCTCGCCTCGGTGAACCGCCGGGTCAACAAGAACGGATTGCCCTGGGCGTCAGCGCAATTGGAGGATCTCACCGGCGGTATCGAGGTGCTTTTCTTCCCGCAGACCTACTCGATGTTCGGTGCCGAGATCGCCGATGACGTCGTCGTTCTGGTCGGCGCCAAGGTGGCTATCCGCGACGATCGCATTTCGCTGATCGCCAACGAGCTCGTGGTTCCGGACTTCTCGAGTGCCCAGGTCAATCGGCCGGTGGCGGTGAGCCTGCCGACGCGGCAGTGCACGGTGGACAAGGTCAGCGCCCTCAAACAGGTGCTGGCACGTCATCCGGGAACTGCTCAGGTGCATCTGCGGTTGATCAGCGGTGAGCGCATCACCACGCTGGAGTTGGACCAGTCGCTGCGGGTGACTCCGTCCTCGGCCCTGATGGGCGACCTCAAGGCGCTGCTGGGACCAGGGTGCTTGGGCGGTTGAGCACCCCGGGTCGCGTCAGCTGAGCACGCCGACGGCCCGTTCGATCCGGATCAGTGTGGGGGCTGCGCAGCCTGGGGCGAAAAGTCAGTCGGTGGAGGCGGCGAAACCCAGACCGAGCCACACCAACGCGCCGACCCCGGCGCCGCTGAGCACTGCGGGAGCCGCGGCGGTGGTCACCACGGCGACCACCGCGAACACCAGCAGACCGACCAACAACGCGATCACCTTGTAGGCGGGCCACGGGACTCCGGCGATCGAGACCGTCGAGGCCGGACGTGCTGCTTCGTCCCGGAACTGTTCGGCGGTGGTCATGTAGTGACGATAGCTCGCAAGCCAGGTTTCGGCCACCCGAAACACCGGTTATGGCCAGGCGATTTTTACTAGTCTGGCTACCTATCGGCCCGGCACCGGCGGCGCATCCTCGAGCAGTCCGATCGTCGCCCGCAAACGGGTCCGGAGAATCCATTTTTGCTGTTGAGCCGCGCGGTGGCACCATGGTGCGGTGTCTGCTGAGCTGAGCGATGGTGCCCGAATCGGTTCTGCGGCGCCGTTGCGCGCCGCGGACATCGACGAGGCCGCCGGGCGGATTTCCGCCGTGGTGTCCAAGACGCCGCTGCAACTCAGCGATCGGCTGTCCGAGATCACCGGTGCACAGGTCTACCTCAAGCGCGAGGATCTGCAGGCGGTGCGCTCGTACAAGCTGCGCGGTGCCTACAACCTGCTGATGCAGCTGAGCCCCGAGGAGAAGGCTGCCGGGGTGGTGTGTTCGTCTGCCGGCAACCATGCCCAGGGCTTCGCGCTGGCGTGCCGGTCGATGGGCATCCACGGACGCGTCTACGTCCCGGCCAAGACGCCGAAGCAGAAGCGCAACCGGATCAGATACCACGGCGGCGAGTTCATCGAGTTGATCGTCGGCGGCAAGACGTACGACATGGCGGCCGAAGCTGCTCTGGACGACGTCGCGCGCACCGGCGCCACGCTCGTGCCGCCGTACAACGATCTGCGGACGATGGCCGGGCAGGGCACCATCGCGGTGGAGATCCTGGAGCAACTGGGCGCCGAACCCGATCTGGTGGTCGTTCCGGTCGGCGGTGGCGGCTGCATCAGTGGCGTCACCACCTATCTGGCGGAGCGCACCACCACGACGTCGGTGCTCGGCGTCGAGCCCGCCGGGGCCGCCGCGCTGGTGGCCGCGCTGGCCAACGGAGCCCCGGTGACGCTCGACCACGTCGACCAGTTCGTTGATGGTGCCGCGGTCGCACGGGTGGGCGCCCTGCCCTTCGCGGCGCTGTCGGCTGCCGGCGACATGGTGTCGATCACCACCGTCGACGAAGGTGCGGTGTGCACTGCGATGCTCGACCTCTACCAGAACGAGGGCATCATCGCCGAGCCTGCGGGCGCGTTGTCGGTGGCCGCGCTGCTGGATGCCGACATCCAGCCCGGATCCACCGTGGTCTGCCTGATCTCGGGTGGCAACAATGATGTCTCCCGCTACGGGGAGGTGCTCGAACGGTCGTTGGTTCATCTGGGGCTCAAGCACTATTTCCTCGTCGACTTCCCGCAGGAACCGGGCGCACTGCGCCGGTTCCTCGACGAAGTTCTCGGCCCCAACGACGACATCACGTTGTTCGAGTACGTCAAGCGCAACAACCGCGAGACCGGCGAGGCGTTGGTCGGCATCGAGATGGGGTCGGCATCGGATCTCGAGGGGCTGGTCGCACGGATGCAGACCTCCGAATGCCATGTCGAGCTCCTCGAGCCGGGCTCGCCCACCTACCGCTATCTGACCTGAGCTCAGTTGCTCCTGCTAGTGGGGGTCAACGACGGTGATCCCGGCATTCCTCGCCGCGTCAGACAATCGGGCGTCATAAGTGACGAGCGCTCGAAGATCAGGTGCCGCGAGCGCCGCCGAAAGATGAATGGCATCAAGGGTTCTCATCTCCGGCGGCGGGATTTCGCCGGCCCTGTCCAGGGCGGCGGTGGTCAGGGCGATCAGATCCAGCGCGCCGACGACGCGCCGTGCATGCTGGATGATCTCCATTGACCCCTGCCTGGCTACCGCCCGAATCAGCTCAGCCCGGGCCAGTGCCGAAGTGATCCGAGTGTCCTCGGTGAAGTCGCCGAGATACATGCGCAGTGGTATGGATTCTGCCTCGGCCACAACGAGTTTGACCAGTGCCGAGGTGTCGAGATACAGCTGCATCAGCGCTCGTCCGCGCGGAGGCGCAGCAACTCGGCGGACGCGTCGAACCCGTAGTCGACGGGCGGGTCTTCCAACAGGTCCCCGGGGGCTTGCGCCGGGATGACCTCGCCGCGAAGGATCATGTCCTCCCAAGTGTCGGCAGCGGCCGGGACGATGCGCGCGACGAGCCGGCCACGCAGCGTCACTTCAACCGACTCGCCCCGGGCCACTCGCGCAAGGTACGTAGTCGCATTCTGTCGCAATTCGCGCAGCCCGATACGTTCCATGTAGCACATGGTAGCACTTCAGTTGAAGGTCCCTACCAGCATCAATGCCTCGTGGTTGGCGAGAGAGAACGATTCGATTGGCCGGACTTCGAGATGTCTCACGATTGAATGATGGGCCTGCGGCCACATCATTTGGTAGAGCGTTCTCCACAGGGCAGAAACCTGTGGACAGCTAGTTGGCAGCGCGGAGAAGTGCGACAGAATGCCCTGCCAGCCGGGTGGTGTCACCGACTGCCTGCGGTTCCTCCCAGGCCAACACAACCTCCCCGCCGACCGGGACGTCCACCGGCTGTTCACCGAGGTTGCACACGATCGACAGTGTGCCGCGGTGCATCACGAACCATCGCCCATTCTCGTCGTAATCGATCCGGAGGTGATCCAGCCACGGGTCGCCGAGTTCTGACTCGTTGCGGCGCAGCGTGATCAGGTCGCGGTAGAAGCCGCGCAACCGCCCGTGGTCACCCTCGTCGACCTCATCCCAATCGAGCTTCGACCGTTGGAACGTCGCAGGATCCTGCGGGTCGGGAATGTCATCGGCATCCCAGCCGTGTTCGGCGAACTCCTTCTTGCGGCCTTCCGCGGTCGCCCTGGCCAACTCGGGTTCGGGGTGCGAGCTGAAGAACTGGAACGGCGATGACGACGCCCATTCCTCGCCCATGAACAGCATCGCCGTGTACGGAGAGCCCAGGACGAGGGCCGCTTTGATCGCGAGCTGGCCGGTGGTCAGGTTCTGCGAGGGCCGGTCACCGATAGCCCGGTTGCCGACCTGGTCGTGGGTCAGCGTGTAGGCCAGCAGGCGGGTCGCCGGGATCGTGGCGGTGTCCAGTGCTCTTCCGTGCCGCCGGCGTCGGAACGACGAATAGGTGCCCGCGTGGAAGTACCCGTGCTGCAACGTCTGAGCCAGCGTTTCCAGCGATCCGAAATCGCCGTAGTAGCCCTGGCGTTCGCCTGACACGGCGGAGTGGATCGCGTGGTGGATATCGTCGTCCCACTGCGCGGTCATGCCGAGGCCGCCGCGATCGCGTGGGGTGATCAGCTTCGGGTCGTTCATGTCGCTCTCCGCCACCAGTGACAGTGGTCGACCGACTTCTGTTGCCAGGGCGTCGGTTTCGGCGGAGAGTTCCTCGAGGATCGGGTAGGCCGTGGTGTCCACAAGGGCGTGAACGGCGTCGAGTCGCAGGCCGTCGGCGTGGAAGTCACGCATCCACCGCAGCGCGCAGTCCAGGATGTAGCGACGCACCTCGTCGGCGTCGGCGTCGGCGATGTTGATCGACTCGCCCCACGGGTTGCTCCCCGCGGACATATACGGCCCGAACTCGGGCAGATAGTTGCCCGACGGGCCGAGGTGGTTGAACACCGCGTCGATCAGCACGCCGAGACCCCGGGCGTGGCACGCGTCGATCAGCCGGATGAGCCCGTCGGGTCCGCCGTAGGGTTCGTGCACGGCATACCAGAGCACGCCGTCATATCCCCAGCCGTGGGTGCCGCCGAATGCGTTCACCGGCATCACCTCGACGAAGTCGACGCCCAGGTCGACCAGATAGTCGAGCTTGTCGATCGCCGCGTCGAACGTGCCGTCGGCGGTGAACGTTCCGGTGTGCAGTTCGTAGATGACCCCGCCCTCGATGGAGCGCCCGCGCCAGTCACCGTCGGTCCACGCATCGTCGGTCGGACGCCACAACTGGGACCGGTCATGCACACCGTCGGGCTGTCGCGCGGAGCGCGGGTCGGGCAGCACCTTGGGGTTGTCATCGACGACAAATCCATAGCGAGCATCCGGGGCGGTATCAACGACAGACCGCCACCATCCGTCCTCGCCGCGGGTCATCGGGTGCAGGTGACCGCCGACGTCGAGCCGGACCCGATCGGGCCGCGGTGCCCATACCGCGAATTCGTGCTCAGGCATCGGCGCGCACCAACAGCGCGACGGGCAGCTCCCCGAACAGCTCTGCTGCAGGGGTCTGACCACGATGGGTGATACCGGTCAGCACGTCGGTCCATTCTCCTTCGGGCACGGTCACAGTGGTGTCATCCCAGCCGCTGTCGGCCAGCCGGACGGTCCATCGACTGGCAACGACCATCACGTCGTCGCCTCGCCGGAACGACACGATGTGCTCGGCGGCTGTGCCGTCGGCGGGCACCGGCCGGTACCCACCGGCGAGGAACGTGTCGGGTCGCTCGCGCCGCAGTCGCAGCGCTGCGCGGACGACGCGCATCTTCGGGTGCTCCATGGCGGCAAGCGCGTCGCGACGGGCCGGGTAGTCGACGGGACGCCTGTTGTCCGGATCGACCAGGCTGTCCTCCCAGAGTTCGGTGCCCTGATAGACGTCCGGCACACCCGGGGCGGTCAGCGCGATGAGTTTCTGGCCGAGGGCGTCGCCGCGAGCGTGTTGGTCGAGTCGGGACACCGTGGCGGTCAGCTCGGAGGCGACGGGGCCGTCGAGCACCGAGTCCAGCCAGGTGTGTACCGCGGTCTCGAACTGCTCGTCGGGATCGTTCCACGTGGTCTGCAGGGCAGCCTCGCGAATCGCCTTCTCCGTATAACCGTGCAGTCTGTCCCGAAGTTCCGCGCTCACCGCTCCATCGGTAGGCCAGACTCCGAAGATGTTCTGCCACAGAAAGAGTCCGGTGACGGCGTCGGGTGACGGGGTGATGCGCTCCCAGCCCTGCACGAGTTCGCCCCACAGGGACGGAACCTGTGAGAGCACGCCGATGCGGGCGCGGACGTCCTCGCCGCGTTTGGTGTCGTGGGTGGTCAACGTGGCCATCGCCGTCGGCCACAGCGCCGCGCGGTCAGCGGCGCGTTGGTGAAACTCCGCTGAACTGACGCCGAAATGCTCTGGCTCGCCTCCGACTTCGTTGAGCGACACCAACCGGGCGTCACGGTAGAACAGGCAATCCTCCATCGCCTTCGCAGTTGCAGCACCACACAGCTGCTGCAGTCGCACACCCACCTCGGATCCCACGGTCTGCGCCGCCACCAAGAGGGACAGCGGTTCGGCCAGTTCTGGATGCCTTGACGTGGTTTCGCCTATCGCGACGGGTAACACCGACGGCAGCGTCAGGTAGTCCGACCGGTACACGCCGATATGGCTCAGC
>NZ_JBAUJR010000287.1:0-1653 GCF_049683935.1 Mycobacterium sp. | reverse complement strand
CCGGCCAGCCCTCGACGCCGTCGATGGCGACGCCCTCCTTGCGGGCTGTGCTCAATCGCCGACCGAGTCACCCACGTGAAGCGACGCCACCGGTGCAATCCCCGCAGCCGCGCGTTGCACACGATCTCGGACGCTGACCGATGATGGACCTGTTGACGACAGCCCTACGCTGGGTGTTCTTACTACTGGTTGTGGTCGCGTTTCTCGCGTGGGCTGCTGGATTGCTACGCAAGGTGTTCGTGGCCGAGGCCTATTGGGAGGACCGCACCAACAGACGCCTGGCGACGATCGCATGTGGGTGCCTCGTCGGTGCCATCGTCACCTCCCTGCCCCTCACCCCCGGACTACCCCTCTGACCTGTCTCACCTCACCGAAGGACACACACCATGAGTTCACCCGAATCCTCCACCACCGCGCTGTCGGAGATCGACAGTCTGGAGCTGGCGATCCTCACTGAACTGTGTTCCCCCGAAGCGGTGGACGCGTTCGAGATGATGCACGCCAACGTCCGCCCGACCAACGCGGCGCGGTTCGCCGACTTGCTCTCGATCATTAACGGACTGTCAGATCCGAACTTCGCGGTCGACGCCCCGCTGAACCTTCTCGGGTTGGTTCCGGCAACAGTCATTCGTGTGAATGAGCTGGACGAGGGTCCGGACCCCCGACCAGGACGGGTTGGGCCCCGCCCGGTGTGGGCGGGGCCGTCCGGCCTAGAGCTTGAGAGGTTCGATAGCTTCGTCGGTGCGGTGCTTGCCGAGTAGGCATTTCCCAGGTGCGGGTGTCGAGCTGCTCGGCTGTGACCCACTGCCCGCACATCGTGGCGTGGCGCACGTCCGCGTGCAGTCCGCCCAGGTTGTGGGTGGCGCTCGTTGCGCCGCGATTCAGGGCAGCGGAGGCGATGGCGGAGAGCCGATCTGGAAGCATGGCGAGATCCTTTCGAGGTTCGGATGAGACGTAGCGATCGGACATGACGAGGGTGGACTGTCAAACCACGTCTTGGGAGCCTGCGACCGTGGTTTTACTGGACGGGGGTCCCCAGCGTGTCAGACTCGGCGTCCTCGTACGACCCCCTTTGGTGACCCATATGGGGCAACGCCGGAGGCTGCGAGGTAGCGCAGTGGGACGCCCACTCCCCGGCATGACCGCACCTGACCCGGCCTTTCAGTTGTGGCGGCGGTCTTCCTCGAGGCCACGGAGACGATCGAGTTCGGCGCGCTGCAACGAGATCTCTTCGCGCAGATCGGCGGCGATCGTCTTCTGTTCGTCGATGCGTTCGGTGTAGTCGCGGCGCAGCTCGGCTTCACGTTTGGTGGCGTCGGTGCGCTGCTGGGTGAGTGTTGCTGCGCTGGTTCGGTTGTCATCCTGGCGTGCGGTGCGTTCGGCGGCGAGATCGGCACGCAACCTTTTCGCTTCGGCGCGCAGCTCGACCAGCTCGTCCTCGCGGCGGCGATCCTTCTCGTCGTAGCGGTCGATCGATTCGCGGTGACTGGTGTTGAGCGAGGCCACAATGGTGTCGTGGGTGTCCTGCAGGGCACTGATTTCGGCGCGTTGGCGTGCGTCGAGCTCGTCGAGTTCGGCGCGGTGCGCGGCCTTCTGCTCCTCGACCTGGATGCGGGCCTGCTCGGCGGCGTTTTCTGCTGCATCGGTCTGCTC
>NZ_JBAUJR010000286.1:0-12107 GCF_049683935.1 Mycobacterium sp. | reverse complement strand
TGGTCGACGACCATGCGTTGATCACGCTCATCGATGCCGAGTTGGCGGACAAGGCGACGCGGTGGGGGCCGTTGTCGGAGGTGTTGTTGGGTCGGGCGATCGATGCGGTGATCGAACGGTATGACCCGGCTGCGGTGCAGCGGGCCCGCGAGGTCGTGCGGACCCGGGATTTCCATATCGGTGCGTGTGAGGACACCAATGAGTTCACCGTGGTGTGGGGCCGGTTGACACCGACCGATGCCGCGGCGTTGCGGGCACGGATCACCGCGATGGTGGCCGGGGTGTGTGCGGATGATCCGCGTACCGCTGGTGAGCGTTGGGCCGATGCGGTGGGCGCCTTGGGGCACGGCAACACAGCGTTGGCGTGCCGCTGCGGCGGCGAACGCTGCCCGGCAGCAGCGTCGGCCCCGGCCTCCGATGTGGTGGTTCGGGTGATCGCCGATCAGGCCGCCGTGGACGCGGCCCGCAAACTGATCGCCGCCCAGAACGACGAACACGCCCAATCGATCGCCGCCAAGCCCGAACCCGCCGAGACTGAGCCGATGCCAGCCGCGGACGCCGAACCCGCCGAGGCCGAGCCTGAGCCCAGGCCTGCGCAGGATGCGGAGCCATCGCCGGCCGAGCCCGACGAGCCATCGCCGGAGGATGTCGAGTCGATGCCGTCGCGGTTGACCGATTCGGGGGTGGCGGTGTTGCCCGGGCGTGGCGTGATCCCCACCGCGGTGCTGGCCGAAGCGCTGCGCGGCGGAGCCAAAGTCGCTCCGTTGTGGCTGCCCGGCGCCGATCCCGAACCGCGCTACCGGCCCTCAGCGCGGCTGGCGGAGTTCATCCGGGTCCGGGACATGTTCTGCCGGTTCCCGGGCTGCGATGTGCCCGCTGACCGCTGCGATATCGACCACGTGGACCCGTGGCCGCTGGGTCTGACTCATCCGTCGAACATGAATTGCAAATGCCGCAAACACCATTTGTTGAAAACGTTCTGGGGCGGACCCGAGGGCTGGCGCGACGCCCAGCTCCCAGATGCCACAGTGATTTGGACCGCCCCCGACGGGCGGACGTACACCACCAAACCCGGCAGCCGACTGTTCTTCCCGTCCTACACCCTGGCCACCACCGCCCTGCCACCACCAGCGTGCGGCCCACCCGCCCATCCGGCCCGCACCGCAATGATGCCGCGGCGACGACGCACCCGCGCCGCCGAGAATGCCGCACGCATCAAAGCCGAACGCGCACTCAACAATTCGGTCTCTCAGAACTCACCGAGGTAGAACCGGGTGCCCTGATCGTCGGTGCACAACGCCGACTTGCCGTAGGCCTGCTGTGACGGTTCCTCGATCACTGAACCGCCGGCCTCGCGCACCCGCGCCACGGCGTCATTGATGTCCTCGACGGTCCACATCGGCACGGTGACCGGCGCGTCGGTGCCGCCCGCAACACCGGCCATGGGATGAGTCGGGGACACCCCCCACCCGTCGTCAACTCGTCCCGGTTCGAACGTCCAGAACAGCAGCCCGCTGTAGAACGCCCTGAACGTGGCCGAATCTGGAACCTGGTAGGTGATGTAGGAGAGTTCGCCGGGGCCGTCGCCGTTGAGCGTCGGGCGGGGTTGGCCGGGAGTCGGCTGATAGACAGCGAATTCGAGCCCCTGCGGGTCGGTGGCGCCGAGCACGGTTCCGAAGTCGAAGTGCTCGATCTCATCGACAGTGCCGCCGGCGCTGAGGATGCTCTCCCGCGCACCCGCGAGGTCTGTCACCGCGTAGCAGCAGAACAGCGTGTTCTTACCGGGGATGGAGTAGAGGCCGATGCGCTGGCCGGTGTTGGTGACCTGCTGGTTGGCCGCATCGTAGGTCCAGCCGAGAACATGCCCGTAAAAGGCTGCCGCGCGTCCGGCGTCGGGTGTCCACACCGAGACATAGCCGACGTCGCCGTGCTGGATGGGGACGGGGGAGCCGGTCATCGGGCCGCTGAGCATCCAGCGGTGCCCGAACGGGTCCACGATCGCGGCAGCCCTGCTGCCGTAATTCTCGTACGGTTCGCGCTGCACGTCTGCGCCGTTCGCCCTGGCCCGCTCGAGCGTGACGTCCGTATCGGCCACCGGCAGCATCAGGCTCACCGAGACTGCCTGCGGCGACGGTGCTTTCAATCCGATCTCCGGAAACTCGTCGGCGAGGTAGAGCACCCCGCCCGAGATCGCCAACTCGGCGTGTCCGATCCGGCCGTCGCCCATCTCGATCGGATCCCCGACTACGGCGGCACCGAAGGTGTCGGTGTACCAGGTGATCGCGGCACGGGCGTCGGCAACGGCCAGGTAGGGGATCGCGGCGGGCCGCGGAGAGGATGTAGCGGCGGGCCGCGGAGAGGATGTGGTCAGGGTGCGTTCGGCGGCAAGCCAGTCGGGCGCTGACATCTCGGCGAGCTCGGCGATGTCGGTATCGGTTCCGCTCATGATCACTCCTTGGGTTTGATCTGGTTGCTGTTCAAACAATCTCGCAGCCGACTCGAGGCGAGCCCGCAGTCGCGCGGCGAAGGCAGGGTCCGGCTCCGACGGAAGGTCGGTGCCGCGCAGCGCGTCCAGCGGATCGTGGTGGTTGTTCACGACGTCCCTCCTTCCAGCGTTGGGTACTGCGCGCGGAACGCTCGTCGCGCCCGCACCAGCAGCGCCTCGGTGGCGTGCACCGTGCGACCGATCAACTCGGCACACTCGGGCACCGAGCAGTCGTCCAGGTAGCGCAACGCCAGAACCATGCGGTGGTGCTCGGGCAGCCGGGAGAGCACCTGTTCGGCGACGATGCGGTCGAGTTCGGCGTCCCAGTCGTCGGCGGCGTCGATCGGCTCGGGTAGCTCGGCGACGGGTATCGAGAAGCGATCGTGGCGCCTGCGGTAGTGATCAGCCAGTTTGTGGCGCGCCACTCCGATCAACCACGGCACCGTCAACGGGGGAGGCGTTTTCCTTCTGGCCGTGTCCATCGCCGCCAGAAACGTTTCCGACGTGAGGTCCTCGGCCGTCGCGCGGTCACCGCAGCGCCTGACGAAATAGCCGTACACCGCCGGCAGGGCTTCGTCGTACAACTCCAGCAGTGCCCGCGGCGCGTTGTGACCAGTCGGTTGGGCGCTCACATCCTTATCGTCGCCGTTGAGACCCGAACTCCGACACCCCGAGTTCAAATACCCGTCAAGCCTGGAGCGAGCAGGTCGAATGCGTCGCTCAGGGCGGCCGGCAGCGCCACCGTCTCGTCCTCGAGCCATTTCCCGTAGGCGGCCAACGCCACCCCGAGCATCGTCCACGCCACGGTCTGTGGCACCAGATCGGCCGGCGACACATCCAGGCGACGGGCCACAAAAGCGGCCACCACGGCTCGCCAGCCGCCGTACATCGTCATCGAATATGCCTGCAGGGCCTCGGTTTCCAGAATCAACCGCATCCGCTGCCGGTGACGATCGGGGTCGTCGAACTCGTTGAACGCCAGCAGGGCGGTGCGAAGCGCATCGCGGACCGGGACGCCGGGGTCGAGGCCGGCCAACAGGGCCTGCATGTTGCCGAGGTGCGCGTCGAAGTCACCCCACGGCAGCGCATTCTTGGAGGGGTAGTAGCGGAACAGGGTGCGCCGGGCGATCCCCGCGGCCGTCGCCACGTCGTCGACGCTGACCTCGTCGAATCCGCGCGTCATGAACAAGTCGATCGCGACGTCGCTGATGTGCTCCCAGCTCGTCGACCGGCGACGGCCCACGCGACCCTTCACAGCGTCCATCGGAATCCGCCCTTCCATTTAGGCACCCGATGCCATATTGTTGCGACCTGCATCACAAATGTCGAGACCCTACCGGGGACCGCATCGGGAGAAAGGCGAGATCAATGGAACCGAATCAGCACGTGGAGACCGAAGAACTGGTCACCGAGAGCCTGGTCGAGGAAGTCTCGATCGACGGGATGTGCGGGGTCTACTGACCGTGAATGCGTCGACGGTGGAAACCGACCGTGTCTTCGATCCGGACCTGTCCTGGCGGCTGCACCCTCAGGTGGCGGTGCGGCCCGAACCGTTCGGCGCGCTGCTGTATCACTTCGGCACCCGCAAGCTCTCGTTCTTGAAGAACCGGACGATCGTCGAGGTGATCAACCTCCTGGCTGATCACCCCGACGCTCGATCCGCCTGCCGCGCCGCGGGAATCGACGACGACGCGCAGGCCCCCTACCTACACGCTCTGGGTGTACTGGTCCAGTCCCAGATGCTGGTTCGCGAGGAGATGTCATGACCACAGTTGAAACGGCGCCCGCGCCGGCCATGCAACCCGTGCCCCGGCTCGTCGATCAGTTCGAGCGCGGCCTGGACGCACCGATCTGCCTGACGTGGGAGCTGACGTACGCCTGCAACCTGTCGTGTGTGCACTGCCTGTCGTCGTCGGGCAAGCGCGATCCGCGCGAGTTGTCCACCCAACAGTGCAAGGACATCATCAACGAGCTGGAACGGATGCAGGTGTTCTACGTGAACATCGGCGGCGGCGAACCCACTGTGCGATCGGACTTCTGGGAGCTCGTCGACTACGCGACCGCCCACCACGTCGGCGTCAAGTTCTCCACCAACGGCGTTCGCATCACCCGCGAGGTGGCGGCGAAGCTGGCTGCCAGCGACTACGTCGACGTGCAGATCTCGCTGGACGGCGCGACCGCCGAGGTCAACGACGCGGTGCGCGGTCCGGGATCCTTCGCGATGGCGACGCGCGCGCTGGACAACCTCCGGGAGGCCGGCTTCACCGACGCCAAGATCTCGGTGGTGGTGACCCGCCACAATGTGGATCAGCTCGACGATTTCAAGGCCCTGGCCGACAGCTATGACGCGACACTGCGCATCACCCGACTGCGACCGTCGGGTCGGGGCGCGGACGTGTGGGACGAACTTCACCCGACCTCCGCCCAGCAGGTGCAGCTCTACGACTGGCTGGTGGCCAACGGCGAGCGGGTCCTCACCGGTGACTCGTTCTTCCACCTGTCGGGCCTGGGTGAACCGGGTGCGCTGGCCGGGTTGAATCTGTGCGGAGCGGGTCGGGTGGTTTGCCTGATCGATCCCCTGGGCGACGTCTACGCCTGCCCGTTCGCCATCCACGACACGTTCCTTGCCGGTAATGTGCTGTCGGACAACGGGTTCCAGAACGTCTGGCAGAACTCGGAGCTGTTCCGGGAGCTGCGTGAGCCGCAGTCGGCAGGCGCGTGCGGAAGCTGCGGGCATTACGACAGCTGCCGCGGAGGCTGCATGGCGGCCAAGTTCTTCACCGGCCTGCCTCTCGATGGCCCCGACCCCGAGTGTGTGGAGGGCTACGGCGAGCCGGCCTTGGCTCGCGAGCGTGACAAGCCCAAGTCCAGCGTCGACCACTCCCGTACCGGGAACCGCAAGACGCCGTCAGGTCCCATCCCGCTCACACTGCTGAGCGCTCCCCCCAAGAAGTTCTGCAACGAAAGTCCTGTGTAACCCATGGCACGCGATACCTGGTTCGAAACGGTCGCCATCGCCCAGCAGCGGGCGAAGAAGCGCCTTCCCAAGTCCGCCTACCTGTCGCTGGTGTCCGCCAGCGAGAAGGGCGTGACGGTCTCCGACAACGTCGAGTCGTTCGCGGAGCTCGGCTTCGCGCCGCACGTCATCGGTGCCACCGAAAAGCGCGATATGTCGACAACGGTTATGGGGCAGGACATTTCGATGCCCGTCATCATCTCTCCGACCGGTGTGCAGGCCATCGACCCCGACGGTGAGGTGGCCGTGGCGCGGGCCGCCGCCGCACGCGGTACCGCGATGGGCCTGTCGTCCTTCGCCAGCAAGCCGATGGAGGAAGTCACCGCGGTCAACGACAAGATCTTCTTCCAGATCTACTGGCTGGGCAGCCGCGACGAGATTCTGCAGCGGATGGAGCGGGCCCGGGCGGCGGGCGCCAAGGGTCTGATCCTGACCACCGACTGGAGCTTCTCGCACGGTCGCGACTGGGGCAGCCCCAAGATCCCCGAGGCGATGAACCTCGCCACGATGGTGCGGATGTTCCCCGAGGTGGTCACCAAACCGCGCTGGCTGTGGAGCTTCGGCAAGGAGCTGCGGCCTCCGGCCCTGCGGGTGCCCAACCAGGGCCGACGCGGTGAGGCCGGCCCGGCGTTCTTCGAGGCGTACGGACAGTGGATGGGCACCCCGCCGCCGACCTGGGAGGACGTCGCCTGGCTGCGTGAGCAGTGGGGTGGGCAGTTCATGCTGAAGGGAACGGTGCGGGTCGACGATGCCAAACGTGCTGTTGATGCGGGCGTTTCGGCGATCACCGTGTCCAACCACGGCGGCAACAACCTCGACGGCACCCCGGCGGCGATCCGGTGTCTGCCCGCCATTGCCGATGCGGTCGGCGATCAGATCGAGGTTTTGCTGGATGGCGGAGTCCGGCGGGGCAGCGATGTGGTCAAGGCCGTCGCCCTCGGCGCCAGGGCGGTCATGCTCGGCAGGGCGTATCTGTGGGGTCTGGCCGCCAACGGCCAGGCAGGTGTCGAGAACGTTCTGGACATCATGCACGGCGGTATCGACTCGGCCCTGATGGGTCTCGGCAAATCTTCGATCCACGAATTGACGCGCGAGGACATTCTGATTCCCGACGGATTCACCCGCACGCTCGGAGCGTGACCGCACCGTGCGGCGGGTGGTCTCGCTGCGCGGGACTGTGGTGCAGGCGTGGCGCGGGGGGCTGGCGTGGTTCCCCGGCGGTGCACCACATCCCATGATCGGAAATCAACTGCCACGCATGCGTCAACAATTGGCGCACGCCAGATGAATTCGGCCTACGATCGTCGCGTGGCATTCCCCAGCAAGCTCGGGGACTCAACGTCGAGGCAGCTGCAGAACACGTCGCCCGCGCTGGTCGTCCCAGTAGGTTCCACCGAGCAGCATGGACCCCATCTGCCGCTGGACACCGATACGCGCATCGCAACCGCGGTTGCCGCTGCGCTCGTGGAGCGCCTGGGCGGGAGTGCTGACCACTGGCTGGTCGCCCCTGCCATTGGCTACGGCGCCAGCGGCGAGCACGAAGGCTTCCCCGGCACGATCTCGATTGGCACGCCGGCACTGGCGGAACTGCTTGTGGAGTTCGCCCGTTCGGCCTCTCGCTGGACCTCGCGCCTGGTGTTCGTCAACGGCCACGGCGGAAACGTCGACGCGTTGCGCCGGGCGGTCGGGACGCTCCGGTACGAAGGACGCGACGCGGCATGGTGCTCGTGCAGCGCCAGCAACGGCGACGCGCATGCCGGGCATACCGAAACATCTGTATTGCTACATATTTCACCGGGTGTTGTGAGGGAGGATGAGCGGGTGCCGGGCAACCGGGCTCCGCTGTCCGAACTGATGCCTGAGATGCTTCGTGGGGGAGTTGCTGCAGTCAGTTCGCTGGGGGTACTCGGGGACCCGACCACGGCGACGGCGGAGGAGGGGAGAAGGATCTTTGCCGAAATGGTTGACGCATGTCTGGGGAGGGTCATCCGGTGGGCACCCGATCAGCAGGGAATGTTGAGGTGACCGGGCCGCGCCTGCCCGACGGGTTCGCGGTTCAGGTGGATCGACGCGTGCGGGTCCTCGGGGAGGGGGCTGCTCTTCTGGGCGGTTCGCCCACCCGGCTGCTCCGGCTGGCACCGGCTGCGCAGACCATGCTCACCGGCGGCAGGCTCGAGGTCCACGACGCGGTCAGCGCCCAATTGGCGCGCACCCTGCTGGACGCCACAGTCGCCCACCCGAGACCGCTGAGTGGACCGTCGCATCGGGATGTCACTGTCGTGATTCCGGTGCGGGACAACCCTTCCGGGCTCGACCGGCTGGTCTATTCGCTACGTGGTCTGCGAGTCATCGTCGTCGACGACGGTTCCGTGACGCCGGTGCAGGCATCCGACTTCACCGGGGTGCACTGCGACCTGAAGATCCTGCGGCACTCCCGTAACAAGGGACCGGCCGCCGCGCGGAACACCGGACTGCGGGCGTGTGACACCGACTTCGTCGCCTTCCTGGACTCCGATGTGGTGCCCCGCCGCGGCTGGCTGGAGGCGCTGCTCGGGCACTTCTGCGATCCGGCGGTGGCACTGGCAGCACCCCGGATCGTCGCGTTGCATCCATCCGATAGCGCGGTGGCGCGTTATGAGGCGGTGCGGTCGTCGCTCGACCTCGGGTTGCGGGAGGCTCCGGTGGTCCCGTTCGGCTCGGTGTCCTATGTTCCGAGCGCCGCGATCATCTGCCGCCGTCGAACCTTGATCGAGGTCGGTGGCTTCGACGAGTCACTGGTGTCCGGTGAGGACGTCGACTTGTGCTGGCGGCTGAACGAGGTGGGCGCGCGGCTTCGGTACGAACCGATCGCGACGGTGGCCCACGATCACCGCACCGAGCTGCGAAAGTGGTTCGTCCGCAAGTCGTTCTACGGCGGCTCGGCGGCACCGCTGGCGATCCGTCATCCCGGCAAGACGGCGCCACTCGTCATCTCGGGGTGGACATTGGTGGTCTGGCTGCTGGCGGCGATCGGCTCGAGCCTCGGTTACCTGGGATCGGCCGCCGTCGCGGGCATCACCGGGCGTCGCATCGCCAAGTCGCTGTCCAGCGTGCAGACCGAACCGATCGAGGTCGCTCTCGTCGCGGTGCACGGGCTGTGGTCGGCAGCCCTGCAGTTGGCGTCGGCGATCTGCCGGCACTACTGGCCGATCGCGCTGGTTGCCGCGGTGCTGTCACGACGGTGTCGCCAGGTGGTGTTGGTGGCTGCGGTGCTCGACGGGGTGTTCGACTGGATCACCCGAAACGGCAACGCCGACGACGACACCCAGCGCGTCGGCGTGCTCACCTACGTGCTGCTCAAACGTCTCGACGACATCGCCTACGGTCTGGGGCTGTGGAGCGGCGTGGTGCGCGAGCGGCATGCCGGCGCGTTGAAGCCGCAGATCCGGACCTGACGCGCCATTGCACAGCGACATCCTGATCGTCGGCGCCGGGAGTGCGGGATCGGTCCTTGCAGAACGGCTTTCCGCAGACGACCGCTGTCGGGTGACGGTGGTGGAAGCGGGTCCCGGACCGGCTGACCCGCGGATCTACAGCCAGATCATCGATGGGTTGCGCCTCCCGATCGGGGCGGCCAGTTCGGTGGTGCGGCGGTATCAGACGACGCTGACCGACGCGCCCCAACGCACTGCGCAGATCATGCGCGGCGCCGTCGTCGGCGGGTCGGGTGCGATCAACGGGGGGTACTTCTGTCGCGCGTTGCCGTCCGACGTCGATGGGTGGGCGCTGCCGGGCTGGTCCTGGTCCGAGGTCCTCCCGCACTTCAGCGCGATCGAGAACGATCTGGACTTCGACGGTCCACTGCACGGCTCGACCGGCCCGATCACCGTGCGCCGTGTCGCTGAATTCAACGGCTGCACAGCGGCATTCGTCGAGTCTGCACAGTCGGCCGGGTACGGCTGGATCGACGATCTCAACGCCTCGACACCGGAGTTCCCGTTGGGGCCCGGAGTGGGTGCGGTGCCGCTCAACATCGAGGGGGGCACCCGCGTCGGCCCGGGGGGTGCCTTTCTGGCACCGGCGCTGCAGCGTCCCAACCTGACTCTGCTCGCCGATACCCAGGTGCGCCGGATCAGGTTGGACGCCGGGCGGGCCACCGCGCTGGAGTGCCGCGGTCCCGATGGCGATGTGGTCCTGACCGCCGACCGGATCGTGCTGTCCGCCGGCGCCATCGGTTCCGCCCACCTGCTGATGCTGTCGGGAATCGGACCCGGGCACGACCTGCGGCGCGCGGGGGTGTCCGTCGGTGTGGATCTGCCAGTCGGTGTCGGTACCGTCGACCACCCCGAATGGGTGCTACCGGTGAGCTGGCCGCCAACGCATGGCGTGCCTCCGTTGGAGGCTGTGCTGACCACTGAGGAAGGTCTTGAGATAAGGCCTTACACAGCGGGTTTCGGTGCGATGACAAGCGATCGCCGGGATGATCCGACCGACCGTCCGCACCTCGGGGTGACGTTGATGCGTCCCCGGTCGAGGGGCCGGATCACGCTGGTGTCCGCCGATCCCGACCACGCCCCGGTGATCGAACATCACTACGACAGCGAGGTAGCAGATGTCCAGCTGCTCCGGAAAGGATCGGAGCTTGCGCATGAATTGGCCGGTACCACAGTACAATCCGAGCCTTCATGGGCGACCTCGCAGCATCTGTGCGGAAGCGCGCGGATGGGCGGCGACGGTGATCCAGCCGCCGTGGTCGACGCTCAGTGTCGGGTATTCGGCGTCGACGGACTGTGGGTGGTCGATGGATCGATCCTGCCGGCCATCACCAGCCGCGGACCCCACGCGACCATCGTGATGGCGGGCCACCGCGCGGCGGAGTTCATCGCCGCTCGGTGAGCTTGCGGACCGGACGAGACTGCCGGCCGTCGCGACCGGGCGACCAGACCGCGACGAAGGCAGCCGCGACGAGGATCACCCCGGACAGCACGAGCAGCGCCTGATCCATCGCGTGCAGGAACGCGGACTCGGCGATGGCGGCCAGTTGTGCGCCCATCGGGCCCATCTGTTCGGCGACGGACAGTGCGTAGGCGAGCGATTCGGTCGCGGCCTCCCGGGTTTGGTCGGGGAAGGCGCCCACATTCGGTGCCAGCGTGTGCTGATAACCCGCTGCGAGAACCGATCCGGCGACAGCGATGCCGAGCGCCGCACCGATCTCACGAGTGGCGTCGTTGACCGCGGAGGCCACCCCCTGCTTCTCGTCCGGCGCCGCACCCATGATCGCCGAAGTCGTCGGCGCCGTGCACAGCCCGATACCCGAGGCCATGATCAGCAGCGGCCACGCCAGATCCAGGTACGACGAGTCGGCTTCGAGGGTGCGCATGCAGAACAGCCCGGTGGCCAACATCAACAATCCGACGGTCACCACCGCCCGCAGGCCGAATCTGGGGAGATAAAGGTGCACGGTGGCGCTGAGGATGAGCACGGGGAACACCAACGGTGTTAACGCGAAGGCGGTCATGATCGGGCTGTAGCCAAGCACCAGCTGCATGAATTGCATTGCAACGAAGAAGAATCCGAAGTTCGCGAAGAACAGGAAAGTGATGCCGACGGCGCCGGTGGCGAAATCGGGTCTGCCGAACAGTCGGACGTCGAGCAGCGGGTGCTCTCGCCGCATCTGGACGCGCGTGAAGACCGCGGCGATCGCGACACCGGCCGCCATGCACCCGAGGACGGCGGGATCGGTCCACCCGCGGTGGGGGGCCTCGATCACCCCGAGGACGAACACCGCTATCGCCGCTCCGATGAGTCCGCCGCCGAGCCAGTCGACGGGGGCGGCGCTCTCGTCACGCGATGACCCGATGGTGCAGGTGAGCCCGAACAGTATTACTGCCGATGCGCCGAACGCGTAGAAGATGGATTGCCATGGGAAGTAGTGCAGCAGTGTCCCGGTGCCCAGGAACCCGACGATCGCCGCGGAACCCGCGACGCCCGCCCAGATTCCTACGGCCTTGTTGCGTTCGGACTTCGGAAACGCGGCGGTGAGCAGCGACAGCGTCGCCGGCATGATGAACGCGGCGCCGATACCCGCCACCGCGCGTGCGGCGATGATCTGCGTCGGACTGTCCCACACCACGGGGGCCAGGGAGGCCACGCCGAAGATGGCGAGTCCGGCGAGGAGCGCGCCGCGACGGCCGTAGCGGTCGCCGAGGGCGCCGGCGAGTAGCAGCAGACACGCGAGCGCGAGCGTGTACCCGTCGATCACCCAGGTCAGTTGCGTCTGGGTGGCCGACGTCTCGACCGCGAGGTCGGGCAGTGCGGCGTTGAGTGCGACCATCGACGCGATCACCAGGATGACGTCGGCACACGCGATGGTCAGCAGCCATGTCCGTCTGCGCGGGGACAGGGTGGTGGTGTCGGCGTCGATATCCTGGCTGGACCCGTCGAGGGTGTCGACCATGTCGTCTCTCTCTCGGCAGGGGATATTTTTGAGACTAACAGTCTCGTATAGAGACCGATAGTCTCGTACCCGTTCGGAAGGTGGCGGAAACGATGAGTACGGCGGGAGGCGACCCGCGGCCGGCCCGGTCTCGGGCGCGGCTGCTCGACGCGGCGACGGCGTTGCTGCGC
>NZ_JBAUJR010000285.1:0-35713 GCF_049683935.1 Mycobacterium sp. | reverse complement strand
GAGCAGACCGGGTCTTCGGGGATGCACAGGTCGAGGGTCTTTCCCGCGTACTCCGGGCCGACAGTGATGGGCGGCGCGCCGGTGTTGAGCATCTGCAGGAAGCCACTCGACGGCTTGCCGAACAGCGTTACCGCGGCTACGTGTTCGGCGACCGACGGGGGCATCGGCCCGGTCATGCCGGGCGGCGGGGTGTAACCCTCGGGAATGGCGTCCTCGGTGATGTAGGCCGCGACCGCCGCGCCCTGCGAGAATCCGCCGAGAACGATCTGCGTGTCAGGGCAATCCGTGGTCATCTGCACGATCCGATTGCTGGCGTCGATGACGCCGTCCGCGGCGGTGGCGAAGTCGAGCGAGGCCGGGTAGTTCACCGCGTAGACGTCGACCGACTTCCCCTCGGTCTTGGCGCGGAGCGAATCCACGAAGGCCTGTCCGGTCGACCCGACACCTGGGGGTTCGAACGTGCCTCGCGCAAAGACCACCTCGACATCGGGGCACGGTGCTGCGTACGCGGGGGCTGCGAGCACGGGCATACCCGCCACTGCCACCACGATCGGTGCGACGCCTGCCAACCAACGACCAATTCTGCTCATGTGGACCGCCTGTCTCGTATCACTATCTGCGGTCGGCGCCATTGCTCCCCCGGCCCGACGGCGAGGGTGTACCCGCAGGAACTTTCAGTCGAAACTCCACAATGTTATTGGTTACCGGCACTTAACGTCGCGTCGGCGAGGCCGTCGTCCACGGTCCGGTCCAGCAGGTCGAGCACCGTGCGCACGTGCGTGCGTCGAACCGCCGCCCACACCGCGCGGGTCACCGGAGTGCGGTGGTAGACAAACGTGGCGAAGAGCAGACCATCGGCTCGCCGCTCGAAGAGCAACTCGCCGGGCATCCCGATGCGCGAAACTCTGCCCAGCAGAACACGTTCCGAAGTGCGGTGACGGATCGCCCAGCCCAGCACCGAGGCTGATGAGTTCGTCGCGGGCAAACCCAGCGCCGCCCAACCCGCCGTCAGCTCCGCCCGGGTGTCCGCCGGTGCCCCCTCGAGCACAGCCCTGGCCCAGGTCTCCGCCGTCCAGTCGGGGTGCTTCTGGGTGCTCAGCACAAAGGCGTCGGCGTAGTCGACGCGGGGCATGGTGCTCCGTGTGGTGGTTGTCGCCGGCACGTCGATCTGTCGGGTGTGCTGGTGCCGGCGCCGCGAAACTGAGTACACGAGCCGGGGGTGGATGATCCGGCGCAACGGCGCGATCGCCGCCGTGCATGCGCGACCCACAATCTGAAGCATACACAACTGTATGTATCATTTGTGATCGCTGTCAACTAGAAAGTGACCATGCCCGCGGCCACCCGAACCACCCGCGACGATTGGATCGATGCCGGTCTGGCCGCGCTCGCCGACGGTGGACCCGATGCGGTACGCGTCGACGTCCTCGCCCAGACACTCGGGGTGACACGAGGGGGCTTCTATCACCAGTTCACTAGCCGCCCGGCATTTCTGGAGGCGTTGCTCGACGCGTGGGAGAGCAGGAGTACCGCGGAGGTCCGCGAACGAGTCGAGCGTGAAGGTGGTGATCCCCGTCGGAAGGCCACCCGCGCGGGAATGCTGACGTTCTCCGACGCACTGCTGCCCATCGACCTCGCGGTTCGCGACTGGGCACGCCGCGATGACGCAGTGGCCGTACGGCTTCGGCGGGTCGACAACCACCGGATGGACTACCTGCGCGAACTGATCTCGGGCTACTGCCCCGATCCCGCCGAGGTGGAGGCGCGCGGGATGCTGGCGTTTGCCCTGGCGATCGGAAACCACTGCATCGCAGCCGAACACCCGGGGAGCAGCCGCGCCGATGTGGTGAAGCGCGCCACCCGGCTGCTGTTGGGCTGACCTATGGTCGCGCTTCGAAGATCAGGTTGAACGGTGTCTGCGCCGCCCGGCGGAACTGCGTGAAACCGCCACCGTCCACCATGACGCTTCTCAACCGGCGCTCTCCGGCCTGTGCACCCAGCGCCGGACCTCGTCGCGCCAGGGAAACCGGCACGCAGATCAGAGACGATGCGGCGTAGAAGAGTCGTCCCACCGGGTTGAAGTTGTCGGCAACGTTGTCGTTGGCAAACGGCTCGACGAGCAGGCAGTGGCCATCGGACTTGAGCGCAGCTCTCGCATGGCGAGCGGCGCCGGCGGGATCCGCCATGTCGTGCAGGCAGTCGAAGAAGGCGATGAGGTCGTAGTCGTTGCCCTCATAGGAGGTTGCGTCGGCAACCTCGAAGGTCACGTTGTTCACGCCCGATGTCGCCGCGCGATCACGGGCAGTGTCGATGGACGGGCGGTGGTAATCGATCCCGACGAACTGTGAATCCGGAAACGCCTGCGCCATCAGTATTGTGCTCGCGCCGTGTCCACACCCGACATCGGCGGCCCGGCCCCCTGCAGCCAGCTTCTCGACCACCCCATCCAGAGCGGGCAGCCACGACGTCAGCAGATTGGCGTGGTAGCCGGCCCGGAAGAATCGTTCTGTGCCCTCGAAGAGACATGGATGGTGTTCCCCCCACTCCATGCCCTCGCCACTGCGGAAGTTCTCCACCGCGCGATCGCGAACCGCAAAGAGGTCACGGATGATCTGGTACGCGCCCGGAAGATCGACCGGGCCCTCGGGGTCTGCCAGACATATCGCTTGTTCCTCGTTCAGGTGGTACTTGTCGGTGGGCTCGTCGTAGTCGACATAGCCGCTCGCCGCCTGGTTGGCGAGCCACTCGCGCAGGTAGCGTTCGTTCGTATCGGTCCGGCGGGCCAGTTCCTCGACCGAACAGGGCTGCTTCGCAAGCTCCGCATACAACCCGAGCTCGTCTCCGATCGACACCAGGACCGCACTCGCGGCGGCACCCAGATCACCCACCGCCCTGCCGAGGAATGTCTCCAGCCTGTCTTCGATGGTTGTCATCGCAAACTCCTTCGGCCACCCCGTGATTGAACGGTAGACCGATGCTGGGCAGCACCTGTGGCTTTGGCCGTTTTGGTCAACTCAAACGGTCAGCGGGGCGCTCGGCGGTGACCGTACTGGCAAGGACGATGTCGACCGCTGACGCGATGGTGTCGTCATCGGGGAGCGTGCCGAACATCAGCGACGGGCACGCGACGACTCCGGACAGCATCGACACCGCCGCTTCCAGTCCGCTACCGCTGAAGGATCCTTCGAGCATCGTCCTCAGCGGTCGCTGACCGCCGGTGTTGATCTTGTCTCTGAGCTGACCGATCTCGTCGACCGATGCCCACTGCGCCATCCCCGCGAGAAGGCGGTCAAGTCGCATGTCGATGACAACCTGACGGAACACCTGCAACTCGCCGATGAGGTCGGCTCGCAACTCGCCGGTCGGCGGATGATGGGGCATATCGCCGATGCCGTCCAGGGCCAGCACGATGAGGTCGAACCGGGCGGGCCAGTGGCTGTACAACGTCGTCTTCGAGTAGCCGGCCACCTCGGCGACGCGGGCGTGCGTCACCGCGTCGGAGCCCTCGTTGACAAGAACGTCGAGAGCGGCCCGCGCGACGTCGGCGCGGGTGCGCGCGACCCGAGCGTCCTCACCGGTGTCGGCCGCCATCTGTGTACTTCACCTCGTCGCCGTGGTCTTCCGCTGTTGGAGCCCGCCCGAGAGAAATTAACTGATGAACTAATTACTCGGTACCAGACGATCGAATCACTACTGAACGTTTAGAACAGTAGTGTACGGGGGATTCAGCGGTCGCGTGCGCAGCGACGCGCTGTGACCACGGTGAATCCCCGACCGAACCCCGCAAAGGAACCCCATGTCCGCCATCTTCTTCGGCTCCATCAGCACCCTCGCCGACACGTCCGAGCTGCAGCGCAGAGCCTTCAACGAAGCGTTCGAGGCACACGGCCTCGACTGGAACTGGTCACGCGACGACTACCTGTCCATGCTCGACTCCAATGGCGGGGCCCAACGGATCGCCGACTACGCCGAGGCCCGCGGGGACGAGGTCGATGCGCCGGTCGTGCACGCCACCAAGTCGCAGATCTTCCAGGCACTGCTCGGTGCCGAACCGTTGACAGTGCGACCAGGAGTCGTCGAAACCGTCCAGGAGGCCAAGCGTGACCGTCGCAAGGTCGGCTTCGTCACCACGACGTCGCAGGGAAACATCGACGCGCTCCTCGCCGCGCTGAAGCCCCACATCAGTGCGGAGATGTTCGACCTCATCGTCAACCGTGACTCCGTCAAGAAGCCGAAGCCCGATGCTGCGGCGTACACGTTTGCGCTCGAGCAGTTGGGTGAGGACGCGCGGACCGCCGTGGCCATCGAGGACAACGTCGGCGGGGTCGCGGCGGCGGTCGCGGCAGGCGTCACGTGCATCGCATTCCCGAACGAGAACACCACCGGGGGCGACTTCAGTGCCGCCGCCGAAACAGTCGACCACCTCGAGGCGGGACAGGTCCTCGGCCTCAGCAGGGCCTGAGCCGGCAGCCACACCACTTCGATGACATTGAGGACATCACCATGAGCAATCTTCAGGCGCAGGTGTCAGCCGGCGACCGGGCGTTCCACGTCGAAGGCTACGAGAAGATCGAGTACGACCTCGTCTACGTCGACGGGGTCTTCGCTCTCGACAACTCGGAGCTGGCGGACACCTACCGTCCCTACGGCCGGACGCTGATGGTCATCGACGAGGTTGTCAACGACCTCTACGGTGACGCCGCCCGGGCCTACTTCGACCACCACGAGATCGAGCTGACGGTGCTCCCGGTGCAGATCCGGGAAACCGCGAAGTCGCTGGAGACCTTCGAACGGATCGTCGGCGAGTTCGACGCCTACGGTCTGGTCCGCACCGAACCGGTGCTGGTGGTGGGCGGTGGCCTCACCACCGATGTCGCCGGATTCGCCTGTGCCAGCTACCGCCGCAACACGCCTTACATCAGGATTCCGACGACGCTGATCGGCCTGATCGACGCCAGTGTGTCCATCAAGGTGGCCGTCAACTACGGCAAGCACAAGAACCGACTCGGTGCCTATCACGCGTCGCAGAAGGTGCTCCTGGACTTCTCGTTCCTCAAGACGCTGCCAGAGGATCAGGTGCGCAATGGAATGGCAGAGCTGATCAAGATCTCCGTTGTCGGCAACAACACGATCTTCGAGATGCTCGAAGAGCATGGCGCCGATCTGCTGCGCACCCGCTTCGGCCATCTGGACGGCACTCCCGAACTCCGGGCGGTGGGGGACCGGCTCACGTATGCAGCCATCGCCACCATGCTCGACCTGGAGGCGCCGAACCTGCACGAGATCGATCTGGATCGGGTGATCGCGTTCGGTCACACCTGGAGTCCGACACTCGAGCTCACGCCGCCGGAGCCGTTCTTCCACGGCCACGCGATCAACATCGACATGGCGCTGTCCACGACGCTCGCCGAGCAACGCGGTCACCTCTCCGTCGGGGATCGTGACCGGGTTCTCGGTGTGATGAGCGACCTCGGCTTGGCGCTCGACAGCCCCCACCTGACGCCCGAACTGCTCACCGCGGCGACGTCGTCGATCCTCAAGACCCGCGATGGTCTGCTCCGTGCGGCGATTCCGGCACCGATCGGGCAGTGCATCTTCCTCAACGACGTGACCACCGATGAACTCGCGGACACCCTTGTGCTGCACAGGAAGGTCTGCTCGGACTATCCGCGCCGCGGCGACGGGGTCGACATGTTCACCGCAACCACGCCCGAGGGCACCCATGAATAGTCCGGCGGTACTCCAGGCACCTCGAGGACCGAGGCCGGTGACACCGTCGACCATTCTCGCCGAGGAGTTGGCCGAGGTGTGCCGGTTGCTGGACGCAGCCGACGTCGACCCCTCCGTGCGAGACCGGCTCTACCGGGCACGCGACCTCGCTGCCGGCCTCGATCCCTACCTCGCCCAGTGCACAACGCCGGAATCCGCTGCGCTGGCCGATCTCGCACGCCGAACACGTGAGATCAACTGGGATGCAGAGCCTTCCGGGGGCCAACTGGAGCAGGAGATGTTGTCGGGACATGTCGAAGGTCAACTGCTGAAGTTCCTGGTGCATCTCGCCGGTGCCCACAGGGTGCTCGAGATCGGGATGTTCACCGGCTACTCGGCGCTGGCGATGGCCGAGGCGCTGCCGGATGACGGCACTGTCGTGGCATGCGAGGTCGATCCCGGTGCTGCCCGCTATGCGCGGGAGTGCTTCGATGCATCCCCGGTGGGCCACAAGATCACCATCGAACTGGCGCCGGCGCTGGACACACTGCGGCGCATGGAGAACGCCGGCGCGGCGGCGTTCGACTTCGTGTTCATCGACGCGGACAAGGCCGGCTACCTGGACTACGTCGAATTCCTGATCGAGAGCACGTTGCTCACACCGAGCGCGGTGATCGCGGTCGACAACACCCTGATGCAGGGCGAACCCTACAAACAGGATGGCACACACACGGAGAACGGGGCCGCGATCTCGACGTTCAACGCCGCGCTCACCTACGACCCACGCGTCGAGCAGGTGCTGCTGCCCTTACGCGACGGTGTCACCCTGATCCGGCGGGCACCGGATCGAGCGATATGACCGCCGTTGCGCCCGTGGCAGTTTCCAACTCCGCCGCGAATGTGCAACACCCCCACAGCAGCGACGCGGGAAAGACCATGGCAACGCTGCTGGGTCTGCTCGTCACCCTGCCGATCGACCTCGCGCTGGTAGGGTTCGCGTTTCTTCGGCGAGCGCCGGACCCGGCCGCGACTGCGGATCCGGCCGGGACTGCGGGCGCCGGGCGGACCGTGCTGATCAGTGGCGGCAAGATGACCAAGGCGCTGCAGTTGGCGAGGGCCTTTCACGTTGCCGGGCACCGGGTGGTCTTGGTCGAATCCGCGAAATACCGCCTCACCGGTCACCGTTTCTCCCGGGCGGTGGACGCGTTCCACTGCGTGCCGGAGCCCACCGCGAGCGGATACGCCGACGCGCTGCTCGACATCGTCCGGCGCGAGCGCGTCGACGTGTTCGTCCCGGTCTCGAGTCCGGCGGCGAGCCTGCACGATGCCCGCGCCCGACAACTGCTCGACGGCGTCTGCGAGGTGGTGCACGCCGACGAAGAGACGGTCCGCATGATGGATGACAAGGCTGCGTTCTCGAAAGCTGCTGCCGCCCTCGGCCTGCGGGTGCCCGACTGGCGGCGGATCACCGACCCGCAGCAGGTGGCGGACTTCGACTTCCCCGACGGACGCAGCTACATCCTGAAGCGGATCGCGTACAACCCGGTGGGGCGCCTGGACCTGACGAGGCTGTCCGCCGAGACTCCGACGAAGAACGCCGAATTCGCCCGCGCGCTGCCCATCTCGGACAGCGACCCGTGGATTCTGCAGGAGTATATCGAGGGCCAGGAGTACTGCACCCACGGGACCGTCAGGCGCGGCAGGCTGCAGGTGTACGGATGTTGTGAATCCTCGGCCTCGCAACTGAACTACGCGATGGTGGACAAACCCGAAATACTCTCCTGGGTAGAGCAGTTCGTCGGCGAGTTGGGCGTCACCGGACAGGTCTCCTTGGACTTCATCGAAGCCGCCGACGGCCACGTCTACGCCATCGAGTGCAACCCACGCACCCATTCGGCGATCACCATGTTCGACGACCACCGGCAGGTGGCGGCGGGCTACCTCGATGACGGCCACCCGATGGTCACGCCGCGACCCGGTGCCCGCCCGACATACTGGATCTACCAGGAATTCTGGCGGCTGCTGACCCAACCGGGGCGCCGCCGCCACAGGCTGGCAACCATGCTGCGAGGAAAGGATGCGATCTTCACCTGGTGGGATCCATTGCCCTACTTTGTGTTTCACCATGTCCAGATCCCGGTGCTGCTGCTGGGCAATCTACGCAGACGCCGTGGGTGGACCAAGATCGACTTCAACATCGGCAAGCTCGTCGAAGAAGGCGGGGACTAGATGGCCTCTATTCTGCATCTGGTCGGATCTCCGGTGGACGACTTCCACGCCGAACTGTCGCGACTGTACGCGGGCGCGTGTTTCGACGCGCTGTCCGCGCGCACCGCACACACCATGCATGTCGCCTACGTCTCGCCGGACGGTATGTGGCGGTTCCCCGCCGATCTTCGCGCCGAGTCACTGTCGGCAGCGGTCCGAATGACGGTGTCGGAGGCGATCACCCATCTGGGGGTGCTCGGCATCGACGCTGTGGTGCCGCAGATGTTCTGCCTGCCCGGAATGACAACCTACCGTGCGCTGTTCGACGTCCTCGGTATCCGGCATCTGGGCAATCCGCCGGACGTGATGGCGCTGGCGGCCGACAAGGCGAAAACCAGAGCGGTGGTGGCCGCCGCCGGCGTGGCGGTACCCGCCGGAGTGGTGGTGCACCCTGGCGACGACCTGCCGCTGCCGCTGCCGGTCGTGGTGAAACCGGTCGCCGCCGACAACTCCGTCGGAGTGTCGCTGGTCCGGGAACCGGGGCAGTACAAGGCCGCCTTCGACGCGGCCGCTGCGCACAGCGGCGCCGCCCTCGTCGAATCCTACGTGGAGCTGGGTCGAGAAGTGCGCTGCGGCATCGTGGTCCGCGACGGCGAGATGGTGTGCCTGCCGCTGGAGGAGTACGCGGTGGATTCGGCCACCAAACCGATCCGCGGCCGCGACGACAAGTTGGCCCGCCACGGCGACGGTGAGCTGTATCTGGTTGCCAAGGACGAATCCAGGGCGTGGATCGTCGTCGACGACGAAGCCCTCACCCAGCGGGTGTGGGCGGCGGCCCGGCAGTGTCACATCGCGCTCGGCTGCCGGCACTACAGTCTGTTCGACTTCCGCATCGACCCCGACGGCCGCCCCTGGTTCCTGGAGGCGGGACTGTACTGCTCCTTCGCGCCGAGCAGTGTCATCGCCGTGATGGCCGCCGCGACCGGGATGGGCGTCGCCGACCTCTTTGAACAGGTCCTGGCCGAACTGGGACGGGAGACGCCATGCCTGACGTCACCACGATGACTCCAACGGGCGCCCGCGTCAACGGTTTCCGGGTCGGGGCGCTCGACGAACACACGGTGGCCGACCTGCGGCGATTGCTGGCCGATCACGGCGTCGTCGTGATGCCGTCACAGGACATCGACGACCGGCGGTTCCTGGAGTTCCTCCGCAGCTTCGGGCCGACGATGTTCACCGTCGGCGAGACGCCGGTCCCCGGATTTCCCGACCTCAACGTCGTCAGCAACGTCGGGCGGACCGCGCCGCCGCGATCGACGTTCCACACCGACACCAGCTATGTGCGGAAACCACCGACCTACACCGCATTACGGGCCGTCCGTGTCCCCGCCCGCGGCGGACACACCTTGTTCACCAACCAGTACACCGCGTACGAGACGTTGCCGGCTGACCTTCGTGACGACATCGCGGACCGTCACATCACCCACGTGGTCACCGGCCTGGAACTGGGAGCAGACGACGAGACGTCGGCGGTGCATCCGATTGTCCGCGTGCACCCCATCTCGCGGCGCACATATCTCTACCTCTCCGCGCCCGGCCGTTGTGCACAGGTGAGCGGCATGTCCGCGGAGCAGGCCGGCGTCACCATTGCCCGACTGTTCGAACACTGCACTCATCACGACAACGTCCTGCGCCACGCCTGGGCCCCGGGCGACGTCGTCATGTGGGACAACCGCTGTGTGCTGCACCGCGCCGATCATGACGGCGTCGTCGGTGATCGGGTCTTTCATCGCGGCATGGTGGCCGAGCAGCAATAGCGGGCGCTTCGTCGAAGTCGCCAGTCCTAAAGCGCTTCCCACGTGCCCGGGACCACCATGACCGGCCGCTCGGCCTTGTGCAGTGTGGCCATCGCAACGCTGCCCAGCATGACCTCCCGTGCCATCGAGCGCCCCCGTGATCCCACGACAATCACCGCCGCTTCCCGGTCGGCGGCACAGACGATCAGCGCGTCCGCGACGGCATGCGCCCGCAATCCGCGACCCCGTTCGACCCGCAGACGGGTGACCTTCCGGCCGCCCAGGACGTCGGCTTCCACGGGCGGCGGGTCGGTGGCGGTGTCGGTGTCGACGGAGACCAGCAACACGTCGCGCTCCGGGAACAGTCGCGCGGCCGCCGTGAACGCTGCCTCTGCGCCGGGCGAGCCATCCCATCCGACCACCAGCGGCCCGTCCGAGAGGGCGGCGTGCTCCGCAGCCAGCATCGGATGGGGGACGACGACCATCGGGCGTGCGCTGTAGTGCACCACCAGGTCAGACACGCTGCCCAACACCGCTTGGGTGCCACCGAGGCCACGGGAACCGACCACGACGAGGTCGGCATCCACCTCCTCGGCGGCCTGGGCGATCCGCCAGCCCTCCCCACCCCAGGTCCGTTTCAGCAGCGGCTGTGCGTCCCACCCGGCGGCGCCGGCCAACGTCACGCCCATGGCCACCACCCTCTGGGCCTCGTGCTCACCCTCCTGCTCGATCATCGCGACCAGGTCGTCGAGATCCCGGGCACGGGCGCGTAACCGTCGGCGGACTTTGTCACTGGCGAACGGCGGTACCCACAGATAGGTGACCAGGGCGCGCGCCCCCGGGAACAGCAGCCCCCCTGCTTCGATCGCGGACCCCGCTTCCGGTGAGCCGTCGTAACCCATGATCAGGCGGAGCGTCATCGCCGACCTCCTCGACCGTCGATATCGTGAATGTTCCTCGGCGTCAATGGTCCTCGGAGTTGCGGGCCACGATCACCGGTATCTGCGCCGAGTGCACCACGGCCCGCGCCACCGAGCCCAACAGCATGCCTGTGAAGCCGCCGCGACCGTGGCTGCCCACGACGACGAGCTGAGCGTTCTCGGCCGCTTCGAGCAGGCGCGGCGCCGGCCGGTCGCTGACCACGACCTTGTGGACGGTGACATCGGGGTACCGGTCGTGCCATCCGCCGAGCCGTTCGGAGAGGACCTCCTGCTCCTGCTCCTCGACATTGCGCCACTCGATCGGCGCGAAGTCCGTCGGTGGAAAGCCGAGGGGCCCCATATCGGTCCACGCGTGCACCGCGACCAGGTCCACTCCGCGCCGGGATGCTTCGTCGAAGGCGATCTCGGTGGCCAGTTCCGAGGTGGGTGAGCCGTCGATGCCCACCACCACCGGCGCCGATGCCAGGGGGGTGGGATCGGCATCGTGGATCACCGCGATCGGGCAATGCGCATGGTGAACCAGACCGGCGCTGACCGAGCCGAGGAGCGTGCCGGCAACCCCGTCATCGCCGCGGCGGCCCACCACGACCATCGCCGCGGACCTGGACAGGTCGACAAGTGCCGGGATGGTCGGCTTGTGCACCACCTCGGTCGTCACCGACGAGGCTCGACCAGGTGCCACGGCATCGACGGCGATCTTGTGGGCCTGTTCGAGGATCTGCCCGGCCTGCTCTTCCTGCATCTGGGAGTAGACCGCAGCCGGGAACGGCGACCACCCCTGCGCGACATAGGTCAGTGGGGCGACGACGTGCACCACCTTGAGAGGCATGCTGTGCATGTCAGCGTCGTGGGCAGCCCACAGGACCGCCGCGTTTGATGAGGGTGAACCGTCCACAGCGACGACGATCCCGCTTTTTTGGGTCATATCGCAGACGTTAGGCAGCGGCCGTCGACACCAATAGGGGCGTTGGTCCTCAACTCGGGGCGACCGCGGATCGTGGATGGCACTATGGCGATCTACGGTGGTCCACCGATGAACACACCGGGGAAGGAGGTCGGGTGAATCTTCGCGACGACGATGAATCGGCCGCATCCCGAGATGAACAGGAACCCGACTACCGCTTCACGCTGGCGAACGAGCGGACCTTCCTGGCGTGGATCCGCACCGCGCTGGCGCTGATCGCCGGCGGTATCGCCGTGGTGCAGTTCGTCCCGTCCTTCGGGATACCCGGCGTGCGGCACGGCCTCAGCGTCGTGCTGACTGCCGGGGGCGGACTGTTGGCGGCGCTGGCGGTGCGACGTTGGCAGCGCGTGCAGAACGCGATGCGGCGTGAAGAGGACCTGCCGACCACGTATGTGCCGCTGCTCCTGGGCGGTTCGATCTTCGCCATCACCGTCGTGGTTCTCGTGATATTGGTCGTCTGGCCACCGGGTGGGCGGTGAGGTGTCCCGCCGTGAGCCGTGGAAGCCAGGTCTTCAACCCGAACGCACCCTGTTGTCCTGGGAGAGAACCGCATTCGGGTTCTTGGTCGGCGGCGCCCTGGTGCTGCTGCGGGAGCACGGACCTCTCGGACCTGGCCGGACGGTACTTGCGCTGACCGCGACGCTGCTGGCGTTGCTCATCCTCGCGCTGGGTTACCGACGATCGCACCACATCAGGGACAGCCCGGTGGTCGCGGGACGAACGGTGATGTCCGCCCCGCGCACCGAGGTCCTGCTGATCGGTGGTGTCACAATCGCTTTCGCCACCGCGATCGTCGTCGTGCTGATGTACTCCGTGATTCTGGGTTAGCTCACGAGACCCAGCTTCTCGGCCTGCTCGAAGGTATCGTCGACGAGGACCACAGTGCGGTCGGAGCGGTCGATCATCGAGGCGGCGATGGCGGAGCGGTAGCCGGAGGCGCAGTGCACCCACACCTCGCCGTCGGGGACTTCGTCGATGCGCTCCCCGACCTCGTGCAGCGGAATGTTGAGCGCGCCCGGGATGTGGCCGTCCTCGAACTCGCCGCTCTGACGGACGTCGAGCACAGCAGGTCGGCCGACGTCGAGTGCCTCGGCCAACTCAGCGAAGTTCGCGACACGATAGGACCGCAGCCGCCGTCCGGCCGCGAGCGTGTGGATCTCCCCGACAGCGGATCCCGTCACCTTGTCGACACCGATGCGCACGAGTTCTCGCCGCGCATCGGCGATCTGGTCGACATCCGCGCCGATGAGGGTCAGCGGCGAACCCCAGGAGTAGAGCCAGCCGAGGTAGGTGACAAAGGTCTCCGACAACTCGAAAGCGAAGGTGCCGCCGAGGTGTCCGGCCGCAAACGCGGTACGGTGACGCAGGTCCACCACCCACTCGCCGGCGTCGATCCGCCGCCGCAGCTCGTCGGGATCGACCGGTTCCGGCAGTGACAGATCAACCGGGTCGGGTCCCTCGGAGTTGATGACGCCCATGTGCGCGTAGTACGCGGGGTAGGCCGACAGCCCGGCGATCAACTCGTCGACGTAGCTCTGCTCGTCCTGGGTCAGGGCGGGATTGTCCCGGCGCTGTTCGGCAATGGTCGACGAGTCGCCGCTGGCGGGGGTCGCCGAGCAGAAGCTGCCGAACCCGTGTGTCGGATAGACCTGGGTGTCATCGGGCAGTTCGGCGGCGAGTCGGCGCACCGAGTGGAACTGTGCATGCGTGAGCGCCTCGGTGTGCTCGGTGCCGAGTAGGTCGGTGCGCCCGGTCGTCCCATGCAACATCGATCCGCCGGTGAACACGCCGACCACGTTGTCGCCGGCGTCGCGAAGGACGTAGCTGACGTGATTGTGGGTGTGACCGGGGGTGTGCATGACCTGCAGTCGAACTGGGCCGGCATCGATGACGTCGCCGTCGACGACGGGACGTCGTCGGTAGCCCACCTCGTCGCCGGCGGGAACCACGTACTCGGCGTCGGTGCTGCGGGAGAGCTCGAGGCCGCCGGTCACATAGTCGTTGTGGATGTGTGTCTCCAGCACGTGGGTGATCTTCACCCCCCGGTCGCGGGCGACGTCGACCACGCGGTCGATGTCGCGTTGCGGGTCGATCACAACGGCGATCCCGTGGGCACTGATCAGATAGCTGCGATCACCGAGACCGCTCGTCTCGATGATGGCCACGCCGATGTCGCTCCTCTGGTTCGGCACTGTCATCGGCTGTCGCCCCCCAGCGAGTCGAGCGCCGCCCGCAGCTTGGTTGCGGCTTCGTCGGCGACCTCACGGACCCCGGGCTCATCGGAGAGCTGGACCATCACCTGCGGATCCATCGCGTCGACGATCACCGCGTCGCCACCGGCGGTGGTGTCGGCGCGTACGGCGACGTTGCAGGGCAGCAGCAGGCCGATCTGACGGTCGGCGTTCACCGCGCGGTGGGCCAGCGGCGGATTGCAGGCGCCGAGGATCAGGTAGTCCTCGATGTCCTCGCCGAGCTTGGCCTTCAGTGTGGCCTTCATGTCGATTTCGGTAAGTACGCCAAAACCTTGATCCGCCAACGCTTTGCGTGTGCGCTCAACCGCATCTTCGAAGGTGGTGTGCAGTGTCGTGGACAATGCGTAACTCATGTTCTCCTCCTGGTTGTCTGATCAGGCAAGTGCCATGAACAATTTCTCCAGCTCGGCTTCGGACATCGGTTGCTTGCCATCGTGGGACTCGCCGGTCAGGCATTCCCGCATACCGGTCGCGACGATCTTGAACCCGGCCCGGTCCAGCGCGCGCGACACCGCAGCCAGCTGCGTGACGACGTCCTTGCACTCGCGGCCCTGTTCGATCATCGAGATCACTCCGGCCAGCTGGCCCTGGGCCCTGCGAAGCCTGTTGAGCACCGCAGCGATTGCGTCCTCGTCTCCGACCATGGGTGTGTCTCCTCTCATCGACTGTACGACCATGGTACCCATGGGGGTATTCTCGGTGGTCCTCATGCGGCGGCCGTTCCAGAGGTGTGCGCGCCGGTGAGGCGGCGCAGCGGGCAGTGGGCGAAGCGGGTGCACACGAACGTCATCGCGGCGGCGAACACCGTGAGTGCGGCGGCGCCGAGTCCGACGCTGGGGTGGATCTCCTGGGCCAGGATCACCGAAGACATGGCCAACACAAACCAGCCGAAGGTCTTCCGCAGGGCATCGGGGTCGACCTTCGCGGTCAGTCGGGATCCGACCAGAGCGCCGACCACGGCGGCGGCGGTCACCGCCAGCGCGACCGTCCAGTTGATCTGGACGCTCGACAGGTACCCGCCCAGACCGGCGAAGGACTTCATGGCGATGACGATGAGCGAGGTGCCGACTGCGATCGGCATCGGCAGCCCGCCGAGCAGCGCGAGAGCGGGCACGACCAGGAATCCACCGCCGGCGCCGACCAGTCCGGTCACCAGGCCGACGATGAGTCCCTCTGCGACGATCTTGGGGACCGGCAAGCGGTGCGATCCGTCGGTGACCTCGACGTTCTTCCGCCCGCGGAGCATCGCGACGGCCGTCGCGACCATCATCACGGCGAAACCGATGAGCAGGACGGTGCCCGGAATGAATCGGGCCAGTAGACCGCCGCCGAAGGCGCCGGCCATGCCCGCACCGCCGAAGATCAGGCCGGTGCGCCACTGGACACGACCGGCCCGCGCGTGCGAGATCGCGCCGATCGCGCTGGTGACGCCGACGACCAGCAGCGAGGTGGCGATGGCCTGTTTCGCGTCCATGCCTGCGACATAGGCCAACAGTGGGACGGTCAGGATCGACCCTCCGCCGCCGAGCAATCCGAGTGCAACGCCGACGAATACGGCAAGGCCGATGGTGAGCGCGATCATGTCGATCAGCTCGCTTTACCCGGGGCGGTCGTGCTGCCGACGAGTTGGGAGACGATCGTGTCGGCGTCGCAGGCGGCGCCGCGGTTGTACGGCAACTTCGACAGCATCATGCCCATCGCGCAGGTGTTGGACAGCGCCGCGAAGGTCAGTCCGCCGCCGATCGCCCCGGCAACCCATTTGAGCTTCGGCGCGGCGACACTGCCCAGGATGGCGCTGAGCACGATCGACCCGGCGACCAGCCGGACCTGACGTTCGAGATCCCAGCGTTGCGGGCCGCGGTTGACCGCGAACCCGCGGGATTCCCAGGCGGTGATGCCGCCGTCGAGGATATGCACATTGGTCAATCCGGCGTGGCGCAGCGTCTCCTCGGCCTGGCCGGCGCGTTGGCCCGAGCGGCAGACCAGGACGACGTCTTCGTCGAGATGCTTGATGATCTCGTCGCGGTGTTCCCGCAGCAGGTCCAGCGGCACGTTGTAGGCGCCGGCGATGTGTGCGGTCTCGAACTCGCCGGGGGTCCGGACGTCGAGCACCCGTGGCGGTGCGGCGGAATCGAGTAGCTCGCTGAGGTTCTGCGAATCGATGGTGGCAGGTGCGGCCATGTCGAGGTCCTTTCGGGGCGGTGTTCCAGCGGGTCTGCCGATACCACGGGGGGTATCGAACAACTTCATGATACGCATACCCCTGGGGGTAAATGCAAGCAGGAATACTAATACCCCTGGGGGTACTTGACATACCCATAGGGGTATAGGCACGATGGCAGTACCCCCCCGCCAACCGAAGGGTCTGTGACATGAAGTTCATCCAGTACTACCTGGACTGCCTCTCCCATGCGTCGTACCTGATTGCGGACGAAAAAACCGGCCGCGCAATCGTTGTCGATCCCCAGCGTGACGTCGGCGAGTATCTCGCCGATGCGAAGGAGTTCGGCTTCTCGATCGAACTGGTCGTCGAGACCCACTTCCACGCCGACTTCCTGTCCGGTCACCTGGAACTGGCCGAAGCCACCGGCGCCAAGATCGTGTACTCCTCGGTCGCCGAGACCGAGTTCGAGTCGATGGGCGTCGCCGACGGTGAACGCTATTCGCTGGGCGAGGTGACGCTGGAGTTCCGTCACACGCCGGGACACACCCCCGAATCGATGAGCATCGTGGTGTACGAGCACGCCGACGACGAGGTTCCCTACGGCGTGCTGACCGGCGATGCGCTGTTCATCGGTGATGTCGGCCGCCCCGACCTGCTGGCCTCGATCGGATTCACCCGTGAGGAGTTGGCCGACAAGCTCTACGACTCGCTGCACAACAAGCTGATGACGCTGCCCGACGCCACCCGCGTCTACCCGGCGCACGGCGCGGGCTCGGCGTGCGGCAAGAACCTGTCGACCGATCTGTGGTCGACGATGGGGGAGCAGAAGGAGACCAACTACGCGTTGCGTGCGCCCGACAAGGCGACGTTCATGAACCTCGTCACCGAAGGTCAGCCGCCGGCGCCGAGCTACTTCGTCTACGACGCGATCCTCAACCGCAAAGACCGCGAACTGCTGGACCAGACCAAGATGCCGACCGCGATGACCTACGAGCAGGTGCTCGAAGCGATCGAGGATGGCGCGGTTCTGGTGGACGGCCGCGGCCCGGAGGAATTTGCGTTGGGGCACCTGCGCCAGGCGATCAACATCGGCCTGGAGGGCCGCTACGCCGAGTTCGCCGGGTCAGTGCTGGCCTCCGATGTCGACATCGTGTTGTTCACCGAGCCGGGCCAGGAGCTGGAAGGCAAGAACCGGCTCGCCCGGATCGGCTTCGACCGGGTCATCGGCTATCTCGACAACCCCTTCGAGGTGATGTTCGCCCACCGCGACGACGTGCAGATCGCTTCCCGGTTGACGGCCAAGGCGTTCGATCAACGCGCGTCGGAGCTGGCTGATCTGCAGATCGTCGACGTGCGCAATCCCGGAGAGGTCGAAGCCGGCGCCATCCCGGGTGCGATCGCCATCCCCGTCGGCCAGTTGCCGAGTCGGTTGCGCGAACTGGACCCTGCCAAGCCCACGGTCGTCTACTGCGCCGGTGGGTACCGGTCCTCGGTGGCGGCCAGCCTGCTGCGGCAGAACGGCTTCGTCGATGTCAGCGACATCCTGGGCGGCTTCGGCGCCTGGGACGACGCCCACCAGAGTGCCTGAGCGAAAGAGATCTGAACAAAATGAACACTCGACATCAGATCCTCATCGTCGGCGGCGGCAGTGCCGGTATCTCGGTCGCCGCCCGGCTGCTCCGCAAAGGCCACTCCGACGTCGCCGTGATCGAGCCGTCCGACATGCACTACTACCAGCCGCTGTGGACGCTGGTCGGCGGCGGTCAGGCGAAGGCGTCGACGACCGCACGGTCGGAGGCGTCGGTGATGCCGAAGGGCGCGACCTGGATCAGGAATGCCGCCGCGACCGTCGATCCCGACAACAACACGGTCACGTGCGCCGACGGCGCGACCTACTCCTATGACGTGCTCGTCGTCTGTCCCGGGATCCAGTTGGACTGGAACCGCACCGAGGGCTTGCAGGACGCTCTCGGCGAGGATGGTGTGTCGTCGAACTACCGGTACGACCTGGCGCCGCGCACGTGGGACTACATTCGCAACTTACGTTCGGGCAGTGCGGTGTTCATGATGCCGTCGGGTCCGATCAAATGTGCCGGAGCGCCGCAGAAGATCGCGTACCTGGCCAGTGACTACTGGCGGTCCCAAGGGGTGCTCGACGACATCGACGTACACCTGGTGGTGCCGACACCCCGGCTGTTCGGCATCCCGGCGATCGCCGACAACTTGGATGCGATCGCGTCGGATTACGGAATCACGGTGCACACCAACGCCGAGGTGACCTCCGTCGACGCGGCGTCACACAAGGTCGGGGTGACCGGTGTCGGCGACGGCGGATCCGGCACCATGCTGTCCTACGACGTGCTTCATGCCGTGCCACGTCAGTCCGCGCCGGACTGGATCAAGTCGAGCGTGTTGTCGACCGGGGACGCCAACGGTTATGTCGAGATCGACAAGCACACGATGCAACATGTGCGCTACCCCAACGTGTTCAGCCTCGGCGATGCCGGATCGTCACCCAACTCCAAGACCGGAGCGGCGATCCGCAAACAGGCGCCGGTCGTTGTCGACAACATCGAGGCACTGCTCGAGGGCCGACCGCTGGATGCCCGCTACAACGGGTACGGGTCGTGCCCGATCGTCACGTCGTCGCACGCGATGTTGTTGGCGGAGTTCGACTACGACCTCAACCTCACTCCGTCGTTCCCGCTGATCGACCCGACCAAGCCGCACCGTGGCTACTGGTACCTGAAGAAGTACGGGCTGCCGTTCATGTACTGGAATCTGATGCTCAAAGGGCTCGCCTAGGAAATCTCCACCCGGAGAGGGTGACCTGCCTCGGCGTAACGCTTCCGGCCGGTTCGGACACTGTCACGTTGATGACAATGGCCAAGCAGCTCCTGCTCATGTACTGCTTGGATGATGCCGTCCACGCGAAGTAGGAGAGGTCTGACAGTGCGAATCAGGTATGCAGTTGCGGCGCTGGGCGCCACGGTCAGCGTCGCTGCGGGATGCGGCGGTTCCGCGGAGACCACCGAATCGGTGGCTGCGGGAACGGCTCCCACAGTGGCGTCCGAGACGACCGCGAGCGTCGCAGCGGTGCCGGCTCAACTCGACTTCGTCGCCCAGACCGTCGGCGGCCAGGAGTTCTCCGGACAGACGCTGGCCGGTAAGCCCGCTGTGTTCTGGTTCTGGGCGCCGTGGTGCCCCACCTGTCAGCGAGAGGCACCGGAGGTCGCCGAGGCCGCACGTGCCAATCCCGACGCAACATTCGTCGGCGTCGCGGCATTGGATCAGCAGCCTGCGATGCAGGAGTTCGTCGACAGATACGACCTGGACTTCTTCACCAACATCGCCGACATCGACGGCGCGGTGTGGCAACGATTCGGCGTGACCGCGCAACCGGCCTTTGCGTTCGTCACGGCAGACGGTTCGGTCGACGTCGTTCCCGGCACCCTGGGCGCGCCGGCGCTCAACACCCGGATCTCCACCCTCGTCGACCCCTGATGGACGGAGGGGCCATCGGGTTCGCCATGGCCGCGGGACTGGTCGCGGCGCTGAATCCGTGCGGCTTTGCGCTTCTGCCGGGATACCTCGCCCTGGTTGTGGCCGGCGAGGGCGATGCACCTGCCGGTCGCCTCGCCGCGGTGGGCCGCGCGCTGGTAGCCACGGCGATGATGGCGACGGGGTTCCTGGTCGTCTTCGGATCGTTTGCACTGATCTTGGCGCCGTTCACCGCAGTGATCCAGCAGTACCTGCCGGTCGTCACCGTGGTCATCGGGGCGGTGCTGGTCCTGCTCGGCGCTTGGATGCTCAGCGGCCGGGAGGTGACCCTTCTTCTCCCGAAGACCCGAGGCGGTGCGCCCACCACGCGGCTGGGCTCGATGTTCGGCTACGGCGTGGCCTATGCGGTGGCCTCGTTGTCCTGCACGATCGGCCCGTTTCTCGCGGTCACCGGCTCGACCTTCCGGACGGGGTCGATTCTGGACGGCGTCACCGCCTACCTCGCCTACGCCGCAGGCATGGCGTTGCTTGTCGGTGTCCTCGCCACCGCGATCGCGTTGGCGGCCGCGCCTGTCACGAAATGGCTCCGTGGCGCGACAGGCCATCTGAACCGGATCGGTGGAGTGCTGCTGCTCGTGGCTGGCGCGTACGTGGCGTATTACGGCGTGTACGAACTACGGGTTATCGGCGGTGGGGACGCCGAGGACCCGCTGATCGAGTCCGCCGCCCGGGTGCAGGAGGCGATGTCGGCGGCCGTCGGCGCCATCGGAGTCCTGCCGTTGACGGTGCTACTCGTCGTGATGGTCGGTGCCGCCGGGGTCTACCAATGGCGGCGAGTGGTCCGACGTCGGAGCATCACGGCCGCCGAAGGCTGAGACCGCGCGGGAAGGCGATGTCGGTAACGCGGACGAAATACGGTCGCCACGTTCAGGTAGCTCGGCGGGCATAACGTTTCGCCGATCCAACGCTGCCAATCGGGGTCCGCGGCGCGGTACTCGAATCGTGGGGCCGGACCCCTGCCGGAGGTACGTATGAAGTCGTCGCTGTCACATCCCGCGGTCCAGATCGGTCTCGCAGCGATCGGCGGCATCCTCTTCGGCCTGCTGGTCGGCGAGTGGGCGGCCAATCTGAAGTTCGTCGGTGACATGTTCATCCGCTTGATCCAGATGGCGATCGTGCCGTTGGTGATGACATCGGTGATTGTGGCGACGGGATCGATGACCGGAACCGGTACCGGCAGAATCGCCTTCCGCACCTTCAAGTGGATGCTCGGCTTCTCCTTCGTCGCCGCAGTTCTCGCATGGGCACTGAGCGTCCTGATCCGGCCCGGCGCGGGCATCGTGTTCGGTGAGGCGGTCGACCCGAGCCTGGAGGGGTCCGCCGACGAGGCTCTGGGTTGGCAGGAGACTCTGCTCAATTTCGTCTCGACGAACATCTTCGACGCGATGTCGACGGCGACGATGGTGCCGATCATCGTATTCTCGTTGTTGTTCGGAGTTGCGCTGCGCACTCAGATCAACAAGACCGGCGACACCCGGGTGCTCACGTTCATCGATCAGCTCCAGCAGATCGTGCTCACCATGATCCGATTGGTGATGTACATCGCTCCGATCGGCGTGTTCTGTCTGCTGGCGCCGCTCGCAGGGGATGTGGGCTTCGCGGTCGTGACCACCGCGCTGAAATACCTTGGTACGACGCTCCTCGGGGTGCTGATCCTGTTCGCGCTGTTTGTTGTCGTCGTCACGGCCCGTACCCGACTGAACCCGTGGAAGCTACCCGGCAAGCTGGCCGAACAGACCGCGATCGCCGTCACCACAACAAGTTCGGCGGTCACCTTCCCCACGGTGCTGAAGAACACCGTCGAGAAGATCGGTGTCAGTCAGAAGGTCGCCAACTTCACGCTGTCGGTGGGGCTGACGATGGGATCCTACGGGGCGGTGCTGAACTACATGATCGTGGTGATGTTCCTGGCGCAGTCGGGCAACATCGATCTGACCATCGGCCAGATCGTCCTGGGGATGGGCCTGGCGATCCTGCTCAACATGGGCACCATCACGGTCCCCGGCGGATTCCCGGTGATCGCGATGTTCCTGGCGGCATCACTGGATCTGCCGGTCGAGGCCATCGGTCTGATGATCGCCGTCGACTGGTTCACCGGCATCTTCCGCACCTTCCTCAACGTCAACGGGGACACCTTCGTGGCGATGCTGGTCGCCAACGCCGACGACGAGATCGACCGCGAGGTCTACAACGGCACCAAGACGGTCACGGCCGAGGACATCGACCTCGAGGAGTACCGCGACGTGATGGCCCGCGCCGACCAAGCGGATTGACCGAAGACCAGGGCACAAAGTCCCTACGGTGACCGTCGGATGAGACTGTCCGGGCACCGCCGGTTCTGAAAACCTCGAAGAGGTGAACACCATACTCGTCGTCGTACTGGTCGCCGCCTGGATCGTGGTGGGACTTTTGTCCGGACTGTGGATGGCCCGCCACGGACACGATCCGTTGTGGACGCTGATCGCGGTGGTGTTGGGACCGCTGTTCGTGCCCATTGCGATCGAGCGGGTGCAGCGCAGTCCCAGCGTCGCCGCGTTCGGGCAGAAGGGTGCCCCACCGCGCAGATCCGACGCCGCTCCCGGATTGCGCGTGCTGGTCGGCTACGACGGGTCGGCCGAGGCCGAACGCGGCCTGGCGACGGCGCTGCGGCTCTTCGGGCCGTACTGCGGACTGCTGGTGCTGGCCGAAGTCGTGCACTACGAGACTGCCGAGAACGCCACCCGCACCGACCTCGACGCGTCCTCGGAGCGGCTGGCAGGTTTGGTAAGTGGTGCCGAGATCGCCGGTGTCGTGCACACCGAGGTCCTCGCCGGCGCGCCCGGTCCGACGCTCCGCGGATTCGCCGAACAGCAGGACATGGATCTGATGGTGGTCGGGAGGCGCGGCCAGGGCTTCTCCACCCGGCTACTGGGAAGTGTCTCGGCCGACATCATCGAACACTCCCGGGTGCCGGTGCTCGTCATCGAACCCGTCGACCGCCCGGGCGGGAAGACCTGATGGCGGCGCCGGCACCCGTCGCAGTGAACTCGCACCATGGGATGTCGGCCCACGAGGTCGTCCTGCTGTTGGAGACCGATCCACATCGCGGGCTCAACGGCGATGAGGCAGCCGAGCGTGCCCGACGGTTCGGACCCAACGTGCTTCCCCAGCCGACAGGTGCGGGTCTGCTTGTACGAATCCTGCGCCAGTTCCACCACTCACTGATCTACGTTCTGCTGGTCGCCGGCGTCGTGACCGCGCTACTGGGTGAGTACGTCGACTCCGCCGTGATCTTCGGTGTGGTGGTCGTCAATGCCATCGTCGGATATATCCAGGAGTCCAGGGCCGAGGCGGCGCTGCAGAGTCTGCGGGCGATGGTCCATACCCTGGCCAGAGTGGTCCGTGACGGCCGTGAACGCACTGTCGAGTCGGAGCAACTCGTGCCAGGCGATCTTGTGCTCATCGAAGCAGGCGACAAGGTGCCCGCGGATATCCGCCTGCTACGGCAGACCGAACTGCGCGTCGACGAATCGGCGTTGACCGGTGAGTCGGTGTCGGTACCGAAGAACGACGACGTGCTCCCCGCCCCGACCGCGGTGGCGGATCGTCGAAACATGGTTCACTCGAGCACGCTCGTGACAGCTGGGACGGGTGCCGGCATCGTAGTGGCCACCGGGGCGGAAACCGAGATCGGCGAGATTCACCGACTTGTTGGTGCCGCCACGACGTTGGCGACCCCACTGACCGAGAAGTTGGCGCGGTTCAGCAAGGTCCTGACCGTGGGCATCCTGGGTCTGGCCGCGTTGACTTTCGCCATCGGCCTGCTGCGCAGACAGGACGCCGTGGAGACCTTCACGGCAGCCGTCGCACTCGCGGTGGGCGCGATCCCCGAAGGACTACCTGCCGCCGTGACGATCACGCTGGCTATCGGTGTGGCACGAATGGCCAAGCGCAGAGCGGTCATTCGGCGACTGCCCGCAGTGGAGACACTCGGCAGTACCACTGTGATCTGTGCGGACAAGACCGGCACGCTCACCGAGAACCAGATGACGGTGCGGGAGATCTGGACACCCGACGAATCGGCGGAGGTGACCGGATCTGGATATGCAGTCGACGGCGCATTGCTCGCGAAGGGTGGCACTCCGGTGTCGGTCGACACAAACGTCGCGCTGCGATGGACACTGCTCGCGGGTGCGGTCTGCAATGACGCTGTGCTGACGCCCGCCGGTGAGCGGTGGGGCATCGTCGGCGACCCCACCGAAGCGGCCATGCTGGTCGTCGCGGCGAAGGCTGGTCTCACGCCGGAGCGCCGTGCCACGAGCCTTCCCCGGGTCGGGGTGATTCCGTTCAGTTCGGAACGCCAGTACATGGCCACCCTGCACAGGTCCGACCACGATCACGGCGACCATGTCGTGCTCGTCAAGGGCGCTGTCGAGCGGATGCTCGACCTGTGCAGCACTCAGATGTGCGCCGATGGTTCGCAACGGCCCCTCGATCGCACGACGGTGCTGGGAGCGGCAGAAATGCTTGCTGCCAGAGGACTTCGGGTGTTGGCGGTCGGTGTCCGCACATCCGCCGATCCCGCCGACTTCACCGAGGACGCCATCGCCGGTTCGGTGACTCTGACCGGTCTGCAAGCCATGCTCGATCCGCCCCGCGCGGCCGCCACATCGGCGGTGTCCGCCTGCCACTCCGCGGGCATCGCGGTGAAGATGATCACCGGCGATCACGCCGGCACGGCCAGCGCGATCGCCGCTGCGGTGGGGGTGCTGGACGAGCACGAGCGCACCGACCGAATGGTGTTGACGGGGGCAGATCTCGCCGCTGTGCCGCCCGAGGAGTTCCCCGAAGCGGTCGAGCGCGCGAGTGTGTTCGCCAGAGTGTCACCGGAACAGAAGCTGCGACTGGTAGAAGCCTTGCAGGACAAAGGCCACGTCGTCGCGATGACCGGTGACGGCGTCAACGACGCGCCCGCGCTGAGGCAGGCGAATATCGGGGTAGCCATGGGCCGGAGCGGCACCGAGGTCGCCAAGGATGCGGCCGACATGGTCCTGACCGATGATGACTTCGCGACGATCGAAGCAGCCGTCGAGGAAGGCCGCGGCGTCTTCGACAATCTCACGAAGTTCATCACGTGGACCTTGCCCACGAACATCGGCGAGGGCCTGGTGATTCTGGTGGCTATCGCACTCGGCGCGGCGTTACCGATTCTCCCGACTCAGATCCTGTGGATCAACATGACCACCGCGGTCGCGCTGGGACTCATGCTGGCGTTCGAACCCAAGGAGGACGGCATCATGGCCCGTCCTCCGCGTGATCCGGTCCAGCCGTTGCTCACTCGGGCCTTGGTCGGCCGCATTCTGTTGGTATCCAGCTTGCTCGTCGCCGGCGCGTGGTGGCTGTTCGAGTGGGAGATGGCAAACGGCGCGACGCTGCCCGAGGCCCGGACCGCGGCGTTGAACGTCTTCGTCGTGGTCGAAGCCTTCTATCTGTTCAGTTGTCGGTCACTCACCAAATCTTCCTGGCGCATAGGTGTGTTCACCAACCGCTGGCTCATCGTGGGTGTGGCCACGCAGGCCTTCTTGCAGCTGGCGATCACCTACCTACCGGTCATGAACACGGTATTCCAGACGGCGCCATTGGACCCCGGGGCCTGGCTGCGTATCTTCGCGATCGCCCTCGTCGTCAGCGTTGTAGTGGGCGCGGAGAAGTGGCTTCGGGCGCGCGAACTCGCCTGACGAAATGGAGATGAATTGAAATGGGGTTCGCCGCTGCACCGTCCAGACAGATCCTGTTGCGACCGATTCGTCACCGCGGGCCGGGATGACGAGGCGGACCGCGATATCTGGCCGGTCACGACGATGCCCGACGGAAGCTTGCTTCTGCCAGGGACTTTCCCCGTCCACGACCTATCCCACATCGGGATCGACCCCGCGAGCGTGCCGAAAGTCGACTACACGACGATCGCCGGATTGGTAGTGGCAGCGCTGGGCCGCATCCCAACCTCACCGGGAGATCGTGTCAAGCTCCCTGAATGCACAATCGAAGTCAGCTCAGTTGGCGGGCGGCCGTCATCGGTGTGCGACTCATTCAACGAACCGCCGACTGATGCGGTGGGCAGTTCAGTCATTGTGGCGGTGGTCGGTGGCGTAGGCCTTGATGGTGGCTGCGGTGTCGCCACCGAGCCGCAGAAACTCCTCGTCGAGAAGTGCGGCCAGGCTGTCCACGGCGGCTGAGATGAGTGCGCCGGCCAGGCGGACCTGTGGGTCTTCGCTGACATAGGCCTCGTCAGCGAGCTCGGTGGCGTACTCGAGCGAGGATGCCAGCGACGCGTCCGTTTCGGTATCGCGGAAGTAGTACGTCGCGCTGTCTTGGTTGAAGTCGTTCCTGACCTCCACCACCGCGGTAGCGATGCCGGTCAGCACTCCGGTAGGCACGCACTCGATTCCGAGGGCGGGCAGTGCGCGCCGCGCCTGGCGCAGGGTCGAGAGCTCCAACGCCAGCACCCGCCGACGGTGGAGGGCGGGGTAGATCTGCAGCACCCAGGACACGGCGGCGGTGAGGAGCATGAACCCGAACAACGCCTCCAGAGGGACGATCACACGAAGCCAGGGTGCAGTGGGAACGATGTCGCCGAACCCGAGGGTGCCGATCGTCACCAGCGACACGTAGACCGAGTCGAACACCTTGTGTCGTGCCGCAGGATTGAGTTCCGAGCTGTAGGCGAAGCCCTCCGGCATCAGGGCGTAGTACAGCATCGCCCATCCCAGGACCGCCAGTGCACCCCAGGTCAACACGACCATGGCGATTCCCAGCGGACCCGTCAACGACGCAATGCGCCGATCGGGTGGGAACAACCGCAGCAGCCACCAGACGAACTTCATCACCTGCGGTGCGATGCTGCCGTGGCCGATCGGGTGAAACAGCGTGTGGAACACATCGCGCATCACCAACAGCACGAAGAGGGATCCGACGACCGCCACTGCCCAGTCCGTCACACACCTCCTCGGTAGACGCGCCCGGCGGCACCGACTGCCGTGCACACATCATGCTCCGGCGGTCGCGTCATGGTTCGGCTGTGCGCGATTTCGGCGCGGCGGCACCCGATGGCGGTCGGTATGCGCGCCGGAGTCACCACCTCGTCGGTGCAGGTACCGTCGTCGGTAATCCACACAGAGAAAATCGAGGCGCGCCGCGATGTCAGATACGCAGTCGACCGAGGCCGAGCCCGCCGTTGCGCGGCGATCGCGACGGCGATGGTCTCGCCTTGCCGTCGTCTCCACGATCCTGCTGCTGCTGTTCGGGGTGCCGTGGTGGACGCTGCTGTTCGCCGGCACACGATGGCCCGACGCGGTGGTCGTGGTCGGCTCCCTGGTCTTCGCGGCCGGGATTGTGGGGCTGCCCGCGATGATGGCGTGGGGCCACGGGCATCGGCACCGGGACTGGGCGGCCGTCATCGCCGACGCGCTGCTCGGTGCCGTCTGGGTGCTGTTCGTGTGGTCGGTGCTGTCGCTGCTGTTGCGTCTGGGTCTTCTCGTGTCCGGCGTCGAGGATCCACTCAGAGCTCGCCTGGTGGCAGTTGCGATTGTTGTCGTCGTCCTCGTGCTGCTGGTCTGGGGTTACGTCGAAGCCATGCGGATCCCGCGGATAAAGAATGTCGACGTCAGGATCGCCCGGCTCGGCCGGGGACTGGACGGCCTGCGAGTCGTGGTGATCACCGACACCCACTACGGCCCGATCGACCGGGCCCGCTGGTCGGCGTCGGTGACCGAGCGGGTCAACACGCTCGACGCCGATATCGTCTGCCACGTCGGTGATCTCGCTGACGGGACCGTCAGCGTGCGCGAGCACCAGGTCGCTCCGCTGGCGGCCGCGCAGGGCAGGCTCGCCCGGGTGTACGTCACCGGCAACCATGAATACTTCAACGAGGCGCAGGGCTGGCTGGACTACATGGAGCGCATCGGCTGGGATGCACTCCACAATCGGCACATCGTGGTCGAACGCGGCGGCGACAGGCTCGTGGTCGCCGGCGTGGACGACGCGACCGCCGAGGCGTCCGGGGTCGACGGCCATGGAGCGAATCTTGATGCAGCTCTGCATGATTCCGACACCACGCTGCCGGTGCTGCTGCTGGCCCACCAGCCCAAGCAGATCACCAGCGCAGCCCGTGGGGGCGTGGATCTACAGATCTCCGGGCATACCCACGGTGGACAGATCTGGCCGTTCAACTTCCTCGTCCGGCTCGATCAGCCGGTGGTGCACGGCCTGAGCAGCCATGGTGAGCGCACGCAGCTCTACACCAGCCGCGGTAGCGGGTTCTGGGGACCACCGTTCCGGGTCTTCGCGCCCAGCGAGATCACCGTCCTGACACTTCGTCAGGGGTGATGCGCATCATCGCGGTCGGTCAGGCCTCGAGGCGCGCCCGGATCACCGCTAGTTTCTGTCGCAGTTCGGATTCTGTGATCAGCCCGCGGGTCATCAGCGAATGTGCCAGCGAGACCAGTTGGCTCTCCGGGTAGGGCAGGTCGGAGTACACCGTCGCAGACAGAGCGTCTTCCTCGTCGCGGCGTTCCTTGAAGCTCGGAACCGGGGTGTCACACGCAGCGTGGTCGAGCGCATCACAGAGGCCGTCGAGGCTGGTCTTCCACGGCGGCACCGGGTTCTCCACGCCGTACTTGGCCGCCATCGTCGGCCACACCTGACGACGGTCGACGAGGTGCTGCAGCACGTCGCTGTCGACGGGCCGGTCCATCGTCAGACGCCGTCCGGGTGCACCGCGGCACGGGTGTCGGTGATGACGTTGGTCGTGACTCCCGCTTTGGGCAGTGCCACGCCGATCAGGCAGTCGCGGGTGATGATCTCGGTCAGCTGATCCTCGGTCCAGTCGTCGGTGCCCTCGGGGCGGATCGGCATGACCATGAAGCGGTGCTTCTGGTTGGAGTCCTGCACCCTGACCTCGACATCGTCGGTCAGGTAGAGGCCGAACTCCGCGAGCACCTGACGCGGCCAACGTACCAGGCGCCGACGGTAATTGGGTGTGCGGTACCACTCCGGGGAGTTGCCGAGGATCGGTCGCGGATAACACGAGCAGAGAGCGCAGACGATAACGTGGTGGACCGTCGCGGTGTCCTCCAGGATCTGGAAGGCCGTGAAATCGCTGGGGGTGCCGAACCCGGTCGGCTCGAGCCAGTCGACGCCGACTTCCTTGCTCGCTGTCATCGGTTCGGCGAGGGCGAGACTCTTGAAATCGGGATCCAGCCATGCGCGGGCCACCAGCCGGGCGGCAGGAGTGGGTCCGATCTGCTCGGCGAACTCGGTGAAGCGCCGATGTTCCTCCGCGGTGAATATGCCCTTCTCGATGCACAATTCGCGCAAGGCGATCTCGAGGACTTCGAAGTCCGTGACCTCATCGACCATCGGCTTGACGGTGCGGTCGTGGTCGTGGTCGTGGTCGTGGTCGTGGTCGTGCTCTGTCATGTTTCTCCGTTCAGCCGGCCTGCAGCCAGCGCTCGGGAATCTCGGTGCGGAGGCTGTCTGCGGCCGGCCCGTTGAAGTCGTTCCACAGTTCGGACATGCGGAACCGGACGACGTAGAACCATTCGGGCTTGGCGTCGGGGATGTCCCACGTCTCATCCTCGGCGGCCGGGCTTTCGTAGGCCACCGCGGCGATCTCACCCTTGGCGCCGCGCACGTATTCTGGCGTGCGGGTGTAGAACAGCACCGGCAACTCCCGCACGACGACAGGGTCGCCCACCTTGAACTTCGGTTCGCCGGCTTTCCCCGCATACACCTGCGGATCGCCTTTACCCACCGCGTGGACGACGTGGCTGTTGCGCTTGACCTGTGATCCGTCGCCCTCGGATCTGGGTTGCGCTTCGAGGGTCTTCCCCTCGAGTCCGTCGGCGTAGCGCTCTTTGACCTCGGCCATCCGCTCGCTGAGTTCGGTGAGGCCGATGTGGTGCTTCTCGATCAGCACACGTGCCACGGACAGCAGCCAGCGACCGTAATAGGGGAAGCCGAGATACACCGCGCGCCCGACGTCGACATTGCCGATCCGCCGCCGCTCCTCGGACAGCCAGATCCCGCGCCAGGCAAGCACTTCGCAGATCACATAGGTCATGTGCTCCCAGTACTCGTAGTCCTTGTTCTCGTACTTCATCGGGGCGTCCGGCTCGCCGCCGACGTCGTGCACGGGCTTCATGTAGGCGACGAAACGGTCGTGGTCGAGCAGGTCGGGAGTGGGTGCGTCAGGAAGCTCGGGGTAGGCCGATTTGAGTCGCGCGACGAGGTCGAGTTGTGCGGCACGTTCAGCGGAGCTACTCATGGACAGACCTTCGCTACGACTTGGCGACCGAACTCTGCAGTATGCGCAGATTAACACCGGTTAACTACCGACCGGCCGATAACTCTCAATCATTCTGTAAGACTGCAGTATTGACGTCGGCGACCATTGTTTGCACATTGCGACAGGACGATGGTCCTATGTCCAGGCTCGCTCGTGCCAGCGCCAGGCGCTGTCAGTGAGGAACTCGGTCAGTGTCCGAGGTGGTCGACCGAGCAGGGATTCCACGTCGCCGGTGATCGGTTGGTTTTGGCCCAAGCGGGTCAGGCTGTACACCGCGCTCATGAACACGATGGTGTCCCAGGTGACCCCGCGCCGACGCAACCGGCGGGCGAAGGTGAGAAGCCCGGGGTCGGTGTACCGAACGGGGTAGCCCAGCGCCTCGCTGAGTTCGGCCGCAACGTCGTCCATCGTCGGTGCCGCGGGTCCGGCCAGTTCGTAGACGGTGTTCAGATGCTCGCCGGGGTCACTCAGGATCCTCGCCGCCACGGCGGCCGCGTCCCGGGCGTCGAGGAACGTGGTCCGGCCACGACCGGCCGGGATGAACAACTCGCCACGCCTGATGTCGTCACCGTGTGTCGAGAGGCTGCGGTGCAGGTTCTGCATGAAGAAGCTGCATCTGAGGACGGTCCACGCCATCGAACTGCGCCGCAGCGCCGCCTCGACCTTGTAGTGCGGGATGATGCGGGCCCGGTCGGCCCCGAAGACCGAGACGTAGACGACGTGGCGGCACCCTGCCCGCTCCGCTGCGGCGATGAAGGGAATGATCGCTTCGCGCGCCGCCCGGTTGCCGGGTAGGGGGAACAGCAGGAAGAGTCGGTCGACACCGGCCAGGGCAGATTCCCAGGTGGACCGGTCGAAGAAGTCCATCGCGCAGGTGTTGACGCTGCCGTGCGTCCGAGGTGGCTGACGGCTGGCGACCCGGAATTCGCCGTCCGGCTGGGTGCTGAGCAGATCAACGAGTTCGTGGCCGACGTTTCCCGACGGCCCGGTGATCAGAAGCATGCGCTGTTGATTCTCATCCGCTCATCTGGTGTAGGCGCGGGGTAGCGGTAGCCCCTGTTCAGCCATCACCGAGCGCAGCCGGGTCGGATAGTCGGTGATGATGCCGTCCGCTCCCGCGTCGATCTGCGCACGCATCGCCGCGGGATCGTTGATCGTCCAGGGGACCACCCTCAGTCCGGCGGCATGCGCCCGATCGACAAAAGCCCGATCGGCGACGAGCCGGAAACCGGGATCATCGGGTGTCAATCCTGTGGGCACCGAGTAACCCGGTGACAGGATGTCGGCACCCACCAGGAGCGCGCCGGCGATCGGGTCGGGGACAACGGCCGGATCGACCCCGGCCAACCACGGGGAGTCCGGAATGTAGGTGGTGTCGTCCCACAACGTCACCAACGGAATGGACGGCTCGGCCGCAGCGACGAGAGGCAGTGTGCGCCAATCGAAGCTCTGGATCTCAACCTGGCCGACCTTTCCTGCGGCGCGCACCGCACCGAGGATCGCGTCGACGAACTCCTGCGGCGACGCCGACGTGTCGGGTTCTGCCGCCTCCACCTTCGTCTCGATGTTGTAGCGGACGTTCGCACCGTAGGCGTCGGTGAGGGCAAACACCTCCGGCAGCGTGGCGATCTTGTTTCCCGGCACCACCTCGGCGGTCGGGAAGTCGGCGAGCAGTTTTCCGCAGTCGAGCGTGCGGACCTGTGCCAGTGTCAGATCGTGAGTGAACTGTCCGACGTAGGGATACTGAGGATCGTTCGGAAAGGCGGGCACCGTGTCCACGCACTTGGTCGGCTCGATCACCGGGTCGTGCCACACCAACGGTTCGCCATCGCTGGTGATGACGATGTCGAACTCGAGGGTGCTGACGCCGACCTCGAGTGCTTTGGCGAAGGCACGCAAGGATTCCTCGGTGGTTTCGCCGCGCCCACCTCGATGGGCCTGTAGGTCGAAATCCCCGGCGGTGGCCGCCGGCGGTGCGCCGGCGATCGTTCCCACCGTGAGCGTCAGTAGCAGTAGGGCGATAGCCAGGCGCATGAGGTGACGTTACCCAGCCCAGTTGGCGAATATCACTCGGTTTCGGTGAACATCAGCAGCGGTATCGTCCGCCTGCCTGCGAGGCGCTCGTATCCGGCGTAGGAGGGAATGAACTCCTTCGCCAGGTTCCACAACCGTTCCCGATCGGCCCCCGCGACCTCCTGCCCGACGAACGTGCCGGTGTATCCGCCCGCGGAGATCCGGACCACGGGATTCGCCAGCACGTTGTAGTACCAGGCCGGATGTCGCGAGCCCCCGTAGTTCGATGCCACGACGATGACTCGACCGCCGTCGGTGAAGTACGTCAGCGGGGTGGTCCGCTGCCTACCGGTCTTGGCGCCGACGCTGACAAGCAGGAGTTCGGGCGTGACCATCGCCGAGGACAGCCGTCCCCGGCTCAACCGGAGCAGTCGCCGGTCGACACGCGGCGCGACCCGTCGGGCCAGCCACCGTCCCGGGGTGTTGTCCGTCAGCCGGGCTCCGATACGCAACAACGGAGAGCCGGCTGTCGGATCGACTGCGGGGATGCCCATGCACCTGATGTTAGGCAGTGCGGTGCTCAGCCGAATTCCAGCAGGGTGTAGGCGCCGCGGATCTGCTTGGTCAGCTTCAGCTGCCAGAAGGCCGGAAAGAGCTTGCCGAACATCACGCCCCGGCCGCGCGGCATCGGTAGATCGTGCACGGCGCGGACGCCGGGCACGGTGTTGGCCAGGTCGGCCAGTTGAGCAGCCGACAGGCTGAACGGCATCGGCGGGACACGATACCGGCGGGAGGCCCGCATCCCCTTCGGTGCGAACTTCTTCACCAGGACCGGCGGCAGATCGAAGATCATCTGGCCGCCCGGAAAGCGCTTGGCGCACTCGGTGATCAGGCCCATTGCCTCGTCAGGCTGCAGATACATCAGCAGCCCCTCTGCGGTGATGAACACACCGTCGCCGGCATCGACCCGGTCCATCCACGTGTAGTCGAGCGCCGACTGCGCGATGCTCGTGTTCCGGTCGGACGCGGGAAGCAATTGCTGCCGCAGTTCGATGATGGGTGCGAAGTCGACAGTGAGCCAACGGAACTCAGAGTCGGGCAGCGCGGCGTCGAGTCGCCAGAAGCTGGTCTGCAGGCCTTCGGCGAGAGCGATAACTGTGCCGGACGGATGTTCTGACAGGTACCGGACAGCCGCCCGGTCGAAGGCCAACGACCGCAGGGCCATCTCCTGGCCCTTGCGGCCGAACTTCGCGAAGTCGAAGTCGATCGAATCAACAAGCCGGATGGCCATCGGATCGTCGATGATGGCGTCGCGATGCCGGGCCTGGTGGGCTCTGCCGTTCAGCGTCAGCAACGCCGTCTCCGAGACCCCGGTGAGGGTGCTGGCGTCGGCCCGGTCACCGTCTGCGCGATTCATCAGCACAAATCTACGTGCCTGTGCCAAAACCGCTGATCATGTGATGGACGCCAGCGTGAAGACCCTCACTGCGCCGGGAACTCTCGCCTGGCACTGTGACAGCAGTGGCTCGGAGAGTTCCTTGTGGAGGATGACTTCGATGGGGCTCGGCTCGGCGTCGAGGACAACACGGACCGTGTGGTCACCTTCGTCGACGGTCAGCGGTGACAAACCGGCGATGCGGTTTTCGCCGGTGGCCTCGCGCGCGAAGTACTGTGCGGCCTGCACCGCGTGCGGCAGCGAGGTACGCCCGCGCAGGTACCGGTTGTCCAATCGCCCGTCGTGGTACAGCCGGACCAGCTCGGCCGAATCGGTCGAGTCGACCCGCCCGTAACACAACCCTTCCGGCAGGATGAGCATGGTCGCCGCGAATCGGTCACCACCCAGATGTGAGCATTCCCAGGTGATCTGGGGGAATTCAGCGGCGATCGCCGCAGTGGCTCCGCGCCCGCGGACCGCACAGCACTGGTCATGCCTGCCATGGGCGCAGATCGCCACCAGCGGTTCGGTGGACAGGGCGCCATCGCTGCCGTCCAGCGCGATCTCCAGATAGTCGCGGGGATCGCCGACCTCGCCGGAGTGGACGGATTCGCTCCCCGGCGTGGACCGCGCGATGAACCAGCGCCACCTCGGCGCGGTCGGGCGTCGCCCGTGACGGCGAATCGCCGCAATGCGCATACCGGCCTTCTCCACCCGCCGGACGATGGCGAGCCCGAGGTCGGGGTCGACGATCGCCGGCGAGTTCAGGAACGCCGAAGGTCCCCAGGCGCCGCACAATTCGAGAAACACCCAGGTGGATCCCGCCGAAGCGGTGCCGTACATCGGGTCGTTGCGGGCCAGCGACTGGTCACTGCACGGAGCACGCTTCGTCTCTGTCATCCCTTGTCCGCCGGGAGTGGACCGTCCCGGTCGGAAGCCGGTACCACCACAGCCTCCCGCAGCAACCTGCGAATCAGCACAGTCGCGTCGGCGCGGTCGAGTCCGGGCAGGCAACCGGCGTCGAACGTGAGGCCGCGGTGCAGTGCCTGTACCGCGTCGGCACACGAGGCCGGAAACGTCATGGTCCGATCGGGCAGGTGCAGCACGACACGTTCACCGGCACGATCGACGGTGGCGAGGAGTCCGTGGCGCCACCTGATCTTCGTGGTGCCGACGGCTTCGGCCGCCGCGAGCGAGGCAAGGGGGCGGACCGTGACGGGACGTGTCCGCTCGGCGTGCCTTCGGGTCAACCGGGCAGCGGCACCGGTACTGAGCGCAGAAGCCTCATCGCGGAGGGTGGCCGTCATCTGTGCCATCACCTTCGTCACCGTGGCGATGATCTCGTCCTGATCGGCAGGGTCGCCGCCCATCGGCAGTGACGCCCTGAACTCCGCGACGGTCGCCAGTTGATCCACCACCGCTCGCGCGACGTCGAATCCCGTCAGGGCCGCAACCCCGATGGTCAGATGAATCGACGTCGTCTCCAGGGCCTGCGCTGAATGCACCCATCCTCGAGGCAGGTACAGCGCGTCCCCCGGTGACAGCACGGCATCGATGACGGGCTCTTCGGCGACCCGGTCCTCGATTGCGGCCCGGTGCTGGGTCCACGGCTGTGAGGGCAGCGGATGAAGGTGCACCGGTGGGTGCACGATCCAACGTTTCTGCCCGGCAGTCTGCAGCACGAAGACGTCGTGGACGTCGTAGTGCGGATCGAATCCGCGGTTGGTCGACGGCGTGATGTAGGCATTGGCCTGCACGGGATGCCCCAGGTCGTCGACAGCCTGCCGGACGAAGTGGATCAGCGGTGGCCACAGCCGATGCAGCCCCTGGAGGACAATCGTTGCACCGGAGGCGAATTCGCCGAGAACCTTGGCTGAATCCACTTGATCGGTGATCTCTGCGCCGAACCCCGCCGGCCCGAGGTAACAATCCCGGGCCAGCAGGTCACCCTCCTTGGCGAGGCGGATGAACGGTGCGCGTACCCCGCGTTCGGTGAGCAACTCGTCAACCGAGTCGGCCGAGAGCAGATCATCAAAATCGCGGGGCAGCGAACCGGACCGGCTGAGCAGAGGCTTCCGGCCCCAGTGTTCGGTGGCGAACGTGTGCGGGTCGGTGGCGATGCAGCGGCTCAGCATCGCGGAGCGGTCAGGCGGTTCCGTCGGCGCCGCCGTCGTGACCCTCGGGGTTCGAGCCGCCGTCAGCGGTTCCTTCTCCGGCTGCGGTTCCGTCGGCGCCGCCGTCGTGGCCTTCGGGGTTGGAGCCGCCGTCAGCGGTTCCTTCTCCGGCTGCGGTTCCGTCGGCGCCGCCGTCGTGGCCTTCGGGGTTGGAGCCGCCGTCAGCGGTTCC
>NZ_JBAUJR010000284.1:0-3182 GCF_049683935.1 Mycobacterium sp. | reverse complement strand
GCCCCACGCTCTGCGTGGGGCCCGTCCGCTTGTGTCGATGTGTGCCTCGACCCCCACCGGTGACAGCGACTGCGCGGGGTGTAGACACGAGCCGTGACGACTGAGCTTCCCGAAGGCCTGGGCAACGGATTCGACCGCGAGCTCGGAGTGAGCTATCTCGAGGTCACCCCCGAGGGGGGACGAGCGCAGCTCGAGATCACCGACAAACTTCTCCAGCCGTACGGGATCGTGCACGGTGGTGTGTACTGCTCGATCGTCGAGAGCCTCGCCAGCGTCTCGGGAGCCGTCTGGCTCTCGGCCAACGGCGGCGGCAACGTCGTCGGTGTCAACAACAACACCGACTTCCTGCGCGCCATCGGTTCCGGCTCAGTGGTGACCGCGGTGTCGACACCGATCCACCGGGGAAGGCGCCAGCAGCTGTGGCTGATCACCATCACCGACGCCCAGGACCGCCTCGTGGCACGCGGGCAGGTGCGGCTGCAGAACCTTCCCGCCGAGTAGCGCCGACGCACCTGCGCTGCTGACTGCCGCGCTCCGTGGCAGTATCGCCAACTATGCGTTTGACCCCGCATGAACAGGAACGGCTGCTGCTCTCCTATGCAGCGGAACTCGCCCGACGACGCCAGGCACGCGGCCTGAAGCTCAACCACCCAGAAGCGATCGCGATCATCACCGACCACGTCCTCGAGGGCGCTCGCGACGGCCGCACCGTGGCGGAGTTGATGGTCAGCGGCCAGTCGGTGCTCGGTCGCGACGACGTGATGGACGGTGTGCCCGAGATGCTCGACGACGTTCAGGTGGAGGCGACGTTCCCGGACGGCACCAAGCTCGTCACAGTCCACCACCCGATCACGTGAGCGCTTGCGCGAAGAGCAGGGAGGTTCCGCAGTGATTCCTGGCGAGATCGTCTACGGCGAAGGCGACATCGAGATCAACGAGGGCGCGGCCCGACTGGAGTTGGACGTCGTCAACACCGGCGACCGGCCCGTTCAGGTCGGCAGCCACGTGCATGTGCCGCAGGCCAATGGCGCCCTGGAGTTCGACCGGTCCGCAGCGCACGGCCACCGGTTCGACATCCCGGCCGGAACCGCGATCAGATTCGAGCCCGGTGTGGCACAGCGCGTCCGACTCGTTCCGCTCGCCGGCACCCGCGAGGTGCACGGCCTGAGCCTGAACCCCCCGGGAAGATTGGACCAGAACTGATGACTGCGCTGTCCCGCTCCCGATACGGAGCGCTGTTCGGTCCGACCACCGGTGACCGCATCCGCCTCGCCGACACCGACCTGTTCGTCGAGATCACCGAGGACCGCAGCGGTGGCCCCGGCCGCGCCGGCGACGAGGCGGTGTTCGGCGGCGGGAAGGTTTTGCGCGAGTCGATGGGACAGTCGCGTGCGACCCGCGCCGACGGTGCCCCGGACACTGTCATCACCGGTGCGGTGATCCTCGACTACTGGGGAATCATCAAGGCCGACATCGGTATTCGCGATGGCCGCATCACCGCGATCGGCAAAGCCGGCAACCCCGACATCATGTCGGGCGTGCACCCTGACCTGGTCGTCGGCCCGTCGACCGAGATCATCGCCGGCAACGGCCGGATCCTCACCGCCGGCGCCATCGACTGTCACGTGCACCTGATCTGTCCGCAGATCATGGAGGAGGCTCTCGGCGGAGGCATCACCACCATCGTCGCCGGGGGCACCGGACCGGCCGAAGGCAGCAAGGCCACCACCGTCACCCCTGGATCGTGGCACCTGGCGCGGATGCTCGAGGCCCTCGACTCGTGGCCGATGAACATCGCGCTGCTGGGTAAGGGCAACACTGTCAGCTCCGAGGCGATGTGGGAGCAATTACGCGGCGGGGCCGCGGGTTTCAAGCTGCACGAGGACTGGGGTACCACTCCCGCCGCAATCGACGCCTGCCTCACGGTGAGCGAGGCCGCGGGGGTGCAGGCCAACATCCACACCGACACCCTCAACGAGGCCGGGTTCGTCGAGGACACTCTCGCCGCGATCAAGGGACGCTCGATCCACGCCTACCACACCGAGGGCGCCGGCGGCGGACACGCACCCGACATCATCACCGTCGCGGGCCAGCCCAACGTTCTGCCGAGTTCGACCAACCCGACCCGGCCGCACACCGTCAACACCCTCGATGAACACCTCGACATGCTGATGGTCTGCCATCACCTCAATCCCAGTGTCCCGGAGGATCTCTCGTTTGCCGAGAGCCGGATCAGGCCGTCGACGATCGCTGCCGAGGACCTGCTCCACGACATCGGGGCGATCTCGATGATCGGCAGTGACGCCCAGGCTATGGGGCGCATCGGCGAGGTGGTGATGCGAACCTGGCAGACAGCGCATGTGATGAAACGGCGGCGAGGCTTCCTGGCCGGTGACACCGCCGCCGACAACAACCGCGCGCAACGCTACGTCGCCAAGTACACGATCTGCCCGGCTGTCGCACATGGACTCGATCACGAGATCGGTTCGGTCGAGGTCGGCAAGCTGGCCGATCTGGTGCTCTGGGAGCCCGCCTTCTTCGGCGTGCGACCGCACGCCGTGATCAAAGGCGGCATGATCGCGTGGGCGGCGATGGGGGACGCCAATGCCTCCATCCCGACACCGCAGCCGGTGCTGCCGCGGCCGATGTTCGGCGCTGCGCCCGCGGCGGCCGCCGCCACCTCGGTGCATTTTGTCTCGCCCCAGGCGGTCGAGGACCGGCTGGCCGATCGGATCGCGGTCAACCGCAGACTCGTCGCGGTCGGCAATGTGCGGGCGGTGGGTAAGGCCCAGATGCCGCTCAACGATGCGACGCCGGTCATCGAGGTGGATCCGGACACGTTCACGGTGCGCATCGACGGCGAGGTCTGGCAGGAACAACCGGCTGCCGAACTGCCCATGGCGCAGAGATACTTCTTGTTCTGATGTCGAACCTGACCACACTGCTCGCGCTGGCCGACTCCCGGCTCCCGACCGGCGGTCACGTGCACTCCGGAGGGATCGAGGAGGCGGTGACCAGCGGTCTGGTCGTTGATCTGGCGACGTTGCGCGCGTTCCTGCGCCGCCGGATCAGGACCCACGCCCTGGTCACCGCATCGGTGGCGGCCGCGGTGCACACCGGGGTGTTGAGTGCCGATGCGGGCGGCAGCGGCGACTGCGAAACCGACGCGCGCACACCAGCTC
>NZ_JBAUJR010000283.1:0-8551 GCF_049683935.1 Mycobacterium sp. | reverse complement strand
GCCTCCGAGCTCGCCGGGCTCAGCGACGCCGAGCTGATCGACACCGCCCGCGGGTGGGCGCGGGCGGAGAACGCCGCTTGTGCGCGCAAGTTGGCGGTGATGGCCGAGATCTTCACCCGCCGCACCGGGCTGCCCGCCGGCGACCGCGAGCTGTGGTGGCTCGACCCCGAGGCCGCAGTGGCCGCCGAGCTGGCCGCCGCCCAGAACATCACCCACAGTTTGGCGTTGCACCAAACCCACCGCGGGGTCGCGCTGCGTGACCGGCTACCGAAGGTCGCCGCGCTGTTCGACGCCGGGTTGGTCAGCGAAATGCTGGTCCGCGCATCGTCTGGCGCACCTACCTGATCGACGACGACACCGCGATGACCGCCGTCGACGCCGACCTGGCCGCCGAGATCACCTCCTGGGGGGCGCTGTCGATCAAGAAGACCGAACTGGCCATCGACGCTCTGGTCGAACGCCACGACCCAGGCGCGTTGCGGCGCTCCCAGGCATCGGCGAGCAACCGCAAAGTGCAATTCGGCTCACCCGCCGACGCGCCCGGACTGACCAGCCTGTGGGCGCGGCTGCACAGCGCTGATGCTGCAATCGGTGAGAAGAACGTCCAGGACTTGGCCTACAGCGTGTGCGAACGCGACCCGCGCAGCGGACCCCGCCGCCCCGACCAACGGGAGCGACGACGGCAGCGGCGGGGACGACGGAGTCGACGGGCCGGCCGAGCCGGACGCAACAGCCTCGCAAGACACCAGACCACCCGGCGCCTCAGCACCCGCCCCACCGACGACACCGTCTGCTGCTCCCACAGGGCCTGCGTCCGCAGCGGGCTGTCCGGTAGTGGCGGGGTTCGTGTTCGGCGCCGGGATCGTGCCCGCCCCGTTGCTGACCCCGCTCCTGGACGGTGCCCTGATCCGCCCCATCACTCACCCCGGCCACACCGGCCCCGAGAACCGTTACACCCCCTCACGCGCGCTCGCCGAGTTCCTCCGCTGCCGCGACCTGACATGCCGCTCCCCCGGCTGCGACAAACCCGCCACTGACACCGACATCGACCACACCGTGCCCTACCCGGTCGGGCCACCCACGATTCAAACCTCAAATGCCTCTGCCGTTTTCACCACCTGTTCAGCTTCTCAGCGCGTCGCACCGGCCAGAACCTGCCGTGCTGATCTACTCCGCCGGTGCAATTGTGACCGTCGGATTGACGGAGCCCGGTCGGAGGACCGGAGGCGGAGCGGGCTGCAAAGTGTGCGTCGGCACCCCTGACGGCAATGTGCGCGGGACATTGGCGGCCGGAGCCACGCAACCTTGGAGGTCACTCAATATCCCTCCACTGAGGAGGCAGCAATCCTTCACAATCTCGTTGTATTGCTGAAACGTGATCACGCCGTTCTGGTAGTTCGCGAGGGTCTTAGCGACGCAGCTGTCATATTCCCCGATATCCCACTCCTGCGGTGCAGCGCACGCAACCGCGGGTTCTCCGATCCCGCTGCCGCTGACTATCGCCGCGGCGGCGATCAGTCCGGCGGCGGCAAGGTGACGAGAGCGGCGGGTTGCAAGCTTCAACTGTCCCCTCGATTTGAGCCAAGCGCTTTGACTTCTGTCTCCCGCATGGGGCAGAACTTGACGGAAATCTGTGGGCAGGATGGTCATTTGAGTCTCCAGTCGCTGTTGGGGGTGTGACATAAATGGTCCTGAATCAAGCGGAGCTGACGTAATCGCCCAGCAGCCAGATTTTTCTTCTGAGTGGGAAGGGTTAGCTGTCTATCCGGCAAGTGCTGACAACCGTCGGTACGCCCTGAATCGAGCACCAAATACTGCACTCCAGCAGGACTAGGGGCGGCAGCGAAGGTGGTTTGCCATCCAGAGTGTCTTTTGCGAAGTCGCTTCCACCACTTGTTGAAAACTTTCTGGACCGGACCCAACGGCTGGCGCGACCGCAAACACCCCGACGGAACCATCATCTGGACCAGCCCCACCGGCCACACCTACACCACCCGACCCGCCGGCGCCGTACTGTTCCCCGCGCTGAGCCCAGCCACCGCCACCCTGTGGAACAGCAACCCACCCCAGCCCGCAGCCAACCCCGACACCCGCGGCACCAAAATGCCCCGCCGACGACACACCCGCGCAGCCAACCGCGCCCACGCCATCACCGCCGAACGAGAACTCAACGACGACCTCGTCGCCGAACATCACGAGCCACCACCGTTCTGAGCCGGGCAACCCCGTAAGCTGCCCGGGTGGCCGAGCCTCCCCTGTCGCCCCAGTTGAGCCTCGGGACACAGATCTGGCGTTTCATCCTGACCGGCGGGCTCGCGGCCGTCGTCGATTTCGGCCTCTACGTTGCGCTGCTGGCCGCCGGCCTACACGTCAACCTCGCCAAGACACTGAGCTTCATCGCGGGCACCACCACCGCCTATCTGATCAACCGGCGGTGGACCTTCCAAGCAGCGCCGAGCAATAAACGGTTCATCGCCGTGGTGGTGCTCTACGCGGTGACCTACGCCGTGCAGATCGGCATCAACTACTTCTTCTACATGGAGTTCGAGGACCAGCCGTGGCGGGTGCCGGTCGCGTTCGTCATCGCGCAGGGCACTGCGACGGTCATCAACTTCATCGTGCAGCGCCTGGTCATCTTCCGCCTGCGCTAAGCAGCACACGAATGACGTTGCACCGGCCCGCCTGGCGCAGGCGGTACCCTCTGTGACGATGTTGAGCACCGAGTTCTCGACCACTACGAAACGGCTCACCGGCTGGGGCCGCACCGCCCCGTCCGTGGCCCAGGTGTTGTCGACCCCGGATCCCGACGTGATCGTCAAGGCGGTGACGCAGGTCGCCGACGGGGGCGGCAGAGGAATGCTCGCCCGCGGGCTGGGGCGCTCCTACGGCGACAACGCGCAGAACGGCGGCGGCCTCGTCGTCGACATGAGCGTGGTCAATCGCATCCATTCGATGGATGCCGACACCCACCTCGTCGACGTGGACGCCGGGGTGAACCTCGACCAGTTGATGCGGGCCGCGCTGCCGCTGGGTCTGTGGGTCCCGGTGCTGCCCGGCACCCGTCAGGTCACCATCGGTGGTGCGATCGCCTGCGACATCCACGGCAAGAACCACCACAGCGCGGGCAGCTTCGGCAACCACGTGCGCTCATTGGACCTCCTCACCGCAGACGGCAACGTCCGCCACCTGACTCCCGCAGGACCCGACAGCGACCTGTTCTGGGCGACGGTCGGAGGCAACGGGCTGACGGGCATCATCCTTCGCGCTGTCATCGAGATGACGCCGACGGAGACCGCGTACTTCATCGCCGACGGTGACGTCACCGCCGGACTGGACGAGACCATCGCCTTCCACAGCGACGGCACCGAGGACAACTACACCTATTCCAGCGCGTGGTTCGACGCGATCAGCGCGCCACCTCGACTGGGCCGGGCGGTGATCTCCCGCGGTTCCCTGGCCACCGTCGACCAGCTCCCGAAGAAACTGCAACGCGACCCGCTGAAATTTGATGCGCCGCAGTACTTCACCGCACCCGACGTCTTCCCCAGCGGATTGGGCAACAAGCCGATCTTCGGTGCGATGACGGCGCTGTGGTACCGGATGGGCAAGACCTATCGCGGCAAGACGCAGAACCTGACGCAGTTCTACCACCCGCTCGACATGGTCGGTGAGTGGAATCGCGCCTACGGCGCAGCAGGTTTCAGCCAGTACCAGTTCGTGGTGCCCCTCGAGGCGGTTGACGAGTTCAAGCGCATCATGGTCGACATCCAGCGGTCGGGGCATTACTCGTTCCTCAACGTGTTCAAGCTCTTCGGTGCCGGCAACGAGGCCCCACTGAGCTTCCCGATCCCGGGCTGGAACGTCTGCGTCGACTTCCAGATCAAGCCCGGCCTCAACGAGTTCCTCAACGGCCTCGACAAGCGAGTGCTCGAGTTCGGCGGACGTCTCTACACCGCCAAGGACTCACGGACCACCGCTGAAACCTTCCACGCCATGTATCCGCGCATCAACGAGTGGATCCTGTTGCGCCGCAAGGTCGATCCTGACGGGGTCTTCGCTTCGGACATGGCCCGACGACTGGAGCTGCTCTAAATGGTGTTCGACGCAACCGGTAATCCGCAAACGATCCTGCTGCTGGGCGGCACGTCCGAGATCGCTCTCGCGATCGCCGAACGCTATCTGCGCGACGCGCGTGCTCGGGTGGTGCTCGCGGATCTTCCGGGACACCCTCGTAAGGACGCAGCCATCGAGCAGATGCGGGCCGCGGGCGCCAAGGCCGTCGACTGGGTCGACTTCGACGCGCTGGACACCGAGAGTCACCCGAAGGTGATCGACTCGGCCTGTCGCGTGGGCGATGTCCAGACCGACATAGACGTCGCGGTCGTCGCCTTCGGCCTGCTCGGTGATGCTGAAGAGCTCTGGCAAGACCAGCGCAAGGCCGTCCAGATCGCCGGGATCAACTACACCGCGGCTGTTTCCGTCGGTGTCCTGCTCGGCGAGAAGATGCGTGCGCAGGGCTCGGGCCGCATCATCGCGATGAGCTCCGCGGCCGGCGAGCGCGTCCGTCGTTCCAACTTCGTGTACGGCTCCACCAAGGCCGGCCTCGACGGCTTCTATCTCGGACTCGGGGAAGCTCTGCGGGAGTTCGGCGTTCGGGTTCTGGTCATCCGGCCCGGCCAGGTACGCACCACGACGACGATCGAGCACTGGAAGGCCACCGGCGCCAAAGAGGCGCCGTTCACCGTCGACAAGGAAGACGTCGCCGAGATGGCGGTTGCGGCGTCGAACAGAGGTACGGACTTGATCTGGGCACCGGGCGCGTTCCGCTACGTGATGATGGTGCTGCGCCACATCCCCCGCCCCGTCTTCCGCAAGCTGCCTATCTGATGGGTGGCGCACTGGCCGCGCCGATCAGAGTGGCCGGCCAGATGGTCCTGGCGATCGCCGTCACAGTGGTGATCGCCGTCGTCGCACTGTTCGCCATCGCACGCGTCGACTGGCCCGCCTACAACTCGTCGAACCAGCTGCACGCGCTGACCACTGTCGGCCAAGTGGTCTGCCTGGCAGGGCTGATGGCGTGCGGACTGCTGTGGCGGCGAGGCCGGCAGACCCTGGCCCGCCTCGGCGCGGTCACCATGCTGGCGGCGTTCTCGCTCGTCACGCTCGCTATGCCACTCGGCGCCACCAAGCTGTACCTCTTCGGGATCTCGGTCGACCAGCAGTTCCGCACCGAGTACATGACCCGCCTCGCCGATTCGCCCGGCCTGCACGACATGACCTACATCGGGCTGCCACCGTTCTACCCGCCGGGATGGTTCTGGATCGGCGGCCGCCTGGCAGACCTCACCGGGACGCCGGCGTGGGAAATGTTCAAGCCCTGGTCCATCATCTCGATCACGATCGCGATCGTGCTGGCTTTTGTGCTGTGGGCCAACATGATCCGTTTCGAGTATGCGCTGGTGGTCTCGACCGCCACTGCCGCGGCCGCGCTGGCATACGCCCCGGCCGAACCCTATGCGGCCGTCATCGCGGTGATGCTGCCGCCGATATTCGTCCTCGGCTGGTCCGGTCTGCGTGCCGCCGACCGGTCCGGCGGGCAGGAGCGCAGCGACCGGGGGATTTCGCGGGGAGGCTGGGCCGCGGTGGTCGGCGTCGGCATCTTCCTGGGCGTCGCCGCGCTGTCCTACACACTGCTGCTCGGGTACGCCGCGTTCACGCTGACGGTCATGGCGGTCCTGGTCAGCGTCAGCCGCAGACACTGGGAACCACTGCTGCGACTGCTCGTGATCGCGGTCATCTCGGGCCTGCTCGCCCTCATCGGGTGGGCGCCCTACCTGCTCGCCGCGGCCCGCGGGACACCGGCCGACTCGGGCACCGCCCAGCATTACCTGCCCTCCGACGGCGCCCAACTGTCCTTCCCGATGTTGCAGTTCACCCTGCTGGGCGCGCTGTGCATGCTCGGCACGCTGTGGCTGGTGATCTACGCCCGCACCTCGACCAGGGCGGGGGCGCTGGCCGTCGCGGTGCTGACGGTCTACGCCTGGTCGCTGCTGTCGATGTTGACCACGCTGGTGGGCACCACGCTGCTGTCCTTCCGGCTGCAGCCGACCCTGACGATCCTGCTGACAGCCGCCGGCGCCTTCGGCTTCCTCGAAGCCGCCCGCGCGGTGGCCGCCCGCGTGCAGACACCGAATGCGGGCAGGGTCGTCGCGGTCGCCACCGCGATCGGCGCCCTCGGCGCGGTGACCTTCAGCCAGGACATCCCCGACGTGCTGCGTTCCGACATCGTCGTCGCCTACACCGACACCGACGGCTACGGCCAGCGCGCCGACCGGCGCCCGCCCGGGGCCGAGCAGTACTACCGGGAGATCGACGACCGGATCCTGGAGGTGACGGGCGCGCCGCGCAACGAGACCGTCGTCATGACCGCCGACTACAGTTTCCTGTCGTACTACCCGTACTACGGTTTCCAAGGTCTGACCTCGCATTATGCCAACCCGCTGGCACAATTCGAGCAGCGTGCCGAGGCCATCGAGGAGTGGGCCCGGCTGACCGACGCCGACCAGTTCATCAACGCTCTCGACACGATGCCGTGGGAGCCGCCGACGGTGTTCCTGATGCGCCGCGGCGCCAACGACACCTACACGCTGCGGCTGGCTTCCGACGTCTACCCGAACCAGCCCAACGTGCGCCGCTATCACGTCGCGCTCGACGACGCGCTGTTCGACGATCCGCGCTTCGACGTGTCCACAGTCGGGCCGTTCGTGCTGGCCATCCGCAAGCCAATTACCATCTAGCCCCGTGGTCCGAGAGCCGAGCAACCACCGCACTGCGCGGCTCATCGCGATCGTCGCCGGGTTGCTGGGGACGCTTCTGGCGATCGCCACCCCGCTGCTACCGGTCAACCAGACCACCGCCGAGCTGAACTGGCCGCAGGACGGCGTGCTCGGTAGCGTCAACGCCCCGCTGATCGGCTATGTCGCCACCGACCTCGAGATCAGCGTGCCGTGCAGCGCCGCCGCCGGCCTCGACGGACCGGGCCGCACCGTGCTGCTGTCGACCGTGCCCAAGCAGGCGACCAACGCGATCGACCGCGGTCTGCTCATCGAACGGGTCAACGACGACCTGCTCGTCATCGTCCGCAACACCCCGGTGGTCAGCGCACCGCTCGAGGAGGTGCTCAGCCCCGCCTGCCAGGAGCTGACGTTCACCGCCCGCGCCGACTCGGTGACCGGTGAGTTCGTCGGCCTCACGCAGGGACCCGACAGCCCCGACCCGGGCGAACCGCTGCGGGGTGAGCGCGGCGGCTACGACTTCCGGCCCCAGATCGTGGGGGTGTTCACCGATCTGTCCGGCCCCGCGCCCCCGGGTCTGGAGTTCTCGGCGACGATCGACTCGCGCTACAGCACCTCACCCACGCTGCTCAAGGTGCTGGCGATGATCGTCGGCGTGGCGATGACGATCATCGCCCTGGGTGCGCTGCACGTGCTGGACAACGCCGACGGTATGCGGCACCGGCGCTTCCTGCCGCAGCGGTGGTGGTCGCTGTCGCCGTTGGACGGGGTGGTGACCGCGGCGCTGGTGTGGTGGCACTTCGTCGGTGCCAACACCGCCGACGACGGCTACATCCTGACGATGGCCCGGGTATCCGAGAAGGCCGGATACATGGCCAACTACTACCGCTGGTTCGGCACACCCGAGGCCCCCTTCGGCTGGTACTACGACCTGCTGGCGGTGTGGGCCCAGGTCAGCACCACCAGCGTGTGGATGCGGCTGCCCACCCTGCTGATGGGGCTGGCCTGCTGGTGGGTGATCAGCCGTGAGGTCATCCCGCGTCTGGGGTCGGCGGTCAAACACAGCAGGGCCGCCGTGTGGACGGCCGCCGGGCTGTTCCTCGCCTTCTGGCTGCCGCTGAACAACGGGCTGCGCCCCGAACCGATCATCGCGCTCGGCATCCTGCTGACCTGGTGTTCGGTCGAGCGCGGGGTGGCGACCAGCAGGCTGCTGCCAGTGGCGGTCGCGATAATCATCGGAGCACTGACGGTGTTCTCCGGACCCACCGGTGTCGCCGCGATCGGCGCCCTGCTCGTCGCCATCGGGCCGCTGAAAACCATTGTGGCCGCCCACACTTCACGGTTCGGATACTTGGCGCTGCTGGCGCCGATCGCCGCGGCCGGCACGGTCACCATCTTCCTGATCTTCCGCGACCAGACGCTGGCCGCGGAGCTCCAGGCCAGCAGCTTCAAGTCCTCCGTCGGCCCCAGCCTGGCCTGGTTCGACGAGCACATCCGCTATTCACGGCTGTTCACCACCAGCCCCGACGGCTCCGTGGCGCGCCGGTTCGCGGTGCTCACACTGTTGCTCGCCCTGGCGGTCGCGGTGGCGGTGTCGTTGCGCAGAGGCAGGATTCCCGGCACGGCCCTGGGTCCGAGCCGGCGCATCATCGGGATCACCGTCATCGCGTTCCTGGCGATGATGTTCACCCCCACCAACTGGACCCACCACTTCGGGGTGTTCGCCGGGTTGGCCGGCTCGCTGGGCGCCCTGGCCG
>NZ_JBAUJR010000282.1:0-21215 GCF_049683935.1 Mycobacterium sp. | reverse complement strand
ACCCGGGTAGCGCGGCCCACGGTCATGATCAGCTGGAGAACTTGTCCTTGATGTTCTCTCCGACCTTCTTGACGCCGGCGGTGCCCTCGTCCTTCTTGCCCTCGGCCTTGAGGTCGTCATTGCCGGTCACATCACCGACGACCTGCTTGACCTGGCCGATCGCGTCCTCGGCAGCGTTCTTGGCCTTGTCGACGATTCCCATTGTTCTTCCCTTCCTTGTGTGGACCGGTGACCCGAGCGGGTTCCGGTAGTGAGCACGGGAGGTGACCTCCCGACGGATCAGGACTTGAGAGCCTGGCGCAGTCCCGCGGTGGCGGCGTGCGCCACGACACGACGACGCTTACCGCGCCGCTTGGTGCTGCGTCGGGCCACCAGCACGACCCCGACGGCGACAACCGCGGCCACCACACCGATCAGCACCCGGTTGTCGTCGAGGTGCACGTCCTGTGCGGCCTGCTTGACCTCGTCGACCTTTGCTTCGGCCGCCTCGGCTGCGGACTCGACCTTGTCTTTGACGACCTCGGCCTTCTGCTCCACCTGCGCCTTGGCCTCATCAACGGCACCCTCGGCGCGCAGGTCGTTGTTGTCGGTGAGATCGCCGGCGGCCTGCTTGGCCTGACCGGCCAGTTCGTCGACCTTGTTCGAGAAATCGGACACAGTGACAGTCCTCCTTGACTTGTCCCCGCCCCGAGCGGAGGGGCGGTATCGGTTCATCAGGTTGCTGTTCATGTAGTCGGCGGCGATCGCCGGAACCGAATGCCGACGAACAGTGATGTGCGCCACGGTGTTCACGGCGCGACGCGTTCCCCCGCTGACTCGCAGGAGTCTGGTGCGCAGCTACAGCGGCAGGCCGGCGTCCAGAAAATCCAGACCCTCGTACAGGGTCTCCGGGGCCATCGGCGTGCCGTGAAGGGCAGCCATCATGACGCCTGTCATCGCCCCCGCGGCGATGCGCAGCTGAGGGTCGTCGGCGGATCGCTTCAGCCGCTCGGCCAGAGCGTCGGTGATCAACTCGATGGTGTGGATGTACTCGTTGTACAGGGCCGCGGCCGCCTCCGGGAGCGTGTACAGCAGCTGCTGGCGCGCCATCTCTTCACCCCACTCGGCGCCGGCCATCCCGCTGAAGACCTGCTCGAGGGCGTGGCGGTAGGCCGGGATCGGCCGCAGTTCCGGCGGTGCGGCGAGGAAGAACTCGATGATCGGATCCATCAGGTGATCAGGGATCAGCAGTGCCGCTTTGTTGGGGAAGTACCGGAAGAACGTGCGCGGGGAGACGTCGGCGAGCTCGGCGATCTGTTCGATGGTGGTGTTCGGGTAGCCCTGCTTCTGGAAGAGTTCGAAAGCCGCGAGACGCACCGCTTCACGGGTCCGACGCTTCTTGCGTTCCCGGAGGCCCAGGTCGTCGTCGGCGGCCGTCATACCGGGCATTGTCCCGCATCGGGGGTCGCTCCACGCAGGTTACCGATGTGTCGTCACGGCGTCGTTTCCTTCCTCAAGCAACCGAATACGGATCGTCGGCCGACCCAGCCGATCCGTAGTCACCCCAGCCGCCCTGCACCATCGTCTGGAACTTCCAGGCGCCGTCTGACTTCACCAATAGATCGCCGTAGCGCACATGCTGCGCGAAGTCCGCGCCCGCGATCGTGGCGTCGGTGATCACGAACACCAGGTTCTTGTTGAGGAAGTGCGGTGTGCGGATCGACTCCATCGTGAAATCGCCACTGCCACTGAGCTGTTCGGACATCTGTTTGACGAAGTGGTCCCGGTCGCATGGGTCGGCCCGGCCGTCGGTGACCTCGTTGAGCGGGAACATCGCCTGATCCGCCATTCCCTCGACGTCCTTGGCGACCGCCATCGCGTCATACCGCCCGAACCAGGCGAGCACCCCTTCGACGTCTGCTGCTGTGGGGGTGAATCCACCCTGCTCTGGCATCACAACCATGATCACTCCTCGTGTCGCTGCTGCTGTACTCCGTACACTGTACATAGTACAGAGATCAGGCGATGTGACACGGTGGGCTGGGATGTGAGGAGCGTCGACGACAGAGAGGCAGCGCGCGGTTATGGGCGAACGCACCCCCAAGCGGGGCGCCGGCGGCGCGCAAACCAGCGCGGGCGACCCGGCGCGGACGCTCTCACTGCTGTGGCGGCAACCCGGCGACGGTCAGGCGTCCCGAGGGCCCAGGCAGCGCACCACCGTGGACGCAGTGGTCGCCGCCGCCATAGAGGTCGCCGACAGTGAGGGCCTGAGTGCGCTGACCATTCGGTCGGTCGCCGCCGGGCTGGGTATCACCCCGATGGCCACCTACACCTACGTCGCAGGCAAGGCCGAACTGCTCGATCTGATGCTCGACACCGTGTACCAGCAGATGCCGCGGGCAACTCTGTCCGGAATGCCCTGGAGGGAGAAGGTTTCGGTGATCGCCGAGGAGAACCGCGGGATGTTCGAACGCCATCCCTGGGTGGCGTCAGTGGCCACCACCCGGCCACCGCTGGGTCCGGGCATGATGGCCAAGTACGAGCACGAACTGCTCGCCTTCGACGGTGTCGGCCTCTCCGATGTCGAGATGGACGCCGCCCTGACCTATGTCCTGGGCTTTGTCACCTCTGTAGCCCGAATCGCCATCGACACCGATCGCGCGTCTGCGGACAGCGGCGTGAGCGACCGCGACTGGTGGGAGCGCGCAGCGCCACTGCTGGCCGACGTCCTGGACGCCGACCGGTTCCCTCTGGCCACGCGGGTGGGGGCGGCGGCCGGTGAGAGACACGGCAGTGCCTACAGCGCCGCCCACGCCTACGAGTTCGGCCTGGCGCGGGTACTGGACGGACTCGCTGCGCTCATCGACGGGCGCTGACAACAGGTCTTCCCGCAGGGCCGGACAACTTGTATGATGAGTTGAAACACACATCATACAAGTTGCGAGGTAGAGCCATGTCCGACCGAATCCGACACCTGACGCTGTCGCACGTGGTGTTGCCTCTGGACCATCCGGTGAGCGACGCCAAGGTGCTCACCGGTCGCCAGAAGCCGCTGACCGAAACGGTGATGCTGTTCGTCGAGGTACTCACCGAAGACGGTTTCCGGGGAACCGGTTTCAGCTACTCCAAACGTGCCGGCGGACGCGCTCAGTACACACACCTCTGTGAGGTCGTCGAAACCGTTCTCAGTCAGGACCCGTCCGACATCGACAAGATCTACCAGTCCCTTCTCTGGGCCGGCGCTTCCGTCGGCCGCTCCGGGACGGCCACCCAGGCGATCGCGGCACTCGACGTGGCGCTGTGGGATCTCAAGGCCCGACGCGCGGGGCTGCCTCTGGCGAAACTGCTGGGCTCTCATCGTGATTCGTGCAGGGTGTACAACACCTCGGGGGGTTTCCTACAGGCCTCGGTCGAGGAGATCAAAGAGAAAGCCACCGCGTCCGTCGAATCGGGCATCGGCGGCATCAAAATCAAGGTGGGTCAACCAGATTGGCGGACGGACCTGGAGCGGGTGGCCGCGCTGAGGGAGCATCTCGGCGACACCCCGCTCATGGTTGATGCCAACCAGCAGTGGGATCGCGCGCGTGCTCGACGGATGTGCCGCGAGCTCGAACAATACGATCTGATCTGGATCGAGGAGCCCCTCGACGCGTGGGATGCCGTCGGCCACGCCGATCTCAGCCACACGTTCGACACCCCGATCGCGACGGGGGAGATGCTCACGTCGGTCGCCGAGCACATGGCGCTCGTCGATGCGGGCTACCGGGGCATCGTGCAACCCGACGCACCGCGCATCGGAGGCATCACGCCGTTCCTGCGCTTCGCCACCCTGGCCGCGCACGCCGGCCTGGCGCTGGCGCCGCACTACGCGATGGAGATCCATCTGCACCTCGCGGCGGTGTACCCGACCGAACCGTGGGTCGAGCACTTCGAATGGCTGAATCCGTTGTTCAACGAACGCATCGAGATTCGCGACGGACGGATCTGGCTGTCCGATCGTCCCGGGCTCGGCTTCACACTGAGCGACCGGATGCGGGACCTCACGGTGGCCAGTGCCGAGTTCGGTACATGATGATGTGACTGTGGAGACGTCACTGGCGCAGCGGGTGGTCGCGGGACTGAAGGACAAGATCTTCGCCGGCGACCTTCCGCCGGGGCACAAGTTGCCCTCGGAAGCGGAGCTCATCAACGAGTTCGGGGTGTCCCGCACGGTGGTGCGCGAGGCGGTCACCCGGTTGCGCGCCGAGGGCCTGCTGGAGACATTCCAGGGCCGAGGATCGTTCGTCCTGGCCGTCCCGGCACCGTCGTCGTTCACCGTCGAGTCGTCGGCGTTGCGGACACACCGCGACGTGCTCGACATGATCGATTTCCGGCTGGGCGTGGAGAGCGAGACTGCCGCGTTGGCAGCGGCCCGCATCAACCCGGCGGGACAGAAGACGATCACGGCGGCCCTCGATGCGTTCGTCGCTGCCGCACCCGCAGATGCGGTCGAGGCCGACTACCTCTTCCACCGCGCCGTTGCGGCTGTCAGCGGCAACCGGTTCTGTCTGGAGCTTCTCGACTCGCTGGGCCCGATGATGATCATGCTGCCGCGCACCCGATTGAGCGACGAGTACTCGATGACCGACGCGGGCCACGTGGCCCGGGTCCAGCGCGAGCACGACGACATCGCGGCCGCGATCCTGGCCGGCGACCCGGACACCGCCAGGGCCGCGATGCGCGTGCACCTGGGCAACACCCGCAGGCGCCTCGACGCCGGACGGTGAGGGTCAGACACCCACGCTGTCTGTGGCGTCGGTGTTCTGGCTGCGCTTCGCGCGACTGGACTTCACGATGTGCCGGATCATGGGTATCGCCACCAACAGCACGAAGATCGCCAGGATGGTGCCCGAAATCGGCCGGGTAACAAAGCCACTCGGGTCACCCCCGAAGATCAGCATCGAACGACGGGTACTCGACTCGATGATCGATCCCAGGACGAACGCCAACACCATCGGGCCGGGGTCGAATCCCGCCTTCTTCATCAGATAGCCGATGACTCCGAAAACCACCATCAGGAAGATGTCGAACGTCGAGTTGTTGATCGTGTAGACGCCGAGGATCGTGATGAGCGCAGTGATCGGCGCCAGGATCGCCGGGCGGACCCGCAGGATGCGGACGAACAATCCGACCAGCGGGATGGACAGGATCAACAGCATGATGTTGCCGATGTACATCGAGTTGATGACGCCCCAGAACACGTCGGGACGTTCGTCGACCAGTTGCGGACCCGGTGACACACCGAGGATCAGCAACGCCCCGAACAACATCGCCATCGACGCGTTGGCGGGCAACCCGATGGTGAGCAGCGGGATGAACGACGACGTGGCTGCCGCGTTGTTCGCGGTCTCCGGTGCGGCGACACCCTCGATGGCGCCGCGGCCGAACCGCTCCGGGGTCTTCGACCGGCGCTTCTCGGTGGCATAGGCGACGATCGACGACAGCACCGCGCCGCCGCCGGGCAGCACGCCCAGCACGAAGCCGATCACCGAACCGCGACCGATGGCACCCGAGGACTGTTTGAGTTCCTTGCGGGACGGCCAGACATTGCCCACCTTCGCCGGTGCCTGGACCTTGCGGTGGCGCTGCTCGAGGTTGTAGAGAATCTCGCCGACACCGAAGAGTCCCATCGCCACGACGACGAAGTCGATGCCGTCGGCAAGTTGCAGACTGTCGAACGTGAACCGTGATGCGCCACTGAAACTGTCCCGGCCGACGGTGGCGAGCAGCAGGCCGACCGTGCCGGCGATCAGCGCCTTCAGCTTGTTGCCGCTGCCGATGGTGGCGACGAGCAACACACCGAGCAACGCGAGCGCGGCATACTCCGGTGGCCCGAACTCGAGCGCGACACTGGCCACCACCGGCGCCAGCAGCGTCAGTCCGATGATCGAGATCGTCGCTCCGACAAAGGATCCGATAGCTGCGATGCCGAGCGCGGTCCCTGCTTTTCCCTGTTTGGCGAGCGCGAACCCGTCGAACACGGTGACCACCGACGACGCCTCACCCGGCAGCCGGAGCAGTACCGAGGTGATGGTGCCGCCGTACTGGGCGCCGTAGTAGATCCCGGCGAGCATGATGATCGCCGAGACCGGGTCGATGGTGTAGGTGATCGGCAGCAGGATCGCGATGGTGGCCGCGGGGCCGAGGCCTGGCAGGACGCCGATGACCATGCCGACGAGTACGCCGACGAGGCAGTACAGCAGGTTGTGCGGCTCGATGACGAGCGCAAACCCGTCGAGAAACGCGTTCAGGTCCATGTTTTCGAGCCGTTCTCAGAAGGAGATCAAGTGGGGCAAGGGGATTCGAAGCCCGTAGAGGAACAGAAGGTAGAACGCCGTCACGGTCAACACGCTGACCATGGCGGTGCTGCGCCAGGTTTCGCCCCCGAGGAATCGCAGCCAGATGACGCTCAGCGCCAGCGCGGGAATCTCGAAACCGGTCACCGGCATCAACAGCCCGAACGCGACGAAGGTGATGATGCCGACCACCGGCAGCACGCTGCTGCGGGTGAACGCTTCGCTGTCGTCGAGGCCGCGTCCCGCCACCAGCAGTACTGCAGACAGCGAGGCGACGACGACGCCGACGATGAACGGCCACATACCCGGGCCCGGCTCCCGCAGCGACCCGATGCCGTAGCCCCAGGCGAGCGCTGCTCCGGTCACCCCGATCGTGATGCCGACCAAGGCGCCCACGATCTGATAGACGGGACCACCCGACGGCGGGCGGTCCTCCTCCATCTCGTGGGCGACCTCGGCCTCGAGTTCGGCGAGGATGTCGCGGGTGTGCAGGTGTGAGCCGGGATCGTCGACCGCACCCTGCTTTTCGGACTTCTCGACCTCGTTCACGGGTCAGGCTTCGTTGCGCAGGTTGATCCCGTACTGCTCGACCAGGTCCGCGTAGCGTTGCTGATCCTCCTGGAGCTGGGCGACCACCTCGTCGCCGGACAGTTCCATGGGGGTCAAGCTGTTCTGCTTGTTGAATTCCTTGTACCCGTCGGTGGCGAAGGTGGTCTCCATGCCCTCGATGAGGCGGTCCTTCACCTCCTGCGGGGTGCCCTTGGGAACCGTCATGAACCGGTACTGGGTCACCTCGACGTCCAGACCCTGCTCCTTGGCGGTCGGCACATCGGGCAGGTACTCGATACGGTCCGGGCCGAACACCGCCAGCGGCGTCAGCTTGCCGGACTGGATGTTCTCGATGGCCTCGCCGACCTGGATGCTGGCGACGTCGACCTGGTTGCCGAGCACCGCCGCCAGGGCGGGGGCGCCACCGTCGAAGGGCACGTCCTGGGCGTTGACGTTGCTGGTCTTGAACAACAACGCGGCCGAGAGTTGCGCGCCGGTGCCGACGCCTGTGGTCCCGTACCGGACGACCTGAGTGGCGTTCTTGATGTCGTCGAGGGTGCGGTAGCCGCTCGCCGGATTGGTGACCAGGACGTAGTCGTCGCGAGAAACCCCCTTGACGACCTCGAAGTCGTCGATGGTGGTGACCTCGTCGGGGGCGACCGCCATGGGGGTGATGGTGAACAGTGAGGCGTTCTGGATCGCGATCGTGGATCCGTCGGGTTCGGCGCCGGCGACCTCTGCCGCTGCCAGCGCGCCGTTGGCACCCTCCCGGTTGATCACCGGGAAGGATGCGCCGAGGCTGTCGGACAAACCTTTCGAGACCGCGCGGCTGATCAGGTCGCTGGACCCGCCGGCGGAGGCGCCGACGTACATCTCGACCGTGCCCGACGGGTACTCGCCGCCATCGGAGCTGCCGCCGGTCGAATTCTGGACGCCGCCGCAGCCGGTCAGAACCAGTCCGGCGGCCGCCGTCGCCGCGATACCGGCGCGAAGACCGGGTCGGTGTAGAACGGAGGTGGATATGAGGGCCATGGGAGTCACTCCTCTGTGATCTGGAAGCTGACGACCGAGCGGTGTGGTCGACATCACTCATACGTTAGAAACCCTCGGCGATACCTGTCCAACCCCGATTTAACATCGACTAATACCCTTATTGAATCCTGCGACATAGAGCGCCGGTATCCGCCGAAAACAGCCGATGACCGCGCCTGAACAGCGGACCTGGTGGGCAATGGGGCCGCTCCGACGGTGAAGGATTGCCCCTGTGCTGGAAGTCCTCGAGGCGTTCGCCGTCATCTCCGTGGTCGTCGGCGTGGGCGCCATCGTCGGGCGTACCGGCGTGCTCGGCGACAACGCCCGGACGGTCCTCAACCGGGTGGCTTTCCACATCGGGGTACCGGCGCTGCTGCTGCTGAATCTGTCGCAGGCCACGCTGCCGCAGATCTTCTCGTTGTCACTGTTGGTGTCGGCACTGGCCGCGGCGCTCGCGATGGGTCTGGGCCTTATCGTCTTCATCGCGGTTCGGCGTCGGGAACGCGGCGAGGCCGTCATCGCGGCGTGGACCGCGTCCTATGTGAACGCCGGAAACCTGGGCATCCCGTTGAGCGCGTACGTCTTCGGTAGCACCACCGAGATCTCGGCGCTCATCCTGTTCCAATCTGCGGTGATGGCACCGATCGGCATCGCCATTCTGAACTCGGCCGACACGCCGCGGCCCTCGCCGGCGCGGCAGCTCCTCGCGCTGGTCAAGAACCCGATCATCGCCGCGAGCGTGCTCGGTCTTGTCCTCGCCGCCGCCGGGCTGAACATCGAGGGCCCGGTCGCGGATCCGCTGGAACTGCTCGCCGATCTCGCCATCCCCACCGTGCTGCTGGCCTTCGGCATCTCGTTGACCGCCGGCATCGGCGACGCGCCACCGACGAATCGTCTCGACCTCACCATCGCCGTCGTCGTCAAGACGGTGTTGATGCCGGCCACGGCGTTCGCGCTCGCGCGGTGGGGCTTCGGAGCTACCCCGGAGCAGCAGTTGCTGGTCACGGTGCTCGCCGCACTGCCCTCGGCGCAGAACATCAACGCCTACGCGGCCGTGTACCGACGCAATGAAAGCCTGGCCCGCGACGCCACGCTGATCTCGACCGCGGTATCGGTTCCGATCATCGTCGCGATCGTGGGCATCCTCAGGTAGAGCCTTCGGCTATTTCAGCATGCTGCCGGCGTCGACGGTGACGGGAAGGCCTGTGACGTAGCGAGATTCGTCCGACGCCAGGAACAGCACAGCGTTGCTGATGTCGACGGGTTCGACCCACCCGACCGGCAGCACGTGCATGAACTGCGCGGCCACGGCGAGATCGTCCGGCCCGGGATTCTCCAGATCCGGACGGAACAGGCGCATCGTGCCGTCGTTCATGAACATCGGCGTGTTCACGTTGGTCGGGCAGACGGCATTCACCCGAATGGAGTGCTGACCCAGTTCGACTGCGAAGGTGCGCATCAAACCGATGACGCCGTGCTTGGCCGCGATGTAGTGACCGGTGTGTGGGTAGGGCTTCAACCCGCCCACCGAGCTGGTGAGGATGATCGAACCCCCGCGTTCACCCGAAAGAATATGTGGGATGGCGGCTTTGACCGACTTCCACACACCGCTGAGGTTGACGTCGATCATGTCATCCCAGTTCTCCTCGCTGGTCTTGTCGAGGGTTTGGCCACCATTGCCGATGCCTGCGTTCGCGACCACGATGTCCAACCGGCCGAGTTGCTCGACACCGCTGTCCACGGCCGACTTGAGGGCCGCGTAGTCACGGACGTCGACCTCGGCGGTGACGACGCGCCGGTTCAATCCCTTGACCAGGTCGGCGGTATGGGCCAGGTCGTCGGGAGTCGACGGCGCGATCTGGGTGTCGCGGCTGACCGGCCCGCACACGTCGACGGCGATGATGTCGGCACCCTCTTCGGCCAGGCGCACCGCGTGGCTGCGTCCCTGGCCTCTGGCCGCACCGGTGATGAAAGCGACTTTTCCTGCGACCCGACCGGCCATGTTCCACCTCGATTGTCGAGCCCCCGGCGGGAGTCAGCCGGCGGCACTTGATGATTTTATCGATCGATCAGGAACGTTGGCACTAGTCGACGCTACTGTCAACCCTCTTCGGGTCCGGGCGATCGGTGAGTCGGCGGAGTTGGTGCTTCATGTATGCACGTAGCTCGTCATGTCCGAGGGTGACACCGACCGCGCTTTCGTTGCAGAGGCTTCGTGCCGTCTGCGCGATGAGCATGGACAGGGCCATCGGCGGACACTCGTCGAGATCGACGCCCTTGGCGCGCAGCGCCACCGTCACCGCCGCGGTCTCGATGTCGCGCACCCGCTCGGCATAGGACTTGAGTTCGGCCCGAATCACCTTGCGATGATTGGCCAGCGCCATGAACTCGGTGTTTAGCCCTGTCCATCGCAGATCGCTGTTCATCGACCACAACGCATCCACTGGGTCGTCCTCGGTGAGTGCGGTACGCATGCGTTCGAGCGCGATTTCCGCGCCCGATCGCAGCACCTCGACGAACAGGTCGTCCATGGTGGGGAAGTAGTAGTAGACAAGCGCCTGCTTGACGCCGGCCTCGGTGGCGATGCGCCGGGATGTCGCTGCGGCGTAACCCTCGTCGCGCATGACCTTGGCGGTGGCCTCGATCAGGCGTTGTCGCGCACCGGGTTCGGCGGATCTGGGCTTGCCGGGAGTCGCCATTCAGCCGAGTCCCTGATGAATGCTTGACCGCAGTTCGCGCCCTGTGATAGGCATGGCGCAGTGTATCAGTTTGATCGATCGATCAGTTTTTGGGGACCGTACTCATGGAGGCTGCAATGACCGATCTCGCGGCGGTGAACTTCTTCGCCGATGAAAGCGTGAGCCAGGACCCCTACGAATACTGGGACTACCTGCGGGAGCAGGGCCCGGTGACTCGGGAGCCACACTTCGGAGTCGTCGCCGTCACGGGCTACCAGGAAGTGATGGCGGCCTTCAAGGACCACGACCACTTCTCGGCCGTCAACGCCATCGGTGGCCCATTCCCGCCGCTGCCTTTCGCTCCGGAGGGCGACGACATCACCGAGCAGATCGAAGCCCACCGCCACGAGTTCCCGATCCACGAACACATGGTCGTCATGGATCCACCCGCCCATGAACGGGCGCGGTCACTCCTGAGCAGGCTGCTGACACCACGTCGCCTCAAGGAGAACGAGGACTTCATGTGGCAACTCGTCGACAGCCAGATCGATCAGTTCATCAACAACGGCAGATGCGAGTTCCTGTCCGAGTACGCAAAACCCTTTGCCACCACCGCCATCATCGACCTGCTGGGGGTCCCCGAGGCGGACCGCCCCGAGTTCCTCGCGGCGCTCGGGGCCGAACGTCCGTCGGGCAACGTCGTCGGCGCGCTCGACGGTGCGCCGGTGGGGCGCGACCCGTTGCGGTACCTGGACGAAAAATTTGCCGGTTATCTCGCCGAGCGGCGACGGGACCCGCGTGACGACGTGCTGTCGGGAATGGCGACGGCGACGTACCCCGACGGTTCCACACCCGAGTTGCTCGAGGTGGTCAAGCCGGCGACGTTCCTGTTCGCCGCCGGTCAGGAGACCGTCACGAAGCTGCTCAGCGCAGCGGTCCAGGTGCTTGCCGACCGTCCCGAATACCAGGAGGCACTGCGGCAGAACCCGGACGGCATTCCGGTGTTCATCGAGGAGGCGCTGCGGATGCACTCTCCGACGAAGGTGGACTTCCGGTTGGTCCGCAAGTCCACCACACTCGGTGGCGCGCACCTGAAGGCGGGCACCATCGTGATGCTCTGCCTCGGCGCCGCCAACCGCGATCCGCGAAAGTTCGACGATCCCCATGACTTCCGACCGGAACGGAAGAACGTCCGCGAACACATCGCCTTCGGCCGGGGCATCCATACCTGCGCCGGTGCGCCGCTGGCCCGTGTGGAAGGACAGATCACCGTCCGCCGGCTACTCGACCGCATGCGCGACATCACGGTCGACGAAGCGGTCCACGGCCCCCTGGGCGCCCGGCGATACACCTACGACCCGACGTTCCTGCTGCGCGGTCTGACCGAACTCCGAATGGAGTTCACCGCGGCCGACCGGTGAGGTCAGGGCGCTCGTCGAACTGTCGGTGTTACCGTATCCACTTCGGCTAGCATGGGGCCCGATATGGACACTGACAGCGACCACGTGGATGTGACCGGCCAGCGAGCCCTGGTGATGGGTGCCAGCGGCAATGTGGGGGCGTGCGTGACCCGGCACCTCGCGGCCGGTGGTGCCGACGTACGCGTCCTTCTGCGAAAGACCAGCTCCACGTTGGGAATCGACGGAACAGACGTCGAGAAGTACTACGGGGACCTCTCCGACGCCACTCAGGTTGCTGCGGCCATGTCGGACCGCGACGTCGTCTACTACTGTGTCGTCGACACCCGAGCAGAACTGCGGGACCCGGCGCCGCTGTTCGAGACCAACGTCAACAGCCTTCGCAAGGTTCTCGATGTGGCGGTGAACGCGAATCTGCGCAAGTTCGTCTTCCTGAGCACGATCGGCACGATCGCGGTCGGCATGAACGGTGAGTCCGTGGATGAGGACACCCCGTTCAATTGGGCCGATCAAGCCGGCAGCTACATCGAATCCAGACGTGCGGCAGAGGAACTGGTGTTGTCCTATGTGGCCGAACGGGGGCTGCCCGCTGTCGTGGCCAATGTGTCGAACCCCTACGGCCCGCCCGATTGGCAACCGCGGCAGGGGATGTTCGTCCAGCTCGCCGCGCAGGGGAAACTGCCGTTCTACGTCCGCGGGGTCGCCTCCGAGGTCGTGGGGATCGACGATGCCGCCGACGCGATGCTGCGTGCGGCCGAGCGCGGTCGGGTCGGCCAGCGTTACATCATCTCCGAGCAGTACATGACCCACCGTGAACTGGTGACGGTCGCCGCAGACGCCGTCGGAGCGCGACCGCCACGCTTCGGCATCCCGATGGGTGTGGTCCACGGCTTCGGTTATGTGGCAGAAGGTCTCGCAGCGCTGATACGACGAGATATCCCGATCAGCAGGCAGAGTGCCCGGTTGCTGGCGCTGACGTCACCGGCCAGCCACGCCAAGGCGACCCGCGAACTCGGCTGGCACCCCGAACCGACCCAGCGTTTCATCCGGCGCGCTGCCGAGAACTACGTCAGCAGAACCGGATAAAACCCCTCAGCCCAGGCCGATGCGGATGTTCTTGATCTGCAGGAATTCGTGCAGTCCGTCGATTCCGCCGGTGCGGCCGAAGCCACTCTGCTTGTAGCCGCCGTAGGGACCCTGGGGGGAGATGTCGCTGAACGTGTTCACCCACACCGATCCGGATTCGAGCCTGCGTGCGACAGTATGGGCGCGATTGAGATCGCGGGTGTGGACAAACGCGTTCAACCCGTAGGCCGTGTTGTTGGCGATACGCACCGCCTCGTCGTCATCACTGAACCTGATGACCGAGACGACGGGTGCGAAGGTCTCGGTCTGCGCCAACTCCGAGTGGCTGTCGACGTCGCCGAAAACCGTCGGCTCGAGGTAGTAACCGTGCGCGAGGTCGCCGCCGATGCGCCGTCCTCCGGTGAGCAACTCGCCCGAGCGATCGGCGACCGCGGTGTCGACGACACCGAGGATCCGGTCCACGGCCGCCTCGCTGATGACCGGACCGAACGTCACCGCGGGATCGAGTGGGTCGCCGACCGAGGCGGCGCCGACGACAGCGAGGAACTTGCCGACGAAGTCGTCGTACACCGACTCGTGCACCAGGATCCGGCTCGCGCAGGCACAACTCTGACCGGACTGCATGAGTGGACCCTGGTGTGCGCCGAGCACCGCCGCGGTGTCGAGATCGGCATCGGCGAACACGATGTTGGCTGACTTGCCACCGAGTTCGGCGACCACCGGGGTGAGGTTGGCGGCTGCCGCCTCAAGCACCTTGCGCGCGGTGCCGCCGCCGCCGGTGAAGTGGATCTTGCGGATCCCCGGGTACCGGACCAGTGCGTCGCCGCCCTCGGCGGCCGCCGGCACGACGTTGACCAGACCGGGCGGCAGCCCCGCCTGCAGGCACAGCTCACCGAATCGCAGTGCCGCCAGGGGAGCCAACTCAGAGGGTTTGAACACCACGGCGTTGCCCGCCGCCAGCGCCGGTGCCACACAGGACCCGGCGACCGCCAACGCGCCGTTCCACGGCGCGATGATCCCCACCACGCCGAAGGGCTCCCGTTCGACGAGGTTGATGTCGAACGACCCGTTCGTCGGTGTACTCGAGCCGAGTGGCTTGTCGACGTAGCCGGCGAAATGGCGCAGGAACCGTTCCAGCAGCAGAGCGGTACCGGCGTACGACACCGGCACCGCATAGTCGTGCACGTTGAGAGTGGCGAGTTCGGCGAGGTTCTCGCCGATCACGTCGGCGAGGTCGATCAGCTTGTCGCGACGACGGTCGACGGTCAGCGCCACCCAGTCGCGCTGCGCGTCCTGCGCCGCCTTGACCGCACGGTCGATCTCGTCGGCGCCTGCCAAGGCAACCGTGGCGTTGGGCCGGCCCGTCGCCGGGTAGATGTGCTCGTGGGTCCGACCCGACGTCGTGGTGATCCGCTCGTCGCCGACGAGCAGTCCGACGGTGTCGCCGAGTGTGGCGATCACGAGGCGGCCTCGGCGTCAGCGGCCCATTCCTCGGTGACGCGCTGCTTCTGCTCACCGATCACCTGGTTGAGATGCGACGCTTTGGGCCACCCGTAGTACGCCGCGAAATGTAATGCCAACTCGTCCATTTCATCGAAGGAGATGTCCCGGCTCTTGAGCGCGGCGTAGACATGGCTCAGGATCGGGTACGGCGCGTCCTGGAAGGCCACGCACGCCACAGTGACCAGGCGCCGCTCCTTCATCCCGAGGCCCGGCCGCAGCCACATCTCGCCGAAGACGAAGTTGAGGATGCCCGCCCCCTGGTACGGGTTGTCCCGCAGCGGCGCATAGGGCAGGCAGTTGACGTCCTTGAAGGCCTGCTCGCCGACGGCAAGTCGTTCCTCGGGATCACTCGGAGTTCCCAGCGGCAGAAGCGATTCCGGGGGCGGCACCGGCAGTCCCCGCTCTCGCTGGATGCGCTCCCATTGCTCGTCGACGACCATGTTGAACCGGGACGCCTTCGGCCATCCGGCGTACACCGCAAAATGCAGCACGGTCTCCCGCATTTCGACGATCGACAGGTCGCCACTGTTGAGTGCCCCGTAGACATGGTCGCGCAACGGTGTCTCGGCGTCGGCGTCGGCGACACATGCCAGCGTGACGAAGCGACGCTCCCGGCGGGTCAGGCCCGGCCGTGGCCACACCTCGGCGAAGACGAACTCGAGGAGGCCGGCCGTGGCGGGGGTGTGATCGTCAGGAGCGGGAAAGGTCATCACGTCGGCGAAGACGTTCTCGCCCCGTTCGAGACGGTCGTTGCGGTTGGTGGTCATATCATTCCTTCGGGGCATGGGGCTCACCGCAGGGTGACGCCGGCATCCACTTTGAATTCCAGCCCGGTGACATACCGGGACTCGTCGGAGGCCAGGAAGAGCACGGCATTGCTGATGTCGATCGCCTCGGCCATCACGATCGGCAGCGCGTTCATGAAGAGTGGGGCCAGGTCGGGTCTGCCCTCTGCCAGCAGGCTGTGCAGCGAATCGGGACTCATGCCTGTCTCGACACCGGTGGGATGCACCGTGTTGACCCGGATGTTCACGGCGGCAAGCTCGTTGGCCAACGACCGGCTCAGTCCGACGACGCCGTGTTTGGACGCGGTGTAGGGCAGGTGCAACGGGGTGCCCTTCAGCCCGGCGGCCGAGCTGATGTTGATCAGGCTGCCGCCGCGGTCCTGCATGTGGGGAAGCGCTGCGGCGCAGGTGTTCCACGTGCCGATCAGGTTGACGTCGACGACGGTGCGCCACTGCTCAGAGGTCGTGGTGTCCCAGGTGCCCGCGGTGAGCACGCCGGCGTTGGCGACCGAGGCGTCGAGGCCGCCCAACTGCGCCACCCCGTCGTCGACCGCAGCCGACAGTGCTGCCCCGTCGCGCACGTCCACGATGTGGACGACCGCCCGCCGGCCCTGCGCTTCGACCAGGCGTGCCGTCTCGTCCAGATCCTCGGACGTGGCCAGGGGATACTCGATCTCCGGCAGCGACTCGCAGATGTCGACCAGGATGAGGTCGGCACCTTCCTCGGCCAGCCGCACGGCATGGCTGCGCCCCATACCGCGCGCGGCGCCGGTGACCAGCACCCGCTTGCCCGCGACGCGGCCGCTCATAGTTTGTTGCAGAAGCCGGCGTCGACCGGGAAGGTGACCCCGGTGACGTACTTGGCGGCGTCGGAGACGAGGTAGGCGATCGCCGCGCTGATGTCCTCGGGCTCGAGCATCCCGACCGGCATCGGGTTCTGCAGGTGTGGCCCACCGTCGGGATAGTTCTCGAGGAAGGCGGCCATCGCCGGGTTGTTGGCCATCATGGTGTTCACCGCGGTCGGATGCACGGTGTTGACCCGGATGCTGTACGGCGCAAGGGCATTGGAAAGCGTGCGCATCAGCCCGACGATGCCGTGTTTCGAGGCGGCGTAGCCGAGCCCGCCACCTTGCATGCCGCCGAAACCCCTCAGTCCGGCGGTGGAACTCGTGAACACGATCGACCCGCCACGTTCTCCGGCGATCATGTGCGGGACGGCTGCCCTGGCGGTGTGAAAGGAGCCGACCAGGTTGACATCGATCACGTCGGTCCACATGGCGAGCTCTTCATCGATGGTCAACTCGCGGAAAGCCATCGACGCGATGCCCGCGTTGGCGCACACGATGTCGAGACGCCCGAAGTGCTCGACTCCGGCGGTCAGGGCTGCGTCCAGCGCGTGGAAGTCTCGAACGTCGGCGACCGAGGCCAGCATCTTGGCGCCCTGGGCCTCGACCAGTGCGACGGTCTCGTCGAGTTCGTCGGTGGAGGCCATCGGGTAGCCGTTGGATGCGATGTCGGCACAGATGTCGACGCCGATGATGTCGGCGCCTTCGGCGGCCAACCTGATCGCGTGGCTGCGTCCCTGGCCGCGCGCGACTCCGGTGATGAAGGCGACTCTGCCGTCTAACGATTTCACTGTTTCTTCCTCGCCTCGGATAACCGTGTTACTGCGGGTACAGTAACCGGGTTATCCAGTGGTGGCAAGAGTGAGGCGAGGTGGTCGGTCCGATGCAGCAGGTCTCCGGTGGGGACGCCAGGATCCTGGGGATCGTCGTGGAGATCCTGGAGACCGATGGCTACGACGCCGTGCAGCTCCGCGAGGTGGCGCGGCGCGCCCGCACGTCGCTGACCACCATCTACAAGCGGTATCCCACTCGTGACGAACTGATCCTGGCCGCGCTGGAAGCGTGGATGGAGGAGAACCGCTACGCCGGGATCACCCCGCACCCTCGCGAGGTGGGGGAGTCGCTCTACACCGCCCACATGCGGGTGTTGCGTGCACTGTTCGAACCGTGGGAGCAGCACCCGGCGATGCTGGCCGCCTTCTTCCGCGCCAGGTCCGCACCCGGTGGTCAGCGGCTTCTACGGCGCGGCCTGGACGTCGTCGTCCCGACAGTCCTGGAACTTCTTGTCGGAGTGGACGACGACTTCGTCGCCGACCTCGACCGGATCATCGCCAGCCTGGTGTACGGACTGCTCGGCAGATTCGCGGCCGGGGAGATCGACATCACCGAGATCCTGCCGACGCTCGACCGCACCGTGTACTGGCTCACCACCGGATACGAAGCGACCCGCGTGGGGCGCCAAGGAATTTCTTCGGGTGGTTCCGGGGTTCCTGAGCATTGATGCCGCCGGCAGAGATGACCAAGGGAGACCCACGATGTCCGATCGCCACTCTGTTCGACGAGCACTGGTCCTGGCGGGGGCGGGCGGCGTTGCTGCTGCCGGCCTGATAGGCCCGGGCGCGGCCGAAGCCTACGCAGCCGAATCCTGTTCCGACGTGGAAGTGGTGTTCGCCCGCGGTACAGCAGAACCCGCAGGTCTGGGCCGCGTCGGCCAGGCATTCGTCGACGAGCTGCGCAATGACCTCGGCGGTCGCGATCTCGGCGTGTACGCGGTCAACTACCCGGCGTCCTACGACTTCCTGCAGTCCGCGCCCCAGGGCGCCGACGACGCCAGCGCGCACGTCCAGGCCACCGTCGCCTCCTGCCCCGACACGAGCATCGTCCTCGGCGGATTCTCGCAGGGCGCCGCGGTCATCGACCTCATCGCCGCAGATCCCAACGCGACGTTCGGGTTCGGTCGTCCGATGCCGGCGAATGTCGCCGGACATGTGGACGCGGTAGCGGTCTTCGGAAATCCGTCGGGCAAGATCGGTCGCCCGCTGACGGCGATCAGCCCGCTGTACGGCGCGAAGACCGTCGACCTCTGCAACGGTGCCGACCCGGTGTGCTCGGACGGCGACGATCGACCGTCGCACAGTCTGTACGTCGAATCCGGATTGGCAACGCAGGCAGCAGATTTTGTGTCGGGGAAGCTCGCGGGTGCCGGCACCTCCGATGTGATGACGAACGCCTCGGGCACGGTGAACTGACGGCACGTGCGCGGTTCCTCCACGATGTAAGACGCCAACGTGCGACAGTGCCGAGGTGAGGCGCAGTGTGGCGGTGGTGGGTGCCGGACCGGGCGGTCTGGTCACCGCGCGCTGGCTCATCGCTCAGGGATTCGAGCCGACGATCTTCGAGCAGGCGGCGACTCTCGGCGGGCAGTGGACAGGCCTGCCCGGTTCGAGTGGCGTCTGGCCCACCATGCATACCAACACCAGCCGGATCCTCACCGCGTTCAGCGATCTCACCCACGAGGGTGAGCAGTCGTTTCTCGCCGGCGCCGATATCCTCGACTATCTCCGCCGCTATGCCGGGGTCTTTGATCTGGACCGACGGATCCGGTTGTCTGCCAGAGTCACTCGCGTGCGACGAGAGTCCGACAGCCCATCGGCGCGCTGGGTCGTCGAGTGTGGCGCGATCGCCGAGAACTTCGACCGCGTCGTCATTGCCAGCGGTCGATTCCAGAAACCGACCATCCCCGCAGTGACCGGCCTGGACAGTTTCTCCGGCTCTGAAGCGGCGATCTCCACGTATGACTACCGCGGGGCGGAGCCCTACCGCGGCAAGCGGGTCCTCGTGGCGGGTTGCGCTGTGAGCTCGTTGGAGATAGCCGCGGAACTGGCTCAGGGGGGTGCGTCCCGCGTCGTGGTGACGCAGCGACGACAGCGCTACGTACTGCCCAAGTTCGCGGCCGGAGTGCCGTCCGACCATCGCATCTTCACCAGGTACGGCGCCCTGGCCGACGAGAGTCTGCCCGCTGCCGAAGTCGACCGACAGCTGCGGGAGATAGTCGTGGAGGCCGGTGGCAGTCCGGAGCAGTACGGAGCGCCGCAGCCGAACCCATCGCTGTCTGCCGCCGGTGTGACGTTGAGCCAGCAGTACTTACCGCTGGTCGCCGAGGGGCGGATCACCATCCGCCCGTGGTTGACCGCGGTGTCCGGCCGGGACGTGTTTTTTGGTGACGCTGGAAGCGAGACCTTCGACGGCGTTCTCTTCGGCACCGGCTTCCAACTCGACCTTCCGTACCTGAGTGAGGCGATCACACGAACCGTCGACCTCGACGCGGTTCATCTGGACGCCGACCGATACACCTTCCACCCCGATCTTCCCGGGCTGGCGTTCGTCGGAATGTGGGACCAGTCGGGCGGCTACTTCGTGCCGCTGGAACTGCAGGCCCGATGGATCGCGTACACATGGGGCGGCGTCATCGCACCCCCGGACCCAGCCCGGCAACAGTCCGCGGTGGCAGCGTATCGAGCGCGCCGTGGACTGCCGCAGAAAACCCGGATGAATCTTGCCGCCATCACCTTCGCCCGCGCTGCGGGATGTGAGCCGCAGGTGAGCAACTGGCCGGATCTCAGTCGCGCGATGATGTTCGGTCCGTTGGCGCCCAGCTGCTTTCGGCTCGAGGGGCCCGACGCGCTTCCCGACGCCGCGAAGGCGTTTGCCCGCGAAGCCGCCGCCTTCGGGGCGATCCGCTCCAACGAGCTCACCGAGCGTGAACAGAGGTACTGGGATCTGATACGGGATCAGCCGTCGTCGGCTTCATGACGACGTGCAACCTGTCAGGGCGATAACGTGACTCGGCAAGACACCTTCGAAGGACGTGACGATCCATGACCGATCGGCAGCCCACCGGTCTCGACGCCGGTCAACTGGCGGCTTTGTCGGCGGCGGTCGAGTTCGGCAGTTTCGAGTCCGCCGCCGAGCATCTCCATGTCACCCCCTCGGCGGTCAGCCAGCGCATCAAGGCGCTCGAGCAACGGGTCGGCCAGGTACTTGTCCTGAGGGAAAAGCCCTGTGTGGCAACAGTTGCAGGAACACCGCTGCTCAGGCTGGCCGCTCAGACGGCGCTGTTGCAGGCCGAGGCGCTCGCCGAGATGAGCGGCGGCTCCACCGACCGGACCCGAATTGCTCTGGCCATCAACGCCGATTCGATGGCCACGTGGTTCACCGGGGTCCTGTCGAAGCTGCCCGAGGTGTTGTTCGACATCCGTATCGAGGATCAGGACCACTCCACCCGGCTACTGCGTGAGGGTGTGGTGATGGGTGCGGTGACCACCGAACGCAGCCCGGTCAGCGGGTGCCGGGTCGAAGCACTCGGGGTGATGCGCTACCTGCCGGTCGCGACCCCGGAGTTCGTGACGCGATTCCTGCCCGACGGACTGACGGCCGATGCCGCGGCGACGGCGCCGTCGCTGGCCTGGAACCGCGACGATGCTCTGCAGGATCAACTGGTACACAAAGTGCTCCGCAGGAGCGTCCGGCGGCCGGTCCACTACATCCCCACCGCGGAGGGCTTCGGCGCGGCGGTGCGCGCCGGGCTGGGTTGGGGCATGTACCCGGAGCAGCTCATCGACGGGACATTCGTCCCGATCACCGGCCAGCATCTCGACGTCCCGCTGTACTGGCAGTGCTGGAAGCTGGACAGTTCGACGGTCGCACAGGTCACCGCTGCGGTTCGAGCGGCCGCGACGGGACTGCTCCGCAGTCGGTGACAGAATCGCTGACATGCCCGCGCAGGTGAAGGTCCGCATCCTCGGCGTCGGCATGGGTCCGCAACACGTCACCCCCGAGGTCGCCGAAGCGCTGCGGGCCGCGGACTACGTGCTGGCCGCCGAGAAAACCGACGACGACCCGCTGCTCGCCCTGCGACGCGAGATCGTCCGCGCGCACCCGGGTCCGGACGGGCCGATCGAGGTGGTCGCCGTCCGTGACCCTGAGCGCGACCGCTCCCCGGGAC
>NZ_JBAUJR010000281.1:0-3963 GCF_049683935.1 Mycobacterium sp. | reverse complement strand
TAGTTGCTGATCGTCTTGACCGAGATCGCCAGCAGCACCTGCAGGACGTCGGTCTCGGTGAACCCCGCGGCGAGGAAGGCGTCGAGATCGGCGCCCGTGGGTAGCCCACGGGATTCGACCATCGCGGTGGCGAACGTCGCCAGTGCGTCGAGGCGGGCATCCGGCAGGGTGCGGCCGTCGCGCAGCGCGTCGGTGATCTCCGTCGGCACTTTGGACATATCCGCGAGCATGCTGTGGGCGGCGACGCAGTATTCGCAGCCGTTCGTGCGGCTGATCGCCAGCAGCACGGTCTCCTGCTCAGCGGGGCTCAGCCCGGAGTCGCTGCGAAACGCCTCGTATCCGGCCATGTAGGTCTCCAGCAGTCCCGGCGCATTCGCCATGTTGCGGTACATGTTCGGCAGGAACCCCTGCTTGGCCTGGGCCTTGGACAGTACTGCGGCGATCGCCGGGTCGGCGTCGTCGATGTCGCGGGACGGCAGCGTGAGGGCGCGTTCGGAGTGGACCATCGCGGATCGCTTTCTACTCGATTTCAGGAGTGACTGCTCCATAAAGCCGTATTGTGTAGTATTCACTCCGAAATGTCAACGGACTCTGTCACCCCACGACGGCGCGGTCGTCCGCGCGCATTCGACCTCGATGCCGCTACCGCGGCGCTGGAGCAGGCCTTGTGGCGCCGCGGCTTCCGGTCGACGAGCGTGGAGGAACTCGCTGCCGACGCCGGGCTGAGCCTGTCGAGCCTGTACGCCACGTTCGGTAGCAAGCAGGGCGTGCTCGACGCCGCCCTCGCGCGCTACGAAGACGGAATGAGCGGCATCATCGCTGACCTCGAATCGCCTCGCCGCGGTCTACCCGACATCGAACGGTTCGTCCGCCGGGTGCGCGCCGTGCTCGATGACCCCAACTCCCCGCGCGGCTGCTTCATGGTCAACACCATGGTGGAGGTCGGTGACGGTATTCCCGAGGTGCAGCAGCGCGTAGCGGCCTACCGCCGCAGGATCGAGCGAGCGCTCAACGGCGCTCTCGAGTTGGCGGAGGCCGACGGTGACATCGAACCGGGATCATCGCAGGACCGCGCCCGGCTGATCCAGGCAGCGTTGTTCGGCGCATTCGCGGCCTCCCGTGCGGGCGACGCCGCCGCGGCCCGCGCGGGCCTGCACGCGATCAGTCGCGAGCTTCGCCGATGGTCAGCAGCGGTGCGCGGCTAACACCCGTTCGAGCACGCATCAGTCGTGCACGTCGGGACCGACCCGACCCTGATCTGAATGTGAGCACCCCGTACCGACCGTCGTCGCACGTCGACAAGGGCCGACTCCATCGGAACCCACGGGTGTGCATCGATGTCCGAGCCACCGAGTAGGCACGCCAACTGCGCGAGCGGACTCCACAGGCGGGCGCGCCCGACCGGCCGCTGCATGTCCACCACTGCCACCCGGCCACCCGGGCGCGTGACCGCCACCATCGTCGACAGTGCCCGCGGCCAATCCGCCATGAGAGACAGTGCATAGGTGCTGATGACGGCGTCGAAGCCGCTTGCCATCTCCGGCACGTTTGCGTCCAGTGCGGTGGCGTCGGCTTCGACGAGTCGGACATTCGTCCAGCCAGCGGAGAACGCGCGGCGTTTCGCCTGTTCGAGCATCTGCGCACTGGCGTCGACGGCAGTGATCGATCCGCTCGGTCCGATTCGGTTCTGTACGAGCGGGAAGTTCAGCCCGGTACCGCAGCCGATGTCGAGGACGCGGTGGCCCGGTCCCAGCGCCATGAGGTCGATCGCGGCCACGCGTCCCGCCCGGTACACCGGCCACTCCGCGGAGATCAGGTCATAGAACTTCGCAGAAGAGCGATAGCGGCCTGTTCTTGGCATCGGGAGTCCGTTCGTCAGAATCTCTGGCAAGTTGTCCGATACGGGAACACTGTCAGCCCCCCGCCGGGTTCCCCCACAGTGGACCCACCGGAGATCGGCGAGCACGACATGCAAGCGGACGCATTCCGACGCTACGTCGAACCCGAGATCGAAGTGCTGCTCAGAGTCGCGCGCACCCTCGTGGGGTCCTCAGACGTGGATGACCTGGTGCAGGAGACCCTCATGCGAGCGTGGCGCGCTATGGACGGATTCGACGGCCGCTATCCCAGGGCGTGGCTGTTGACCATCTTGCGCCATACGAACATCAACATGGGTCGACGGATGCGCCCAGACAGCGTGGATGATGTCGCGTCGTACACCGACGCGAAGCCAGCCTTCGGAATCACCCCTATGAGCACCGAGGAGCAGGTGATGGCCGCCTTCCTGCCCGATGATCTTGAACGTGCCGTGCAGAGTCTGGACACCAAGTTCCGGACCGTACGGCTTCTGGTCGACGTCGACCAACTGACCTACGCCGAGGCCGCCGAGGCCCTTGGTGTGCCCGTAGGAACGGTGATGTCGAGACTCAGCCGCGCACGCGAACGTGTCCGCCGTCATCTGCGGCCGAATTTCGAAGCAGCGAGCGCGGGGGAGCAACGATGATCAGAGCTATCCGAATGATGGTGACGTGCCACTGGTCGGCGCGCCGAATCCAGCGCTACCTGGACTCCGATCCCGCCGCGCTCCTGGACCCGAGCGAAATCCGACGACTGGAAGCGCATCTGGCCCACTGCGACAAGTGCAGCACCGCCGTCGCCGAGTTCCGTCAGATCGATTCGGCGCTGTCACGCTGGGCACTGCGACGGATGCCCGATCGGCAAAGCGTGTCCCACATGCACGACGTCGTGGACCGCCTCGTCCGCGGTGAGCTGCAGTGACCCGCGTGGCCCACCCCGACTTGTTGGTGGTCGGTGGCGGAACCGCGGGCATCGTCGCGGCGAAGACGGCCGCCGGCTTCGGTGCAAGAGTCGTCTTGGTCGAACGCGATCGCACCGGCGGGGACTGCCTGTGGACCGGGTGCGTGCCGTCGAAGGCGTTGATCGCCGCGGTATCCGCGGCCACAGCAATTCGGCGTGGATCCGCGTTCGGGGTCACCGCAACGGACGTGACCGTCGACTTCAAACAGGTGATGCAGCACGTGCGGGAGGCCATCGCCGCCATTGCCCCGGTCGACTCCCCGAAGGCCCTCAGCGAAGCCGGCGTGACGGTCGTCAACGGATCGGCCCGATTCACCGACGACGGCACCGTCGCGATCGGGGAGCACCTCATCGCGTTCGCTCAGGCGGTGCTCGCCACCGGTGCCCGCCCGACCGTGCCAGGCATACCGGGTCTGGATACCGTCGACTACCTGACCAGCGAAACGGTCTGGGACCTCACCGAACTTCCGCGTCGGCTCCTGGTGCTCGGCGGCGGCAGTGTCGGCTGCGAACTCGCCCAGGCCTTTGCGCGGTTGGGGTCTGCGGTCACGCTCGTCGAGTCAGCCGAGACCCTCGTCCCCCGCGAGGACCCGGCCGCGGCCGCCGCGCTGACCGCGTCGATGTGCTCCGACGGAGTCGAGGTTCTGACCGCTGCCACCGCGGAGTCGATCTGCGAGCACACCGTCACCCTCACCGACGGTCGCCGCGTCGAATTCGACCGTGCGCTCGTCGCCGTCGGTCGCACACCCCGGACCGATGCACTCGGCCTCGAGACGGCGGGAGTGACGCTCGATGAGCGTGGCTACGTCCACGTCGATGCCCATCTGCGCACGTCGAACCCCCGGATCTGGGCCGCCGGCGATCTCACCGGCCACCCCCAATTCACCCACACGGCCGGAATGCACGGCAGCATCGCCGCCACCAACGCGATCCTGGGCCTGCGCCGCACCGTCGACACCACCGGAGAACCCCGCGTCACGTTCACCGACCCCGAGATCGCCGTCGTCGGAATCGACCCGCGAACCGCCCGGCGCATAACAGGATTGCGCGTGCAGACCCTGTCGCACAGCCACCTCGATCGCGCCGTCGCCGAGGCTGACACCGGCGGACTCACCCAACTCATCCTCGATCGCAAGCACCGCATCG
>NZ_JBAUJR010000280.1:0-3180 GCF_049683935.1 Mycobacterium sp. | reverse complement strand
GTGGCAGTCACCGCACCGCCCCTCAAATCGCGGCACCTGGAAACGCAGTTGATGACGGTGCTCGGCGGCGGGTTCGGTCTGGGGGTCGCGCTGGTGATCTCCCGACTGTTTGTCGGCGTCGCGCCGGAGCTGACTGCCGCAGGGTCGGTCGCCGGCGGACTCGTCGGTGTGGCGCTCACGGTGTGGGTGGTCAGAGCGCGTGGTCTGCTCCACGACCGCGCGTTGCTGGAACGCTGGGTCCACGAGGTGACTGCCGGCGTCCGATCTTCGGTCGAGGAGAAGGTGGCCGCCGGGCTGCTCGCTGCCGAGGCGTCGCTGGCGTCGGAGTCGATGACGCGAAGCGAAGACCAGCGGGCGGAGGCCGGCAGGCATCTCGCCGAGATCGATGCCGAACTGGGCGAACATGCGCGCGCCGTGGCTCGCGCCGAAGCCGCCCGGGAGCGGAGCCGACCCGGCTTGGAACGGGCGCTGGACGCCTGCCGCGCCGCCATTGAAACGGTGAATTCGACGGAATCGTTTGTTACCGGTCGGTAGATCCCACGGTGACGCCCATCTGAATCGTTCCTGTGAGTGATCGGACATACTCCTGCATTTCCGCGGGTATGTTCCCCACGTTAACCTCAGTGGACAGGGACGGGCGCGGCTGCTTTCAGTTCGAGCCTTCGGTCGGATTTCGGGGAGCCTGCGTCCTGGCAGACACCTCGCGCAGAAGATGCAGGAGACTCACAGCATGACCGCAGCGACCATTCCGGGACTCGATTCCGCACCGACGACACACGAGGGGTTGCTCGCGTGGATTCGCGAGGTCGCCGAACTCACCCAACCGGACCGCGTGGTGTTCGCCGACGGTTCCGAGGAGGAGTTCGAGCGTCTTGCTGCCCTCCTTGTCGAGGCCGGCACCTTCGAGAAGCTCAACGAAGAGAAACAGCCGAATTCCTACCTCGCGCTCTCGGATCCTTCCGACGTGGCACGTGTGGAGTCACGGACCTACATCTGCTCCGAGAAGGAGATCGATGCGGGCCCCACCAACAACTGGATGGACCCCGCAGAGATGCGGTCCCTGATGAAGGATCTGTACCGCGGCTCCATGCGTGGTCGCACCCTGTACGTCGTGCCGTTCTGTATGGGTCCGCTGGATTCTGAGGATCCGAAGCTGGGCGTGGAGCTCACCGACTCGGCGTACGTCGTGGTCTCGATGCGCACCATGACACGCATGGGCCAGGCGGCCCTCGACAAGATCGGCGACGACGGCTTCTTCGTCAAGGCACTGCACTCGCTGGGCGCGCCGCTGGAAGACGGCCAGGCCGACGTGCCGTGGCCGTGCAACGATACGAAATACATCACCCACTTCCCCGAGACCCGCGAGATCTGGAGCTACGGATCGGGTTACGGCGGCAACGCGCTGCTGGGCAAGAAGTGCTACTCGCTGCGGATCGCCTCGGCCATGGCCCACGACGAGGGCTGGCTCGCCGAGCACATGCTGATCCTCAAGCTGATCTCGCCGGAGGACAAGGCCTACTTCGTGGCGGCGGCCTTCCCGTCCGCGTGCGGCAAGACCAACCTCGCGATGCTCCAGCCCACCATTCCGGGCTGGCGCGCCGAGACCGTCGGCGACGACATCGCCTGGATGCGGTTCGGCAAGGACGGCAGGCTCTACGCCACCAACCCCGAGTTCGGCTTCTTCGGTGTTGCTCCCGGCACCAACTGGTCGTCGAACCCCAACGCCATGAAGACCATCGCCGCAGGCAACACCGTCTTCACCAACGTGGCCAAGACCGACGACGGTGGCGTGTGGTGGGAGGGTCTGGAAGGCGAACCCGACCACCTGATCGACTGGAAGGGCAACGACTGGAACCTCCGGGAGACGGAATCCAAGGCGGCGCATCCGAACTCGCGTTACTGCACCCCGATGTCGCAGTGCCCGACACTGGCTCCCGAGTGGGACGACCCGCAGGGTGTGCCCATCTCGGCCATTCTGTTCGGCGGCCGGCGCAAGACCACGGTTCCGCTGGTCACTCAAGCCAACGACTGGCAGCACGGGGTGTTCATCGGCGCAACGCTCGGCTCCGAGACCACCGCGGCCGCCGAGGGCAAGGTCGGCACCGTGCGCCGCGACCCGATGGCGATGCTGCCGTTCATGGGCTACAACGTGGGCGACTACATGCAGCACTGGATCGACATCGGCAAGAACTCCGACGAGTCGAAGCTGCCGAAGGTGTTCTTCGTGAACTGGTTCCGCCGCGGTGAGGGTGGCCAGTTCCTGTGGCCCGGATTCGGCGAGAACAGCCGGGTGATGAAGTGGATCATCGAGCGGGTGGAGCAGAAGGCCGGCGGCAAGACCACGCCGATCGGCATCGTGCCCACTGCCGAGGATCTCGACCTGTCCGGCCTGGACGTCGACGCTGCTGATGTTGATGCGGCGCTGAAGGTCAACGTCGACGAGTGGCGTGCCGAGCTGCCGCTGATCGAAGAGTGGTTCGAGTTCGTCGGAGAGAAGCTGCCGACCGGTATCAAGGACGAGTTCGACGCGTTGAAGCACCGGCTCGCCGAACAGGGCTAGTCCCTTCTCGTCGAGCGAGCGTGTCTGCACGCCGACGCGCCGTCCACAGCGTTCATTTTGCGCGCGCTCGTGACGGTGGAGTACGCATTCCGGCGATCACCCTGCCGAGAATGAGGCTGCGTACCCGGCGGGGCAGTGGGGTCAACGCGACGGTGAGGAACTTGCTCCGTGCCCCGGGAATCACGGTGCGGCGGCCCAGTGCGGCCAGGGTGGCGGCGGCGACGACGTCGGGTTTGGTCGCCGAGGTCATCGTGAGGCCCGCCCGGGCGCCGAAACCCGGAATCGACGGGACCGGGCGCCACGGCAAGGACATCGACACCGGAGGGGGCCAACTCGTCGTGGAGCCCCTCGGCCAAGCTCTGTACATATGCCTTGGACGCCGCGTAGTTGGCTTGTCCCGGGACGCCTTGCCAGCCGACGATCGACCCGAACAGCACCAGACCACCGCTGCCCCGCGCCGCGAGGCGGCGGGCGAAGATGTGCGAAAGCCTCACGACGGCGGTGACGTTGACAGCGATCAACTGGACTTCGTCCGTCAGAGATGTCTCCAGGACAGATCCCGTTGTGCCGAATCCGGCAGCGAGTACCACCAAACCGATATCGATCCGGTCTGTCAGGTC
>NZ_JBAUJR010000279.1:0-6694 GCF_049683935.1 Mycobacterium sp. | reverse complement strand
GCTTTCGACGAGCGAGTCGGCCGCCGCTCCGCCGAATGGCGACGCTGGGCGTCCCGGTCGGAGGGATCGGCGGCAGGAGCACCGCCCAGGAATGCCGACAACTTCGCCGAAATCCGCCCGCCTGCGGAGGGGGTGGCCTCGGCGGCGGGTGTTTCCTGCGGGGTGGAGGTGCCGAAGTACCAGCGTGCGCCGCCGATCAGCAGCACTGCCGCCGAGGTGAAGAACATCAGCGGGAAGCGTTCGATCAGCGGATACCCGCAGTTGATCAGGATGTCCTTCATGCCCTGGATCTCCGCGCTGTGCATCACGTAGTACGCGCCGGGAACCACGACGAACAGGATCAGAGGCGGTTGGATGACCGCGGTGAACAACCCGGATCGTCGTACCGCGAGCACTGCGGCCAGGCAGCCGACGACGAAGAACGCGGAGAAGAGCCCGCTCAGCTCCTGCCCGCCGGAGTCGAAGGCGAACCCGAGCAGCGACGCGACGACCGCGATGAGGACGGCACCCCACCAGGGAACTCCTGGAATGTTGGGGTGCACGGAGCGGTGATCGGCCGGTATCGACGGCCGCGCGCGCTGTCCTGACACAGATCGACCGTACCGGCTGATTCGACGAGACGCCGCCAGCGTGGATTGGCGAGCCGATCACACCGCTTAGACTGTGGATCCCGTGGGCCTCAATCTGGGAATCGTCGGACTACCCAACGTCGGCAAGTCGACGTTGTTCAACGCGTTGACACGAAACGACGTGTTGGCTGCCAACTACCCCTTCGCGACGATCGAGCCGAACGAAGGTGTGGTCGCGCTGCCGGACCCGCGGCTCGACGAGCTGGCGAAGATCTTCGGCTCCGAGAAGATCGTGCCCGCGCCGGTGACGTTCGTGGACATCGCGGGAATCGTCAAAGGGGCGTCTGAGGGCGCCGGCCTGGGCAACAAGTTCCTGGCCAACATCCGCGAGAGTGATGCCATCTGCCAGGTGGTGCGGGTGTTCGCCGACGACGACGTCGTGCACGTCGACGGCCGGGTCGATCCCCAATCCGATATCGAGATCATCGAGACCGAGTTGATTCTCGCCGACATGCAGACCCTCGAGCGGGCACTGCCTCGGCTGGAGAAGGAAGCGCGGACCCACAAGGACCGCAAGCCCGTCCTCGATGCGGCGACCGCCGCCCAACAGGTGCTCAACGGCGGCAAGACGTTATTTTCAGGTTCTCAGCGGGACGTCGACGTGTCGATGCTGCGTGAGCTGAACCTGATGACATCCAAGCCCTTCCTTTACGTGTTCAACGCCGACGAATCGGTGCTCACCGATTCCGCGCGGGTCGCCGAGCTTCGGGAGTTGGTCGCGCCGGCCGATGCGGTGTTCTTGGACGCGAAGATCGAGGCAGAGCTCCAGGAGCTCGACGAGGAGTCGGCCGCGGAGTTGCTCGAGTCGATTGGCCAGACCGAGCGGGGCCTGGATGCGTTGGCGCGGGCAGGGTTTCACACGCTGAAGTTGCAGACCTACCTCACGGCGGGCCCAAAAGAGGCTCGCGCGTGGACGATTCACCAGGGTGATACCGCGCCGAAGGCTGCGGGCGTCATCCACTCGGACTTCGAAAAGGGCTTCATCAAAGCCGAGATCGTGTCCTACGACGATCTCGTCGCCGCCGGTTCGATGGCCGCGGCCAAGTCCGCCGGCAAGGTTCGGATGGAGGGCAAGGAGTACGTGATGGCCGACGGTGACGTGGTCGAGTTCCGGTTCAACGTGTAGGACGCGATCAGTTCCGCCGGGTGAGGAAGTCTCAATGGCATGGGAACCCTGAGTTACAACGCGATAATGTCCCTCGACGGCTACGTTGCCGACGCGAGCGGCGACTTCCAGTGGTCCGCCCCGGGTGGGCAGACGTTTGCCGCGCATGTTGATCGCATGGCTGACGTGTCGACCGAGGTGTTGGGGCGCAAGACGTTCGCGCTGATGCAGTACTGGGAGACCGATCCGGTCGACGAGGAGTGGTCCCCGGCAGAACGGGAGTTCGCGCGGCGGTGGCGCGGCATCAACAAAGTGGTGGTGTCGTCGACGCTGACGCCCGAGGAGGTCGAGTCGGAACGAGTCCGTCTGGTCCCCGACCTGAGCTTGGCTGAATTGCAGCGGATCGTCGCCGACGCCCCTGCCGCGGTCGAGATCTTCGGGCCCACAACGGCGGCCGCCGCGATCCGCGCCGGACTGGTTGATGAGTTCCATTTCTTCGTGGTGCCGAAGATGGTTGGCGGAGGCCTGCCAGCCCTACCGGGCGACGTACGCCTCGACCTGACTCTCGCCCGACACCAAATTTTTGACGACGGCACCGCTTATCTGCGCTATTCGTCTCGCTGAGACCTCACTCGCAGGCGACACCGTCACCGTCTCCGTCAAGACCTGATCGGTATCCCTGCTGGCCCGCCAGCAGCGGCGCCGCGCCGGCCCTCCGCGCGGCCGTGCAGTTCTCGTAGTAGGCGCTCGACGAGGGCAGCGGCGGCTCGTAGAGGCCAAGTGGCGGTGCGCTCTCCGATGTCGGAGGTGCAGCGGGAGAGGCGGATTGGGGTTGGGTGGTCGCGGTCGACTCGGTCTCGCCGTAGCACGGCGGACCCCACAGGCCCCGGCCGGCATCTCTGGCTTCGCTCTCCGCGGCTTGGATCGTGTTGTATCGACTCACGGGCACGCCGTCGTAGACGTACGACCGGGCTGTGCCGGCGCGTGCTGCTTCGACGGAGTAGTCCCAGCCATCGGCTCGCACAAGGTAGGCCAGAGTGCGTCCGTAGCTGTCGGTGCGGTCTTGAGTGGGGTCGAGTTGCAGGGCGACGCGCTGCCCGAGCAACGTCGTCGTGGCGAACTGGGTCGCTTCGGGTCCCCAGCACCCGACCGTGTGCCCGGGCTTTTTGGTCTCAGGGGTATCGATGCCGAGCACACGCACACGTAGGCGGCCTCGGTTGTCATCGCGGATGTCGATGGTGTCTCCGTCGACGACTCTGAGCACCTCGGCGGTGGTGTCGACGCCTTGGGCGTCGCTCGTAGCCGGGGGGAGGAATCCGATTCCAGCTACCGCGACAACGGCAGCGACAAACACGGTGCGAATCATGCGTTTCCCCACGTAGATGATGCAGTTCGGCCCCCGCCTCGACCGCAGAGTAGCTAACGAGTCGCCTCAGGCACAACCCCGTGCGTCACCTGAAGGAGTTGCGGCGGATCGTGGAGGGTGCGGGTCGACACCGAAGGTATTCCGCTGCCGGTAAACGCACGCCGGCTCGAGAAGTGCCCGCAGCAGGCGCGCTCAACGTCGGTGGCTCTCCAGGAACATGTCGATGAGCTCGTCGGCGTAGGCGGCGTCGATGCTCTGCGCCAAAACAATTCGACGGAACAGCAACGGCCCGACAAGTGCGGCGATCGCGCCGTCGCGGTCGAGGTCAGGCGGTAATTCACCGGCAGCCGATGAGGCCTGCAGGATGGCATCTAGTGGTGCGCGCTGGCTGCGGGCGAATGCATCGCGGAACTCGGCGAGTTCGGGATCACGGGTGGCGCTGTCGAGGACAGCGGGTACAACGGCGGCGTACTTCTCGTCGTTGATCTGCGCGGCAAGGACGTGCAGCACTCCCTTCAGTCGGGCGCGCAGGTCGCCGGACGCCGGAACCGCGGGCAGGGGCGGGATCAGGGTTCGGAAGGTGTCGGCGACCAGATCGATCCGTCGCGGCCAGTGCCGGTAGATGGTGGAACGTGCCACACCTGAGCGCTGCACCACCGCCTCGATGGTGACCGCAGGAGCGCCACCCTGGACGAGAAGATCGACGCATACGGAGAGCACCGCTGCTCGGCTTCGCGCCACACGGGGATCAGAGGTGTTTTCCCCCTCGGCTACATCTGTCACATCCCGCCCCGTTTCGTTCTGGTCGTCTTCGAAACAAGAGTGTATCGTTTCAAGTAACAATACGAGACAGTCTTGTACTACAAGGAGTGGATATGACCACGGACACGGACGTTCTTGTGATCGGCGCAGGTCCGACGGGATTGACCGCGGCGATCGAATTGGCCCGTCGCGGGGTAGCGGTTCACATTGTGGACAAGGTGATGGCCCGCCCCTACGCCGAATCTCGGGCTGAGGGGTTGCACGCCAAGTCCTTGGAGATCTTCGAACGTCAGGGCCTGCTTGCGCCGGTGCTCGCACACGGGCGGGTGCTGGCGGGTTTTGCGTTTCGTTCCGGAGACCACCGCTTCGGCGAGTTGTCCGCCGGGGGTCTCGATACCCCGCACGCGTATTCAGTCCTGCTGCCGCAGAGTGAGATCGAGCGTCTACAGATCGAGCGCCTAGCGGACCTCGGTGTCGAAGTGCAGCGTCCCGTGGAGGTCCTTGACGTGAAACAGGATGACGACGCGGTTCATGTTCGACTTCGGGGAGACGAGGGATCGGTGTCCACCGTGTCGGCCCGGTACCTCGTCGCCGCCGACGGAGGTCACTCCGTGGTGCGCAAGACGTTGGGAGTCGGGTTTGCCGGATCCAAGTTGCAGGGCGCCTATGTCATGGACGCCGACGCGGAATTCGCTTCCGATCCGCCCGAGGACCGCGGCACGTTCATTCTGGGGCGAGGAGGGTTTCTGGTAATCGGGCACCGCCCTGACGGAACCTACCGGATCGCCCTCTCGCTGCCGGCGCAGGACCGCAGGATTTCGCAGGATCGCCCGACTCTCGCTGAACTGCAGTTGGTTTTGAACGACTTTCCCGACGTGGATATCCGGCTTCGCGCAGTGACATGGTCCTCGGCATTCTTCATCAGCAGCCGTGCGGTCGATAGGCTTCGCCACGGTCGGGTGTTCTTGGCTGGGGATGCCGCGCACGTCCATAGTCCAGTAGGCGGGCAAGGCATGAACACCGGTATCCAGGACGCGGTGAACGTCGGGTGGAAGCTGGCGCTCGCGATTCAGGGTCGCGGCGGCGAGCGACTGCTCAACAGCTATGACGACGAACGACTGCCGATCATCCGCCGCCTCATCGCTTCGACGACTGCCTCGACGAAGCCGCTACTGTGGCGTCACCCCGTCGCGGTAGGCATTCGGAACACCCTGCTGCGAATGGTTCTGCGGACGCGCGCGGCACAGACCGCACTGTTCGACAGCTTCACCGGTTTTTCCGTCCGCTACCGCAGCGGTGCATTCATCGCCGGCCAGCGGTGTGAACGGGGACCGCGGCCTGGCGAGATCGCGCCGGAAGCCGGTCGCGGTGGGCGACGCTGGTATCCGCTGTGGGGCAGCGATACCCGCCATCAACTGCTCGTTTTTGCCGAGACGAATGTCGACCGCGAGGCCGCGCTGGAATGGGCGAGTCGGAACTCCGATGTGGTACGGCCATTGGTCGTGGCCGCACAGGCTCCGGTCGGCGACGCGGACGTCATTGTGGACCCGACCGGCGTGCTCCGCGACCGCTACACTGCGACTTCGTCAGGCGGGCTCTACCTCGTGCGGCCCGATGGATACATCGCCGCTCGCTCCCGAAGCGACGACCTCTCACCGATGACCGCCTATCTCGACGGCTTCCTCGAGACCCAGTGTGAGTCGAGGCTCAGCGCGGGGTGAGGCGGAAGATGGGAATCTGCCGGCCGGCGGGTGCGGTTTTGTCGCGGTAGTCGGAGTACCCGGCGTACACGTTCTCCGCGAGCGCGTAGAGCCTCGTGTACTCGTCGGGGTCGGTGACTTGCGAAGCCGAGAAGCTCTCTCCGCCGAAGTCGCAGTCCGGATTGGCCTTCAGATTGTGGTACCACTGCGGATGCTTGCTGCCCCCGTAGTTCGAGGCGAGCAGGATCACGTCGGATCCGTCGTGGAAGTACGTGAGCTGCACCGTGCGTGGTTTTCCCGACTTCGCGCCCGTGGTGGTGAGCGGGGCGTTGACGATCGGCCCCATGTTGACCCGTCCGTCGGTGAGGCGGAACAGATACGGGTCGGTGCGGCGGGCGATGTGCCGCGCGACGAACTGCCCGAAGCGCGAGCGCCCGAAACGAACGCCCGACTGATACCGCGGGCCTCGCTTCTTGTGTGGATCGACATAACGGAGTGGCACCTCGGAACCGTACCGCGCGGGCCTACCGGCGAGATCACTCAGCGTCGGCTGCGAGGGTCCTGTTGATCTCGGCCTGACGAATCAGGAAATCGCGCTCATCGAGCTTCTTGCGTCGCATCCAGCTAGTCACCTCGGAGTTGCACTTGCTGGTGTTGCAGGAACGGCAACTGGGGACGACGTTGTCGAGCGCGTACCTTCCGCCGCGAGAAATCGGGAGCACACAGTCCTTCTGCAGGGGCGTCCCGACCGCGCCGCAGTACGCGCACCCACCCCAGGCCAATGTCAATGCGGCCCACTGGGAATCGGTGAGGTCGTGCACCTTCAACGCCATCCGCCGCTTACGGCGACGCGCATATCTGACCGCGCGGGTCGGACTGCGGGATGGCACGGGCAGAGGCTACCGCCGCGCGTGCCCACATCCTCCGGTGGCGCGCCGGTGTCCGGACGACGTGCGCCGAACCGCAATCTCACCGTCCATCTGCGACCTACCATCAGGTATGACTCGGGCCATGCTCGCTTGCGCGATGACCCTCGCGGCTGTGTTCGTCGGGGTGCCGGGTGCGCCCCTGGCTCACGCCGGCCCGCCGCCGCCGTGCTCGTTCACGCTCACCGCGCCGCAGGTCGTGCAGG
>NZ_JBAUJR010000278.1:0-13456 GCF_049683935.1 Mycobacterium sp. | reverse complement strand
GTGTAGAGGTGCGACTGCGGGCGCGTGCGGTGTCGATCCGGGTCGCCGCCGGTCGCGCCGCCGGTGTCACGCTGGCCGACGGTTCGGTGCTCGCCGCCGACGCCGTGGTGCTCGCCGTCCCGTCCTGGAATCTTCGGTCGCTGCTCGACGACGTACCTGATTCGGAGGACGCCCGACTCGCCGCCAAGAAACTCGAACCGGTTCCGATCATGAACGCCTATGTGCTGCTCGACCGCCCGCTGGGCACCGTGGCGCCATGGGAATCGTTGTTGGACAGCGACATCGGTTGGGTCTTCGACCGCGACCGGATGCACGGCCCGCGCGAGGACGGAAATCATCTCTATGCACTCACCACGTGCGCGGCCTACGACCTGATGGAGCTGAAGAACGCCGAGGTCGCTGACCGCCTCGTCGCCGCACTTCGGGCCGGTTATCCGGCCGCCCGCGACGCTGAGGTCCTGGACGTCACCGTGGTGCCGTGGCCCAAGGCCACGTTCTCCTCGCGGGTCGGCATGTCCACGATCCGGCCGGACAACCGCACTTCACTGTCCAATGTGGCACTGGCCGGGGACTGGACCCACAACGACTGGCCGACGACGATGGAGGGTGCCGCGCAAAGCGCCGCACGCGCCGTCGACGTCGTGCACGAAGCGCTACGGCCGCAGCCGGCCCCGTAGGACCAAGAGCCGGGTAGAACCAACAGAGCCGGCGCCCCAAGGGGGCAGCCGGCTCTGGTCAACACGGGTTGGCGTCAGTGATTTGCGTCCTCATGCCGGCGGGCGATGGCGAGAAGCTCGTCTCGAACCGTCGAATCCGGCAGAGCGTTGATCCGCGCGTAGAGGCGGCGCCGGTTCACGGCGCGCTTGACGTCGGCGCGAATGTGCGCGAGGGACATGGTGCTCAACTCCTTTTTGGGACCCCGGGGTACGGGGCTCTGTTTGCTGCTGGTGTCCACTTGGCGAGGATCACTCGGCAAGTAGAACGCTTTGATCGTCCTTGTTAATTCTGGGTAAATCAACTTTCGCGCTGTGAGTTTGCATACAGTGCACGTCGTGGCAGTGGGACGGAAGCGCGGACCCTCCTGGCCGCGAGCGGTCTGGCGGCTTCAGGCGCTTCCGGCGGATCGACGGCCCGGAGTGACGGCGGCAGGTTTCGCTTTGCTGAGTGTTGCCGGTCACATCAGAACGTCGAGCACCTCAGAACAGCAGCGGGATGCCCGCCTGCGATGTAGGCCCCGGCGTCAGGGGGTCTTCGACGGGATGGCGTCGCTGTACGGGGCGGTGCTTCGGTCGTGCAGCGGGTGAACGGCCATGTACACCAGCCCGATGACGACCACCACCGCCGCGGACAGCGCCACGATCCAGTTGTCGTACCACGCGGCATCGGGGGTCCGCGGCCATGCCATGTTGATCATCGCGATGACGCCGTAGACCAGTGCGGTGATGTTGACGGCCATGCCCCACTTGCCCAGGGAGTACTTGCCGCTGGGAACCCAGCCTTTCAGGCGCGCCCGCAGTGCCGCCAACACGACCATCTGGAACCCGAGGTAGATGCCGAACGCCGCGAAGCTGATGATCTTGGTGATCGCGTCGGTGGAGAACTTCGATCCGATGACGATCACCGCGGGCACGATGGCGGCGAGCAGCAGCGCATATGGCGGGACGTGCCGGGTGGCGGAGAACTTGCTGAGCAGCTTGTGGCCCATGATCATCCGGTCGCGGCCGTAGGAGTAGGCCAGTCGGCTCGCGGCCGCCTGCAGGCTCATCGCGCACGACAGGAACGAGATCAGGACGATGAGCAGGATCACCTTCGAGCCGAACGGCCCGAAAGCCTCATTGAGAACAGTGGTGACCGGATCGGTGTCCTCGCCGGCGATGACGGCGGGGATGTCGGCGACTGCGAGCACGAGCGCCAGGCAGACGAATGTAGCTGCGGCACCACCGATGTAGATGGTTCGGCGCATCGCCTTCGGGATCAACCGACCCGGGTCGGCCACCTCCTCGGCGACGTCGCCGCAGGCCTCGAAACCGTAGTACTGGTAGATACCGATGAGCGCTGCGGCCGCGAACGCCCACAGGTAGTTGCCGTCACCGCCCGCACCGAAGCTGTCGAAGATGATGCCGATGTTGTGTTCCCGATGGGCAACGAGCAGCCAGACACCGACGACGAGCGCGCCGATCAACTCGGCGGTGAAGCCGATGATCGCGGCTTTGGAGAGAACCTTGGTCCCCATGAAGTTGATGGCCGTGGCCAGCGCGAGCAGGATCAGGGCGAAGGCGATGACGTTGTTCACCGTCGCCTCGACGCCGAAAGTGGCTGCGATGAACGGACCGGAGCCGTAGACCACCGACGAGATGGTCACCAGCAGTGCCACCATGTAGACCCAACCGGTCATCCACGCGTATCGGCGACCCCACAGTCTGCGCGCCCACGGATACACCCCACCGGCGACCGGGTACTGCGCGACGATCTCGCTGAAGCTCAGCGCGACCAGGAACTGTCCCAGGCCGACGATGAGGAAGCTCCAGATCATCGGCGGTCCGCCGGTTGCCAGTGCAAAGGCGAACAGCGTGTAGACGCCGACGACGGGGGAGAGGTAGGTGAATCCGAGGGAGAAGTTGGCCCACGGGCTCATCTCCCGCTTGAACTCGGATTTGTAGCCGAGCGCATGCAGATGCGCGGCGTCGTCTCCGCCGAGGAACGCGGGGGAACCCTCATCGGAGGCGCTGGTGGGCGGCGTAGTAGTGGACATCAGCCTGCTTTCTGGTAGCGCTGCGAAGCCAAGTGACCGAAAAACTACAGTCCTATTGTTTAAACGGCAACAGAATCGGCAGAATTGATCTGGAATCCGGTAGATTGCCGGCGACGGTCGTACCGCGGAGGAGGAGGGCGCCGGTGTCGTCGTTGTCCCCACTCGTTGCGGGCGAAGCTCCGGTCGGCCGCGCCGACGAGATCGTTCAGCGCATCACCGAGGCCATCCACCTCGGGCTGCTCGACGACGGCGAACGCCTGCCCGTGGAGATCGACCTCGCGGCGCAGTTCGGGGTGGCGCCCATGACCGTGCGCGAAGCCCTGGCGACATTGCGTGAGCAGGCGCTGGTGGAGACCCGACGCGGTCGCAGCGGGGGATCGTTCGTGCGCCGCCCGGCGGGTCCGCCGGTCGACCAGTTGACTGCGCGTCTGGCTGCGATGAGCGCCTCTGACCTGCGCGATCTGTTCGACGAGCACACGGCGATCGCCGGGCAGGCGGCGCGGCTGGCCGCGGAGCGGGCCGCTCCGTACGCCGTGCGGCGGCTCTTCGTCCTGACCGATCAACTGGGTTCGGCGACCACGCTGGGTGATCGGATCCGCGCCGACAGCCGGTTCCACATCCAGGTGGCGATCGCGTCGCAGTCGGCACGCCTGGCGCGTCGGGAAGCCAACCTGCAGGCCGAGATCGCGGGTCTGGTGTGGCTGCCCGTCGGTCGGCAGGTCGACATCGCCGCGCACGTGGAGGAGCAGCATGCGATCGCCACGGCGGTCGCGTCCGAAAACGCAGACGAGGCAAGGCGTCTCGCGGAGGCGCACATCATGGGTCAGCTTGCCCGCTTGACTGAAGTCAATCTCGATCTGACGGCCGGGGCGACGAATCTCGACCTGACGGCCGCGGCGGCGGATCCGGACCTGACCGCCGCACCGGGGGCGGGCGCATGACCGACAACGTGCTGGCCCGCCGGCTGGCCGAGGAGGCGTCGCAGTCTCTGGAACCGATCTACGAGTTGCTCGGCCGCATCGCCGAGGATGTGCTCGGCAGCCGGCCACCTCGCGCCGCGCTCACCGAACTCCACTTCCGAGGGCTGCAGCGCCGACTCGCCGACCTGCTCCGGGAGGAACGCGCCGTGTGGGGCATGGGTTTCATCGCCGCGCCGGATGTCGTCGACGGCAAGGAGCGGTATCTGGCCTGGTGGCAGCGCCACAACGACCGGGTTGCCCGACTGAGGCTGAACTTCGACCCGACCTCCATCGACGTCTACGACTATCTGCAGATGGACTGGTATCGGCTGGCGCAGCGCGGCCACGCGCGCGTCGCCTACGGACCCTATGTCGACTACAGCGGTTCCGACATGTACACGATCACCGCCACTATCCCGATCGTCGCCGACGGGACGTTCCTCGGTGTCGCGGGTGCTGATCTGGTGGTCGGCGAGGTCGAGCGCCACTTGCTCGAGGTGCTGCGGCAGACCGATGACGACGCCGTTGTCGTCAACACCGAGAGGCGCGTCATCGCCGCGAACAGCGCGCGGTGGTTTGTCGGATCGCGGTTGCCGGCAATGCCGGCCGTCGGCCCGGCCGCGGACAGTTCGGCCTTCCGGGAGGTGGCCGAGCTGCCGCTGGGCACCGGGTGGGTGCTGGCCATCGCCTGGCCGAACGCCGACGAGCAACCTCGGGGCAGCGGCACGTAACCGACTCTTAACGGAGAAACAGCCGCCAGCTGTTGACATTAAGCATCTATTTTTAGAGTATTTAGTCACAGTTTCCGGTCGCCCAGGTAGCCCACCCTCGGAGGTAGTACTGATGTCGTCGGCCACTCTCGGCCCCGTTCCCGCGTTCGACGTCGCGGACCCGGCGTTCTCGATCACCTCCGCCGAGGTCCACGACGCCCGCGAACGCAGCTGGTATGCGACCACCCAGTACGGCCTCGCGGTGCTGCGCTACGAGCAGGTGAACCGCTTGCTCAAGCACCCCAAACTGCGGCAGGGCAGCGCCGCGTGGCCCGCCCACAACGGCGTGACCGAGGGACCGTTCGCCGACTGGTTCGCCAGCTGGATCCTCAACAAAGAAGGCGAAGAGCACCACCGGCTGCGCCGGCTGATGAACCCCGCGTTCTCGCACAAGTTGATCGGCGCGCTCGTGCCGAGATTCCAAGACCTGGGCAACGAACTGATCAACAACTTCTCCGAGCCTGACCGCTGCGAGTTCGTCAGCGAGTTCGCCGAGCCGTACGCGGCCCGAGTGATCGCGATCATGCTCGGCATCCCCGAGAGCGAATGGAAGGTCATCGCCACCGAATCGGTGACCATCGGGCTGTCCCTCGGGGTGACGATCCGCGAGGACCTGCCGAGGATCGAGGCGGCCCTGCAACGGCTCTACGACTACTGTGACGACCTCATCGCCGATCGCCGGGCGAACCCGCGCGACGATTTTGTCACCACCCTGGTCAACGCCTCGCGCGCGGAGGACGGTCGGCTGAGCGACACCGAGCTGCGAGACGCCATGGTGCTGCTGATCTTCGGCGGATTCGACACCACCCGCAATCAGCTCGGGCTGGCGATGCAGACGTTCATGGCCCACCCCGACCAGTGGAGACTGCTCGCCGAGCGGCCCGATCTCGGCGGTAGCGCGGTCGAGGAGGTGATGCGGGTCAACCCCACGGTGCGGTGGGTGACCCGCGAGGTGTTGGAGGATTTTGAGTACGAGGGTGTGGCGCTCACCGCCGGCACCACGGTCCACCTCTACAGCGAGTCCGCGGGCACCGACCCGAGAGTTTTCGCACCGGGCTTCGACCTCACCGCAGAACGGAAGCCGCACTTCGGTTTCGGCGGCGGCGCCCATCATTGTCTGGGCCATTTCGTCGCCCGCTCGGACATGAGCGAGGCCTTGCCGCTGCTGGCCCGCCGACTGCGCGACCCCCACGAACTGCCCGGCGCCGAGTGGCTGCCGGATTCGGGCAACACCGGACCGATCCGGTTGCCCATCGGCTTCACGCCAGCCCCGTGATCGCCGGAACTGCAGCCCCTCCGCAGACCAGAAAGGATTCCAGAATGCACGTCACCGTAGATCTCGCGAAATGTCAGGACCACGGCCAGTGTGCGATCGCCGCGCCCACGGTGTTCTCCCTCAACGACGAGGGCAAGCTCGAATACGACGACAACCCCGACGATTCACTGCGCAGTGAGGTCGAGGAGGCGGCCGACGTCTGTCCCGCCCAAGCCATCCTCGTCAAGGATTGAGCACGCGATGACAACGACTCAGCTCGACGCGCACCGCCAGGGCAACGCCCAGAGCCCCGACCTCGCGGCCGCCCTGTCGACGATCACCGACCGCGGCGTCGAATTCGTGTACTTCCAGGCGGTCACCATCACCGGCCGGGTCGTCGGCAAGGTGGCGCCCGCAAAACATTTCGAGAGGCTGGCGATCAAAGGTGTCCAACAGCACCAGACGGCGGTGGCCAACCTGCAGGGCACCCGCGAGGGCGTGCTCCTCGCCGGCGGTGTCCATGCACCGGAGTACACGGCGATCCCGGATCTGGAGACCTTCGCGGTCCTGCCCTGGGACTCCAGCTTCGCCCGGGTCTTCTGCCGACTCTACGAGCCCGACCACCTGACAGATGCTCCCGGCGCTGAATTCGCCTGCGATTCACGGGGTCTGCTGCGTCGCCTGCACGAAGGGTTCACCGATCGAACCGGTCTGGAGCTTCGCACCGGCTGTGAGCCCGAGATGACCTGGCAGGGTGAAGGTCTGGAGGCGCAGTTCCGGCCCGGGTCGAGCCCCGCCTACCACATCGAACACCTCGAACGGAACCGGCCGATCGTCAAGAAGGTCGTCGAGTACGCACAGGCCCTCGGACTGGACATGGTCGAGGGCGACTACGAAGACGAGTTCCAGGTGGAGCTGAACTTCATGTACGACCACGCGGACCTGACCGCGGACCGGCTCACCACCTACCGGCAGATCTGCAAGCAGGTCGCCCGCGAACTCGGTATCCACGCGAGCTTCATGCCGAAACCGGCGACCGGGATGATGGGCAACGGCTGCCACCACAACTTCAGCCTGTGGCGCGACGGCGTCAACGTGCTGGCGGACCCGGGCCGCACCGAACTGCACCTCACCGACGTCGGGCGACATGCCCTCGGCGGCCTGCTGGCCCACTCCGCCGGCGCCATGCTGATCAACGGATCAACCGTCAACTCCTACAAACGGTATTGGGACGCAGGCCAGTTCGCGCCGTCGCGGATCAACTGGGGCCTGGACAACAAGACCTGCACCGTCCGGTTGTCTGCAGTCGGGCGGCTCGAGTACAAGCTGCCCGACGCCGCGGTCAACCCCTACCTGTCACACGCGGCGATCCTCGCGGCGTGTGAGGACGGCATGAAGAACACCACCGACCCCGGCGCTCCGACCCAGGGCTCGTCCTACGACGCACCGCAGGACGAGCGTTTCCCGGCGTTGCCGCTGACGCTGGGCGAGGCGATCGCCGCATTCCGGGCCGATGAGGTGCTCAACCAGGCCTTCGGGCCGGTGCTGTCGAAGTTGCTCGTCGACTTCCACGCCGACGAATGGGCTCGATTCTGCGGATACGTCACCGATTGGGAGCGCGACATGTATTGGAACGACACCCCGTGACCGCCGCTCTGAGGCTGGCGTGCCTCGACGCCGAGGCGCCGCCGCTGTTCTCCCTGTGGACCCCCGAGCATGGCAGGAAGGGCTACGAGCCCGGCGTCGCCGAGGCGCTGGGTGACGAACTCGGCCGTCCGGTGGAATGGGTCCGGGTGCCGTGGGTCGACATGATCCCGGCGGTGCGGCGCGGCGACGCCGACGCGGTGCTGTGCGGCCAGGGAATCACCGCCGAGCGGCAGGCCCAGGTCGACTTCACCAGACCCTACGCGGTGTTCCACGAAGGTGTGCTGGTCCGCAGGGGCGCGGGGATCCACACCGCCGCCGATCTTGTCGGCCGCCGCGTCGCCGCGATCGAGAACAGCACCAACATGGCGCTCGTCGAGACCTTCGAGGGCGCGGTGCCGGTGCCGTTCGGCGCGGGCTCCGACGACGTCTACGCCGACATGCTGGCCGCACTGCGCAGTGAGGATGTCGACGCGGTCGTCGACGATGACGTCGTGTTCGTACCGCTGGGCGCGACACATCCCGACTACGAACTCGCGTTCACGGTGCAGACCGCGAACAGGTGGGGCATCGCGGTGGCGAAGGACCGGCCAGACACCCTGGCCGAGATCGACAGCGCGCTCGGTCGGCTCATCGAGTCGGGGCGCCTGCGCACGGTCTGGGAGGAGTGGCTGCCGACCCTCGACTATCCGTTCGCGGGGGGCTGAGTGGCCCGGCCGCTGGTGGCCGTGGCCGGTCGGCGCGCCGCTCATGCACCGATCCTGCGATTCTCGGCGACCCTTGCTGCCGAGGCGATCTGCGAAGCGGTCTGGGCGGCCGGTGGCGAACCGGTCGTCGTGCACGGCCCTGCCGCCGATCCGTTGGCCGAACTGCCCGGTCGGTTGCAACGTTTCGACGGGGTGCTGCTGCCGGGAGGTGCCGACATGGAGCCCCGCCGATACGGGGCCGACCCGGCGCCGGAGACGACGGACACAGTGGCGTTCCAGGACGAGTTCGACCTGGGGATCACCCGGTCGGTGGTCGAGCTCGACCTGCCCGCACTGGCGATCTGCCGAGGCATGCAGGTTCTCAACGTCGCCCTGGGTGGGACCCTGGTCCAGCATGTGCCCGAGACGAACACGCTGCACCACAACGCCATCCACCACGTCGAGGTGAAGAAGGGCTCGCGGTTGCATACCATCGTGGGTGCCGCGACCATCGACGTGTCGTCCTACCATCATCAGGCCGTCGACCGGCTGGCCGCCGACCTGATCGTCACCGCCGTCGCGGCCGACGGTCTCATCGAGGCGGTCGAACACCGTCGCGCCGACATCGTGGCCGTCCAGTGGCATCCCGAGGACCGCCACGCCACGTCGGAGACCGACGCGGCCCTGTTCGCCGACCTGATCGACCGGGCCCGCAAACGAAAGGACTCCCAGTGACCGACAACACGCCCACCGACAGCAGGGTGCGCAGGGAAGACGTCATCCCGGATCTTCCGGTCCCCGCAGCACCGCGAGCCCATGTGTGCGTGCTGGCCTCGCTCAACTATCCGGACATCAGCGCGGCCGACGCTGCGCTGGTCAGGCGCTTCACCCGCGTCACCTTGGCGACGCTGGTGGAACTCGGTGCCTCCTATGAACTCTGGGACACCACAGAGGCATTGGAGGACCCCTCGGGGGCCGCACGTTTCGACGGCGTACTGCTTCTCGGCGGTGGTGACATCGACGGCTCCTGCTACGGCGTCAGCACCCGTCATCCGGCCAGTTACGGGATCGACGCGCGCGCCGACCGCGACGCCTTCGCCGTCATCGCGGCGGCTGAGGCCGCCGACCGCCCGATCTTCGGCATCTGCCGCGGATCCCAGTTGCTCAACGTTGCGCGGGGCGGCACGATCATTCCCGACATCGTCGACTACGCCCTGCACCACGGGGCGCCCGGGGAACCCGAGTTCGTCGACGAACCGATCGACATCATGCCGGGCACCCGACTGTCCTCGATCCTGGAATCGGCCAGAGTGAGCGGACGTTCCGGCCATCACCAGGCGGTCGACCGGATCGGCACCGGACTCGTGGTGGCGGCACGGGCGCTCGACGGAATCACCGAGGCGGTCGAGGACCCGGACCGCTTCTACCTCGGTGTGCAGTGGCATCCCGAGGACGACGACGGTCCGGAAGCCGACCGGTTGCGGCTGTTCAGCGCGTTCGTCGCCGCAGCCGAGAAGTCACGTCTGGGCGCAGTGGCCGCGACCCGCGAGTGATCACCGCCCGGGGGCTGACGCAGGTCGAAAGCCTCGGCCTGACACTGGTCGCCGGCGCCCATGCCGCCGACCGTGAGATCGCGTGGGCACACGCGATCGAACTGTCCGACCCGACTCCGTATCTCACCGGCGGTGAACTGGTGATGACCACGGGGATCAACATCGGAAACGATGCGGCCACACAAGCCGGGTACGTCGCGCGCCTGTCGTCGGCGGGGATGTGCGCGCTGGCCGTCGACACGGGGACCACGTTCACCGAGGTGCCCTCGGGTGTGCTTGCCGCAGGACAGGATTGGGGCATCCCGGTGCTTCAGGTCCCCGCGTCGACACCGTTCATCGCGATCGCCCGGGTGGTGATCGATGCGGTGAAGGCCGACGAACTGCGCTCGGTGCAGCGAGTCGTCGCCCACCAGGAGGTGCTTGCCCGGGCGACGCTGCGCGGGGGTATCCCCGCCGTCGTCGACGCGCTCGCGGACTCGCTCTCGGTAGCGGTCGTCGTCACCGGCGCCGACGGCGGGGTGCTGGCCGCAGTCGGCGAGGGACACCAGCGGCTGGCCAGTGTGCTGGCCGGGTCGGTCCGACCTGCAACTGCCCGCCACCATGCCGGCTACGTCACCGCCGACGGGGACGCGCTGATCACGATCCAGACCCTTCGGGTGGCCCAACCTGTTCGCGGTCACCTCGCGGTGCGGACGGTGCAGCCACTGTCGACCTCCGATCGCCTGCTCCTGGCGCACGCGGTGTCACTCATCTCCATCGCGTTGGAGAAACCGGCCCGTGTGATCGACGCCGAACAGCGGCTGCGCACCGCGGTGACACGCGAAATGCTCAGCGGCTCCGGCACTGTCGACGCCGGGCTGTTTCGGTACTTCGGCTTCGAACCCGACGGGGACGTCGTGGTGGTCATGGTCCGTGGTGCCGGACCGGCGTGTGCGGCCGCGTCCAACCTGGGGCGGTTGCTCTCGGCCGCCGGCGCCTATCTGCTGGCGCCGCGAGGCGACGAGATCGTCATCGTGGTGCCCGCCGCGGGCAGTGGGCGGCGAGTCTCGGATGTGATCGACACGTTCGGCCGTACCTGTGGGCGTGCGCCGGTGGGTGGTATGAGCAGACCCGGCCGACTCTCCGCAATCGCCATGGCAGTCGAGGAGGCCGCCGTTGCGCTGCAGTGCGGTGCCGGATCCGGCATCACCGAGTTCGGCGAACTCGGTGCGTTCGGTGCGCTGCTCGGCGGCCGGAGCGCAGCCGAACTCCACCTGTTCGCCGCGCCGTTGGATCCCCTTGCGGGCCGCGACGACGAGTTGATCGACACGCTGGCAGCCTTCCTGCAGCACAACGGTCAACTCGAGGCCGCAGCCGCCGAACTGCATGTCCATCGCCACACGATGCGGAATCGGATGCGGCGCATCAGCGAGACGCTGGCCGACGATCTGTGCTCCGCCGACACCCGGGCGCGGCTGTGGTTGGCACTGAAATCCCGACAGCTGCTCCTCAGCCACGTCTGACGGCAGTAGCTACCCACCCAGCGGGGGCGGCGCACTGCGGTAGGTGACGGGGGTGGCCGACAGCGAGATCGGGTTGGCCACCTGCGGCGTCGCGCTGCCGGGTACCGATACCGCCGGGTGGATCCCGAGTCCCTCGGCGAAGGCGAAGGCCTCGGCCAGATCGTTGATCGGTCCGACCGGCACGCCGACGGCGGTCAAAGCGGCGTACCAGTGATCGGCGCCGTTCGTCTTCAGGGCGGTCTCGATCATGGTGCACAATGCATCTCGGTTGGCCACCCGCTGCGGGTTGGTCGCGAACCTGGTGTCGTCTGCGAGGTCAGGTCTGCCGATCGCGGCACTGAACGCCCTGAACTGCTTGTCGTTGCCGACGGCCACCGCGACTGGGCGATCGGCGGTGTCGAAGGTCTGGTAGGGGGTGATGCTGGGATGGCGATTGCCCATGATGCCCGGCACCACGCCTGCGCCGAGGTAGCCCGAGGCCTGGTTCACCATCGACGACAGCAGCACGGCGAGAAGGTTCGTGTCGACCCGCTGGCCTTCGCCGGTGCGATCCCGATGGGCAAGCGCTGCCAGAATTCCGCTCAGTGCGTGCAGCCCGGCCAGCACGTCGACAAGGGCCACACCGGCCTTGGTCGGATCACCGGGTTCGGTGCCGGTCACGCTCATCAAGCCGCCCACGGCCTGCACCAGTAGGTCGTAGCCCGGCAGCGCCGCCCCCGCGTCACGGCCGAAGCCGGTGATCGAGCAGTAGATGACGTCCGGTCGAATCGCCCGCAGATCCTCATAACCGAGACCCAGTTTCTCCATGGTGCCGGGCCGGAAGTTCTCCACCACGATGTCGGCGTGCGCCACCAGATCGCGGGCCCGCTGGACGTCGTCGGGGTCGCCGAGATCCAGCGCGACCGAGCGTTTGTTGCGGTTGACCGAGTTGAAATACGTTGCCACACCTTCGGAGTCGTGGGGTGGACCCCACTGCCGGGTGTCGTCGCCGGAGCCGGGACGTTCGACCTTGACGACCTCGGCGCCGAAATCGCCGAGCATCATCGTCGCGTACGGTCCGGCCAGGACCCGGCTGAAATCGACGACCACGATGCCCTCGAGCGCTCCGGCGGTCATGCGCCCGGCCTCCCACCGCGCAGGTACACGGTCGTGGTGTGAGTGAAGAACTCCCGCGCGGCGCCACCTTGTTCCTTGGGTCCTAGACCACTCTTCTTGGCGCCGCCGAACGGGACATGGGGGTCCGCGCCCGCCGACTCGGAATTGATGTGCAGCACCCCGACATCGATCCGGTCGACGGCTTGCAGGGCCCGGGTGACGTCCTGGGTGAACACCGCTGCCGAGAGACCGAATTTGCTGTCGTTGGCCAGCGCGAAGGCCTCGTCGGCGGTATCGGCGCGCCGGACCGCGAGAACGGGTCCGAACAGTTCGTCGGTCCACAGATCGACGGGCGCACTGCCGACGTCGACGACCGTCGGCGCGACGAAGTAGCCGTCGGCGAGCGGACCGTCGGAGTAGGCAGCCCCGCCGGCCAACACCGTGGCGCCCTGGCGGGTGGCGGTGTCGATCCCGGAGGTGATGGACGTGCGTGCCGAGTCACTGATGACGGGACCCATCTGCGTCGCGTCGTCGGTGGGGTCACCCACGCGCAGTGCCGCGACGAGGGCCAGCAACTCATCGAGGAGCTGCTCGGCGATTCCCGTGGTGACGATCAATCGGGAAGTGGCGGTGCACTTCTGGCCCGTCGATCGGAAGGCTCCCAGCATCACCTGCTCGACGGCGAGGGTGACGTCGGCATCGTCGAGCACCACCGCTGCGTTCTTGCCGCCCATCTCGGCCTGCACGGGTACCCCGCGCGCCGCACCGGCGGCCGCGATACGCCGCCCGACTCCGGTGGAACCGGTGAACGTGATCGCGTCGACGCCGGCGTGGCTCACGATGGCATCGCCGACGTCGGCACCGCCGATCAGCAGGTTGAGCACGCCGGCGGGCAGGCCGGCCGCGGTCAGCGCCTCGGCGAGCCGAATCGCCAGCAGCGGAACCGTACTCGCCGGCTTCCACACCACGGTGTTGCCGTAGACCAGCGCCGGGGCGATCTTCCACGCCGGGATCGCGATCGGGAAGTTGAACGGGGTGATGACCCCGACCACGCCCAACGGTTTGCGGGTGATCAGGATCTGCTCACCCATGCGGGGCGAAGCGTAGATCTCGCCGGCCTGACGATCACCCTCGTTGCCGTAGTACCGCAGAATCTGTGCGGCACGGCGGACTTCGCCGATGCCTTCGGCTTTGGTCTTGCCTTCTTCGGTGGCCAGCTCCAGACCCCAGGGCTCGGTGT
>NZ_JBAUJR010000277.1:0-2322 GCF_049683935.1 Mycobacterium sp. | reverse complement strand
AACAATCCCCAGCAGCGGCTCAACAAGGAGATCCGGCGTCGCACCGACGGGCACTGACCGCCTGAACCATCAACTCCAAGCATCACACCACGACGTCCTACACCACATCCCTGGACTTGAATCGCTATCTTTGCGCGTCGGGTCCATACGACCGGGACCGAGAGTGTTTTGGGTACGTACCGCGACAGTCCATAGCGAGGTTAATGGTCGTGGTCGAACACGACGAGGGTGTCGACCAGATCGCCGTCGACAAAATACGCACGGCACGTGAAAGGGTCATGCAGCGTGCCGCCCACTTCGTTCGGCGCCACGACAACGCCCTCTACACTCTGCACGCTGATGCGGGAGTGGTCGACGCCGTTGAGGGGCCCGCCGCTTAACAACGAGAACAAGTCCATTACTTCCGGGTCCAGTTGCGCGCTCGTCACTGTGACGTCGGTGAGTTTCGCTGTCGACGGCGCCACCAGCCGCGCTACGACGTCACGTTCACACCGCTGCTGGGCCGCACGCTCGCGCGGGTCTACGGATCCCGAGTCGATGAGCCCGAAACCACGCGTAATTATGGCGATGGCCGCTAACAGCGCACCGCACACCGCCGCGGCTGCCAGAAGCAGCGCACGTTTCCTCTTTCGAGCTCCCATGTACGCCCGCTCCGTCTATCGCGAGGACAGGTTCGACTTCCCGCGTCGATTCTGCCTTCACGGCATCCACTCCCGCCTCGGACATCATGCCCGTCCCAGGCGTCCGCTCATTCCTGACATCCACCACCCGCTGCGCATCATAGAGCTGCTTGGCAAGCCGGCGGGAGCTGGCACATGCCGTGACGGCGCAACCACGACTTGAGCGATGGTCACAGTTGCATCCGGCCACTTGAGTGCCCGACGCTATGGTCGCCGGAGTGGGTGTCGCAGGGTAGCAACAGAACGTGGCCCGAGGCACGCCCATCATCTTGGCGATGTCGGCGGAGGCGATGCCCTTGCCTCTGAAGCTGCGCGCCTTGGCGGCGGCAGCGTCGTCGACCTTCCGGGGCCGACCCCGCTTGCGCCCGTTGGCGGCCACGCCGCGACGCATCCGCGCCATCCGCTCCATGTTGTCGCCCTGGGAGCCAGAAACGACGTGTTGTTGAACGCCCATCTCGGCCGCGATCTTCACGCACACCGGGTTGTCGCACTCATGCAAACCCGGCACCCCCGCTGCCACGCTTCCGCCGCGTCGCCAACGCGTAGCGATGCGGACGCACGCAGGAACCCCCGCCGTCGCGCGTGAGGCTAGACCGGAGCCATCGGCGGCGATCGCCCGGTCCAGATGTTGCAGTCCGAAGAGGTTGGCCCCAGACGACGTGACAATCGAAGCACGCGATTTCCGCGCATGCCGACGCCGATCAACGATCAGCTGTCCCGCCCTTCTCATGTCGGCAAACCCTATAGCCGAACACCGACAGTCAGCGCGGCCGCCCCGACTCGAGGTGACACCACTGGCCGAACCGTAACGCCTACGAGGCGACGACGGCTACGTCCGCGCCGTCGCCGCATCAGGAACGCCAGCGGCCCCGTCGCCGGGACTCACTGCTGGATCAGCGCTGCCATGGCCGTCTAGTGAATGCGTCTCGTTTCTCGCCGCGCGCTTCTCGGTCTTCGGTTCGTGCCGGAGCATGGCCCTGACTTCGCCGATGCCGTCGCCAGTCAGCTCGGCGATCGTCGTCAGCGTCTCACCACTTTCCTGCAACAGCCTGATTGCCGCGCTGGCCTCGGCCCGAGTGCCGGCACGCCGCCTGTTGGCGTCGGCGCGCACCCCTTCGGTCACCGCGGCCAACCGTTCGGTCTCCCAGACGTCAATTTCGGCCAGCCTGGCCTTGGCCACCATGTAGTTCGCCGCGTTCTCGATGTTCGCCTTCTCCCGAGCCGCGCGGGCCTCGTTGGCGCGCCTGGTCACCTCGCGCACCCTCCGCCGGGCTTCCACCTTTGAGGTACTTGAAGCTGTCATGGTCGGGACACTAGGAGCGACCGGGGCGTGAGGGCCACCACCACAGCCACATTCACTGTCCACTAATTTTTCGCGGCCACGCCTGCCGCACCAACGCCCACGGCTCACCGGACCTTAACCCTCCGCCTCACCACCACCCCGCCGCTGCACGCCAGCTGTCTCGCCATCACCCCTGCTTCTAGGCCCCCTCGAAGCCAGCACACCTCTTGCATTTAGGTCACGACTGCCGCGAATCAACTCAGAGTTGACCGAGCCTGGTGGCGCATTGGGGTGGGTCCTTCCGTGGGCACTGTAGCGACGTTTTCGTTTGGCCTGGTGGACCAACTGCTCTATGGGCGT
>NZ_JBAUJR010000276.1:0-16188 GCF_049683935.1 Mycobacterium sp. | reverse complement strand
ACGCCCATAGAGCAGTTGGTCCACCAGGCCAAACGAAAACGTCGCTACAGTGCCCACGGAAGGACCCACCCCAATGCGCCACCAGGCTCGGTCAACTCTGAGTTGATTCGCGGCAGTCGTGACCTAAGTGCAAGAGGTGTGTGGGACAAGGAGGGGCTGGAAGGTGATGGTGCTGGTGGGAGGGGGTGTGGGCTGGGAGTGGTGGGAGAAGTGGTGCAGGGGTCAGATGTGGGGGAGTTGGAAGGGTGATTACGTCAGCAGGGGTAGTTAGCATCCGAAAACATGGGCAAAGGAAGAACGAAATCAGGCAATTTGCAACGGGCTTTGGAGGCGCGGCGGGTGGCCACTGCCGAGCGCGAAGCACGCGAGAAGGCGATCCTGCACTCACTGAGCGAGTTTCTGGATGAGCTGGACAAGCTGGCGCATGCCGAAGCAGCGGCGATCAAGGAACAGGAGTCGGCGCGGGCGAAAGCGGCTGAGCAGATCGCCAAGATCGAGTCGGCGTTGAGTGAACGGATCGAGCGGATTCGTCTGAGCGCCGAGGAGAAGACGGTGCGGATCGGCCAGGCCGCCGGCGAGGCAGCGCGGGCGATGCGGGCCAACGGCGAAACGATCGCGAGCATCGCAGCCCAAAGCGGGCAGAGCCAGGCGCGGGTGCGAGAACTGTTGCGCCTGGCCGACAGTGAACACAGCACTGCCCGCGACCGCACGCCTGGTGGGGATCACCCTGAGGGTGCCGGTTCGGTCGATGTGGCCGCGACGGCTGGTGACGAGCCGGTGGGCGACGATGCTGGTGCGGTGGAGCCGGCCGCCGAGGCGTTGAGCGCCTGACGTGCGACCGATGAGTACCCATCCTCGGATGCGGCAGGGTCGTGACTTGATTGTTGACCCGGTCCGGCACGCCAATGAGATCGCGCGGTTCTTCGCGCACGTGGTGCGTGGGCCGGGTCGACAGGATTGTTGGTTGTGGACCGGAGCCATAGGATCAGATGGGTACGGGCGCTTCGCTTTGCGGCGCAACGGCTGGCGGCAGGTGGTGATGGTGCGGCCGCCGCGTTATGCGCTGGCGGCCGCACAGGCGGGGCAACCGCTACAGGGTGACGTGCGGGCGTTGCATGAGTGCGACGTGACATTGTGCGTGCGGGTGGTGACCGCCGAGGAGATCGGTGCCGGTGTGCGGCCGCACGTGATGGCGGGCACTCAGCAGGAAAACATGGAACAGATGGTCACGCGGGGCCGCGGTGGTGGCCGGCCGTCGGTGATTGCCCGCGGTGCTGGGCTTCGTGCTCGACGTGAGCGGGCGCTGGCCCTGCGGGAGGCGGTCCAGTCGGGGTGGGATTCAGCTGCGGTCGAGGCGGCGATGCTCGGGGAGCAGCCGCGGCTGTGGTGACCCGAGGGCGAAGGTGGACGGTTGCGAGCCGTCAGCGGAGCCCGGCCTGTCCTCTGGGGACGGGCCGGGAACCGCTTGTGCGCGTGTGGATGACCTCAGGCGGCGTCGAACAGGCTCATCTGTCCGGACGGTCGCACGGCCAGGACGCGCTCGCGCCAGGCCAGGGCGTAGGTGAGGCAGTTGTTGCAGGCGGCGTGGCGGTGGCCGGGCAGCGGAGCGCTGCGCCTGGCCTGGTAGCTCCAGGAAAGACTGTCTGCGCTTGTGATCCGATGGCCGTAGCGTTTCAGGCCGGTGACCTTGCAGCCGTAGGCATGCAACGGGATCTCCGGGTCGTGGCGTTGGATGGTGGAGAGGATGACGTCGATCTCGGCGGTGCCCTGACGGCGACAGATGGAGCCGACGCCGACGAGGAAGCACTGCGACAGGTCGACGCCGGCGTCGTAGTACATGTCGATGCAGCGACGATAATCGTCGGGCGTCCAGCCTTGCAGAACTGGGACCCATGGAACGTCGTACGCCGGGCCGGGCCAAAGGTCTTGCAGTTCCTGGAAGTTGGCGATGGTGCGGCGTTGGTGTTCACGCACGCTCAGCCCGGTGCGGGCCAGTTGCTCGGGCTCCGTCATCAGATCCTGAGGACTGGCCCACTCCAAGTTGCCGATTTCCTGGTCGTAGCGCCAGACGGCGGCGGTGTAGTCGCGGGCACTGGTGCGCCATTCGCCGAACATCGACAGTTCGGTGAAGCCACCGGAGTCCAACGCCCACCCGGTCAGTGCGCGCGGGAAGCTCTTGCGCGGGGCCAGGCGGCGATGAGAGATGAACAGCGGGACGTTGGCTTGACCGAGCCAACGCACCTCGCTGGTCCCGAGGTAGAAGCGTCTCACGGCGGCGGTCCTTTCGGCGGTGTGGGTGAGGTGGGGTTGGTGGACCCGGTGGGGGTGGGGGGAGCACCCCCACCGGGTGGCTTAGTGGGTCGTCGGGAGTGGTTCGCCGGTGAGGGTTTCCACGACCAGGCCGACGAGGTCGCGGGCGGCGGGCGGGGTGACGGCGTTGCCCGCAAGGCGCACCTGTTCGCGCCGTGTGCCGACCATCTGGTAATCGCCGGGGAAATCCATTGCGGCGGTGATCTCGCGCGGTTCCAGCATCCGGAAGAACACGTCGTTGATGTCGATGGCCGGCGGTGGGGCCGGTGCGGGGCGGCGGGTCAGCAGGCCGTGGCGTTCCAGGGTGGTGACCGTGGGAAGGGCCTCGGCGGCGGGCGTGGTGCCTCCGTTGCCGTAGTAGCTGGTGATCAGCGCGTGGTGGTTGCCGCTGGCGGTGACGGTGGCCAGTGGTTCGGCGACCGGTCGGGCGTCGCAGGAGCCGCCGCGCAGTTCGGCCACGAAGGCGGGGAACGCGATGCCGTCGTTTTCGCGGGTGGTGCGGGTGGGGATCGGCTCGCTGGTCGGCACTGCCTCGGTGCGCCAGGTGCCGCCGGTGGGGATCAGCAAGCCGGTCTCGTTGCGGGTGGTCATCGTCCGTGCGGGTTGATCGACGGGGGCGGCGGTCTTGCCGTCGCGGCCTTCGACGGGGACCAGCAGCGGTGCCCAGTAGCGTTCGATCCCGGCAGTGATGCGGGCCATCGTCTTGTCGGCCAGCGGGCGCTTGCGCTCACCGATGCGGGTGCCGGTCAGCGACCAGTCGATGATGTCGGCGGCAGGCCGGAACAGCGGCTCAACGATCTGGTTGCGGCAGGCGGTGTTACGGCAGCGATAGACATACTGGGAGCGGTACTTTCCCCACGGGGCGCGGTCGAGTCGCTTGAAGGTCTGCATCGCTTGCACGGGGCCGCACTCCGAGCATTCGGCGTAGGGCGAGACCAGCCGAGTGACGTCGGGACGCGCGTCGCCGGTGCGAGTGAAGATCGCATAGAAGCGGTCACGAGATTGCGGGGCGCCAGGGCCGTAGAGCTGAGCGTGCATACTATTTAGGTAGACGATCTGCCCGGTGTAGCCGATGGACTCCATCGCCATGAGCCACGCCTGGAACGGCGGCCAGAACACCACGTCGACGACGTTCTCCACGAAAACTGCGCGGTACTGGTGGTATTCGGCGAAGCGAACCACATCCCACATGGTTGCGCGCGAACGTTCGGCCGCCTCCTCGGGGAGGGTCTCGCCGAACAGGTCGGGCTGGGCGTCCTGACTGATGTAGGTTCTCACGGAACGTGGCGGAATCTCACCGTTGTTGGCGGAATGATGGCGGATCCGCCAGGTTCGTGAGACAAGAAACGAGACAGCGCAACCTGGAGCGATGCCGGACCGGTAGGCGGTTCCTGGCATCGTCTCGTTTCTCTAGATTTGAGACGGGCGGCGGCGAGGCGAGCATGGCGGGGTTTGGCAGGTCTGTTTATCTGGGGGAGGTGACTGCCGTTGGGGGTTGGTTTGTTGGCGCACGTTGTGGCCACCAGCTTGCTTCGCGGAGGAGTGTGGCGATGGCGGGCACGGTGAGGGTGCGTACGAGGAAGGTGTCGAGCAGTAGTCCGAAGCCGATGATGAGGCCGGCTTGGATCATGATGGCTACCGAGCCGACCATGAGGCCGAACATGCTGACGGCGAAGATCAGGCCGGCGGAGGTGATGACGGCGCCGGTGTTGGCGACGGTGCGCAGCACTCCGACGCGGATGTTGCTTCCGGATTCTTCGCGTAGTCGGGAGACCAGCAGCATGTTGTAGTCGGCGCCGACGGCGACGAGGATGATGAACGCCAATAGAGGTACCGGCCAAGCGATTTCGTGACCGAGGATCCACTGAAATACCAGGACGCCGAATCCGATCGAGGCGAGGTAGTTGAGCAGGACGGTGCCGAGCAGGTAGATCGGTGCCAGTAGTGCGCGTAGCAGCAGCACCAGGATGAGGCCGACAATGACGGTGGTGGCCAGCGCAAGTTGGAAGAAGTCTGCCCAGAGGAATCGTTGGATGTCGGAGTTGACGGCGGGGAAGCCGGCGACCGAGACGGTGGCCTCAGCCAGGGAGGTGTTGGGGCGCGCGGCGTTGGCGACGTCGGTGATCTGGTGGGCGAGGTTCATGGCCTCGACGCTGTAGGGGTCGTAGCTGGTTTCGATCATGAACCGTGCTGTTTTGCCGTCTGGTGAGAGGAATTGTTTCGCGACGTCGGTGAATTGGCGGTTCTCGAAGGCGTTGGCCGGCAGATAGAAACCGCTTGCTGAGTCGGAGTCCTGGGCGGCGCGTGCAGAGTTCTGGAGTTGGGTGGCGATCTGGCTCATCCCGGAGAGCATTTCGATGTTGCTGTCGGCTAGGGTGCGCACACCGGTGGCCAACGCTTGGGCTCCGGAGGCGAGTTGGCCGATCCCGTCTTGGAGGCGGCGCAGGTTGCTGGCCAGGTCAGCGGGGTTTCCCAGCGCCCCGAAAGCGTTGTCCAGCGAGGTGACGGCGTTTTGGACGGTGGTGAGGGTGCCGGCGACGGTGGCATTGCTGGCGGGGTTGTAGCGGTCGCCGAGGTCGGCGATTTGGGTGAAGAATCCGTTGTTGCGCAGGGTGGTCAGGATCTGTACTTGGTCGCGGATCTGGGCGCATTGGGGTGTGGTGGCACACCACGGCGAGGTGTTGAGGGCACCGACGAGCGGGTCCAAGGTGGTGATGGCGTGTTGTGCTTGGTCGGCCAGGGGGCGTAGGCCGGGGCCGGCTTGGATGGCCTGATCGACCGCAGGGGCGGTCGCTGAGAGTTGTTGCAGTAGTGGTCGGAACTGGTTGACCTGAGCGCCGGCGGATTGGGCTTGCGTGAGGATGCCCGCCAGGGGGGTCAGTGCGGTGCGCACGGTGGTGTCGAGTTGGGCCAGTCCGCCGGCGAGTTGATCGGCGCCGTCGGTGAGTTTGGTGAGGTCGTCGCGGCGAGCGTTACCGTCGGCGACCGCGCCGGCCATCTTGTCTCCTATTTGACCGTTTTGCCAGGCCAGTTGCGCTTGATCGAGGCGTTCCCCGGTGGGGCGGGTGACGCCGGAGACTTTGGTGACACCGGGAACCTGGGAGACGCGGGAGGCCATTTCGTCGAGGTCGGCCAGTCCTTTGCCGGTGCGCATGTCGGTGGGGTTCTCGACGACGAGGAATTCGGTGATGACGACGTCTTTGCGGAAGTGGCGGTCCAACAGTTGGTAGCCCTGGTTGCTGGCGGTGGTGGCGGGTTGGCCTTTGCGGTCGTCGTAGCTGATTTTGATGGTCGCGGCTACCGCTGACAGCGCGAGCAGGATGACGAGGCTGACGATCAGCAGTGGCACCGGACGGCGCACCACCGCGACGGCGACACTGTTCCAATAGCGGCGGGTGCGATCGGATTTGGGTTCACCGATGCCCCGTTTAGCTGCCAGTGCCAGCACGGGCGGTAGCAGGGTGACGGTGGCCAGGAAACCGAACAGGACCGCGATGGCGCATGCGGGGCCTAGGGCGGCGAACACGCTCAAGCGGGCGAACACCATGGCCAGGAAGGCCAGGGCCACGGTGGCGGCGGAGGCCAGGATGACGCGGCCGATGCTGGCGGTGGCGTGGATGATGGCCTGCTCGGCCGGTACCTGGGCGCGGCGCTGCTCGTGGTAGCGGCTGATCAGGAACACGGTGTAGTCGGTGCCGGCGCCGAGCAGGATCGCGGTCATGAACGCGACGGTGAATTGTGAGACCGGCATGCCCATCTCGCCCAGCGCGGACAGGACGCCGCGCCCGACGGCCAAGCTCAGCCCGATCACCAGCAGCGGCAGCAGCGCGGTGAACACCGACCGGTAGACGATCAGCAGGATCAGCGCGATCATGGCGGCGGTGGCGATCGAGATCAACAGCAGATCATGCTCGGCGGCGGCGATCATGTCACTGAACGTCGCCGGCGGCCCGGTCACCTGCGCGGTGGTGGACGAACCGGCGAACACTTCTGCGGTGATGTCCCGCACCGCCTGGACGGACTCCGCAGCGGTCGGGTCACCCAGCGTGCCGCTCACTCCCACCGGCAGATACCACGATGTGCCGTCGGCGCTGACAGCCTGGGCTCGGGTGACCGGATCGGCCAGCAGATCCTGCACCAGTAACACGTGCTCGCTGTCTGCGCGCAGTCGTTCCAGAAGGCGGTCGTAGCGCTGTTGGGTCGCCGGGGTCAGACCGGCGGGGTCTTCCATGGCCACGAACAGCATGGTTTTCGACCCCTGCTCGTTGAAGGCGGTACTCAGCCGCTCCACCGTTTGCAGCGACGGGGCGTCGCGCGGAATCAAATCCACCGACTGCTGGCGCACCACCGTTTCCAGCTGCGGGAACAGCAGCGCCAAGACGATCGCGGCGCCGATCCACACCCCGATGGTCAAGGCTTTGTGCCGCACAGTGAATCGTCCCAACGCTGCGAGCCGAGCGCTGTATTCACGGCTGGACGCGGGATCGACGGGAGTCTCGCGCCGGGCAGCGCGGGCCGGTGTTACCGAAGAGCCTGCCGTGCGGTCGGCCACCGAACCCCCTAAACGATCAACGATACTATTGGTATCGCTACGCTACATTATGTAGCGAATATCGGATAGTCGATGGGGTCTGCAGCCAGCGGTGGCTTATCGGTTCACGATGTTGGCGTCGTCGCTTTCGGGGATGTCGTGTCGGACCACGCGGACACGCCCGTGCGGCAGACAGGCCATGTAGCCGTGCCGCTTGCCGTACAGCTCCCACGCGGTGAACTGCTCGTCGGGGTCGACGTCGATGCGGTGACCACGGGAGAAGCCCAGGTGCAACCCCCCGTCGTCACCGGACCAGGCCTGGGTGCACACTGCGCCGGCCAGGTTCAGCAGCGGGCGCTCGTAGACCGAGATCTGCAAGGGATTGATGAGGACTGCCTCGGCGGGAAAGCGATCTGCTGCGGGCAGAGTGAGCAGCAGGGGGCGCGAGATGACGACTTCGTTGTAGTCGTCCAGGTCGAGTACCAAGCCGTCGCGCACCGAAACCCGTTGCACGACACAATCTTCGATCCACTGGGTGTACATGGCGTTCTCCTTCGACGCATCATCGAGTCGCACCCCTAAGGGTACGGCAGGTATCGCTGCGATACTAGGAGTATCGTTACGGTTCCTCGGAGTGCGCGGCGGCGCTGTCGAGTAGCCGATGAACGGCCCGGTCGATGCGGTCACGGGTCTCCTCGGCGGACACCCGCCCGCTGATGAAGGCGAGCAGGTTGGCCAGCCAGATGTCGGAGATGAGGCCGGCGACAACCAGATGTGTCGGTGTCGGCTCGCCCGCGCTGAGGGTGCGGGCCAGCAGCGTGTGGATCGTTGCGGCGGCAGAATCAAGTTCCGCGGCGGCGCGGGTGTCGGCCGCGGCGAAAGCCCGGGTCATGGCGTCGGTCAGCAGCGGCTCGCGCTGCCACCGGCCGTGCAGGTGGCTGGTCAGTCGCTCCAATCGCTGCCGCGGTGTGCCGGCACCGGGTGTCCAGGTCCCGGCGACGTCGAGACGCTGAAATTCTCGACTCAGCGCCGCGACCAGCAGATGGGTTTTGGCCGGGAAATAGCGGTACAGCGTGCCCACGGCCATGCCGACGTGCTCGGCGACCGTCCGCATGTGCACCGCGTCGTAACCGCCGGTGGTAGCTATAGCCAGGGCGGCATCCATGATGGCCTCGCGACGACGGGCCGAGACGCGCGAACGCGGCACCCCGGCTGCGTGAACCTGATCGGCAACCGAATACTCCTCGTCGAGCCCGGTGGGCGTGTCGCTCGCTCGGGCGCTGGCGACGGTCATGGTGTGTGATCGCCGCCGCGGCGCGAGAACTGCTCGAGGATCTCCCCAAAACCGCTGATATCGCCGTGGGCGGCGAAATGTGCGGTATCAACCACGATGAATACGGCCGTCGCGGTGAACCGGGTGGCCCCTTCGCAGGTGCCGGTCGCCGCGACGTGCAACGCCCGACCCTCGCGGGCGCTGATGTGCGCGGTGATCCGGTGGGGCCGGTGCAGCGGTACTGGTTGCAGATACTCCACCGTCAGACTGCGCGTCACCGCAGGCGTGCCGGCGATCCACAGCGTGAAGCCCAGCACGTCATCGCAGGCCGCGGCGACGGCCCCACCGTGCGCCAGGCCGGGGGCTCCGATGTGGCGCTCGTCGAATGTGACATCGGCATACACCGAATCCGCACTGCGGTAGACCTCCACATGCAGGCCGTGCGGATTGTCCGGACCACACCCCATACAGGTCGGGGTATGAGAAGGCAGCCGTTCCGACGGCACCGCACGATCTGACACAGAAACGCTCCCGCTACTTCAAGTTTCGCTGCGCTACTGGTAGTACCACAACTGCTAGACTTCCCGGTGCGACATCGCCGAAATCGACCGCCGAGGTGACCCGTGAGCGACAGCAATCAGCCCTCCCTGCCCGATGATGACGACATCGATCCGCGGCGGATCCGGTCACGGAATCGACTATTGGATGCTGCGGCAACACTGTTGAGCACCGGAGGCGTCGAGGCCGTCACTATCGATGCCGTCACCAAAGCATCCAAGGTGGCCCGCACCACCCTTTATCGGCATTTTCAGAGCTCGTCGCATCTGCTTGCCGCCACCTTCGAGCGGCTACTACCGCAGGTAAGCACACCAGCACCGACCAGCGGTTCCTTACGCGAACAACTGATCGAGCTGCTCAGCCGCCAAGCCGCCCTGTTCAACGACGCCCCGCTGCACGTCACCACCCTGGCATGGCTCTCACTCGGCCCCACCGGCGCCAAAGAAGAGACCGACAACAGTCACGCATCCGGGGCACTGCGGGCCCGCGTCGTCGACCAGTACCGCCAACCGTTCGACGCCATCCTCACCAGCTCGAAAGCCCACACCGAACTCGGCAACATCGACCGCGACCTCGCAATTTGCCAACTCGTCGGACCCCTCGCATTCGCACGCATGACCGGCCTGCGCACCATCACGCGCGACGACTGCACAACCCTCATCGACAACTTCCTCGCAACCCACCGCAGAGCCGCCACCCCCGCAGACGTACGCGAAGTCGTTTGAACGGACCCAGGGTGACATCGCCGGCGGAAGCTCACGACGACGCGTCAAACCACGAGATCTGAGACAAGTAATGATTCGACTCGAATTTCTAGAAAAGAGACAGCACCAATCGAACGATGCGCCGTGCCACTTGGACCGCGTTGTAGGTAATGAAGCGGTTCGTGAGACAAACGGCAAGGCGTCGACAGTGAGACGATCTGGATAGCCGCAGTTCAGAGCGTCAAGCGCATGCAGCGAAAAGTGAGAACCTACACTGACGCTTCTTGCCCTGAGCGACGCTGTGCTTGGTGCAGCTGGGGCTGGCCCACAGCAGATCAGTGTTGGGGAAGTAGCGCGGGTCGATCTGCGACAGGTCGGCCTGGATGTGGTCGGCGTCGGGGTGGTTCAGGCTGTGTGTCTCGATGGCCTTGTCCCAGTGGTTGGCACCGACACGGACGGCGACGTTGCCGAAACTTACTGCGCCGGTGGAGCTTCCTCCGGCTCCGCAGAACAGGTCGGTGAGGGTGAAGGTCATGGCTCGAGCCTTTCGTGCTGAGGGTTGCGGGGGTGGTGTGGTCGGAGTCTGAACGGGGGAGCGTCGGCGGCGTTGGGGGTGCCGGGACGGCGGCGGGGCATCGCGACGGTGCAGGCGTAGCTCCAGCGGGCGGCGATGCGCTCGGCCGGGGTCAGGGCCTCCCATTCGGCCTGGGCCTCGGCGTCGGCGATGGCGCCTTCGCAGTAGCCGCACAGGACGCCGAGCATGAACAGCGAGTAGCTGATTCCGCCGGAGCTTTCGCGAATCGAATGGCAAGTGCAGGTGTGCATTTCGGGTGATCCCCCTCCGTTGTGGTTGTCTTTAGTCTACCACTTTGGTAGTGCATAGACAACCACCTTTAGCCCGGGGCGACGACACCGTCGCTGCGGTGCGTGTCGTCCTCGGGCCGGGTGGGGGTGGGCTCTGGTGAGGGCGGGTGTGGTTAGTCCAGTGGTGCGAACAGGTCGAGTTGGGCTCCGGCCTCGGCAAGTCCGAGCGCTCGATTCAGCAGCGTCTGCGACCAGGTGCGCAGCTGGCGGTCACGCCGGTAGTGCTCGTCGTGTTCAGCAGCGCTGGGGTGGTAGCGAGTGCAGGGGCCGGCGTGAGAGTTTCGCGGGGTGTCGGCGTAGGGGCAGTAGCACCACTGCCAGGTGCGCGCGGCCTCGGCTTGTTGGGCGGCCTCAAGCTCGCGAATCTCTGTCTGCATTGCCAGCGGTAGGTTGCGTCCGAAATTGCGTACCTGCGTGGCGGTCACGGCGCAGCGGACCTGATCGGTGCCGAGGCCGGGGCTGGTGAACTTCTGGCCGGAGGTCCAGTAGCTGGTCATCCACTCCGGGGCGCCGTCCAGGGCTGTCTGCATCGAGGCGCCGCCGCTGCGAGCCAGCAGGGCCGCCATCGCGCTGTCGTCGATCATCGCCGCGAGCAACATGCTTCCCGAGGAGCAGCCGACCAGCGCCAGCAGGTGGCGCTGGTCGGGGCTCAGAGTCGGCCGCATGAGGGCACCTGCTTGGCTACCTGGCGGATGACGGCATCGGCACGGTCGGGGCGGTTGCCCGTCCAGTGCTGGCTTCCGGCGATCACCACGGGCACGCTGCGGTAGCCGAGGTCGGTGAGCAGCGCGGCTGCGGCGGTGTCAACGCTGACGTCGATGGTCTTCACTGGCACGCCAGCGTTGGCGAACTGGCGGGCGGTGGCCCGGCACTGCACGCAGCCGGGCTTGGTGTAGAGGGTGATCGCCGGCTCGGCGTCACCGCGGGCAGCGTCGGGGGTCTCTGGCTCGACGGTGAACACGGCCACGGAGCGGTTGAGCGAGACCAGGCACGCGTCATAGCGGTCCAGGCCGCGATCGTGGCGCCATTCCAGCGGCAGTCCGCCGGTGTTGCGGGCGTAGAATTCGGCGGCCGCGATCGCGGACTCCGGGTTTGGATGCTGCTCGGACTTGAGGCCGTACTCGGTCTTGATGGTGCAGATCCACATCGGTTCATTCCTTCCAGTGCCGGAGGATTGCAGGACTGCGGCGTTCATGGCCGCGGGCCCCGTTCGAGGTCGCCTTCGGTGTAGGTGAAGGTGTTGCCCTGGCTGTCGCGCATCGCGTACCAGTAGTTGGCCTTGGACCACACCGTGGTCCAGTCGTTGCGCTCCCAGCGCAGGACGTGCCACAGATCGCGGTCAGCGCCGCCGGGGTGAAATGCCACCCCGGACTGGGGTCGGTAGTGGCCGTTGAGCAGCTCGATCAACGTTTCGACGGTGTCGGCCTGGGCGGCGATGGCGGCCAGGACCGCGTGGTAGTGATCCCAGTACTTGCCGGGCAGCAGCGTCTGAGCACATTCGGAGCAGACCTGGTTGAGGATCTCAACGCTGGGAATCGGCGCGGGGAGAATGTCGCTGGTGATCGCCGCGCGGTCGTGGCCGCCCTCACGGGCCACCACGTCGAGGACGTGTTCGGTGTCGTCGTACTCGGCACCCGGTTCGGTGATCGGCAGAACCGCGTGCTGCGTACACGACGGGCAGAGAATCGCTTCACGGTGGCGGTAGGCGAAAACCGTTGGGGCGTTGGTGAATTGAAGATTCGACACGGGGCGCTCCTCTCGAGGGGTGATGTCTATACACTACCACATATCGGTAGTGTATAGGCTCCCAGTTGGGGTGTTCGTTTGTTGAGTTCGCTTGCGGCTGCGTGCCGTTCGTCCGAGAGGCCGAGGCGGTGGCAGAGGTGGCAGAGGGCCCGGTGAGAGTTCCTGGGTCAGAGGTGGTTTCGCCGTGTCCAGGCGTCTTTTTCCCACCCGAAGACAGGACCATCCGCTGCGTTGCTGGTGTGCGGTGGGGATCGCAGGCAATGCCTGAGTGCAGCGTCGCCGCCCTCTGTTGTGCGTGCAGCGGGTGGAGGTGACCGTGGGGGTTTACGTCGGGCGCGAGACCGGCGTATACCTGCCGGGCAGCGGCTCGTAGTCGGGAAGGCCGGCGGGTGCTCGGAGCGGGACTAGCTGTTGTGACCTGACACGTTGTTGTCAGGCGGCGAGTCGGCTGATGGGTGGGTGTCCGCCGAGGGCGGAGTGGCCTCGTTGAGTGTTGTAGCGGTGTAGGAATCGGTCAAGTCCTCGTTTTCGTAGGCTGTTGGATGTCCAGGGGCGGGCGTAGGCCCATTCGTTGAGCAGGGTGCGGTTGAAGCGTTCGGCTTTGCCGTTGGTCCAGGGGCAGCCGGGTTTGATGAACCGGCGTTTGAGTCCCCAGGCCGTGCACACCCAGCCCCAGTTGGTGCCGTGTCGGTAGACCATGGCGTTGTCGGTCAGCAGCCGACGCACCCGCACACCGTGGCTGGCGAACCATTCCAACGCTCGGTGCAAGAATCCCGCGCAGGTCAGGTCTTTCTCGTCGGTGAGTACCTCGCTGTAGGCCAGCCGGGTGTGGTCGTCGATGGCGGTGTGCACGTAGTCGTAGCCGATGCGGGTCTTCTTGTGCCGGTTGGCCACTGACACCGCGGCGTCGCGGCCGTGCAGGCGCCACCCGCCGCCTTTGGGGATGCGGCCCAGCTTCTTGACGTCGACGTGGACCATTGATCCTGGGGTGCGGTGCTCGTAGCGGTTGGGGCTGCGCCGCGACGAGCGCACCGGCTCACCGGTGATCGGGTCGATTGCACTCAAATGCGGTACCTGGTGACGCGCCAGGATCCGTCCCACCGTCGAGGCGTGCATCCCAAGTTCAGCAGCCAGCATGACTGCGCCACGCTTGCGGCGTCGCCGCGCGGCGAGCACCTTCTTCTCGACTCGGTCGCTGGTGCGCCGGGGCATCCGGTGCGGACGCGAGGACCGGTCAGCGAGGGCTTCGTCACCACCTTCGGCGTATCGGCGCAGCCACTTGTAGACCGTGGCCCGCGAAATTCCCAGTTGTTCAGCAACCTGCGCGGGCGGCCAGCCGGCCGCGACACGCTCCACGATCAAGCGACGTGCGAACAGGTTGGTACGGGCGTTAGCGTGAGACACGAGGACCTCCTACGGGTGAATGCCAGACACATCCACTCCGTCAGGAGGTCCTCCCCATTTCAAGCAGGCGCGCCGTCAACAACCTCTCAGGTCACGACAACTAGCCGGAGGTGGTACGTGATGGGCCGGAGGTCCGGCGGAGTCGGGTCAGTCGTAGAGGTTGGCGCGGCGATCGGCGCAGTCGCCGCAGTAGCCGTCGTAGCCTTCGCCGTCGTTGAGGGGATTGGTGCAGTCCTCGGTGTCGCAGTGGTCGCAGTTGGGGCACAGGCGGCCTGGGCCGGTCAAGGGGAGGTCGCACAGGTCGCAGAATTCGGTGTCGGGCCAGGCGCGGTGGCGGGCGGCGGGGGCCTCGGGGTGGTCGAGGTCGGTGAGCACGGTGGCGATGGTGCGCAGTTCCTCGGGGGTCAGTGTGCGGTTGCGGGGGTCGTTGGTGGTGCCGAGGTACCAGGCGGTGCGGTCCGACCAGATCCGGACGTAGGGGCCGGCGGCAGCGGCGTGTTCGGCAGCGCTGCGGGTGGGGTGGGTGTCGATGGTGTCTCCGGCGGTGTTGATCACCGCCCAGCGACGGGAGTCGATTTTGCGGATGGTCCAGTCAGCAGGGGGGTGGGCGAAGTGATAGCGGACGCTGTCGGCGAATCGGTCGATGCTGGTGGTCATGGCGGGGTCGGTTCCTTCCCTTGGCGGTGATGGGGCGTGTGCGGGGGCGAGATCAGGTGCGTCTGATGTGCCAGCCGCAAGCGGTGGGCACGATCTGGGTCAGTGGGTAGGTGATCGGCGGCAGGTTCGTGTACTGCCAGTGGACGATGGCTGCGTGGTCGGTGACGGCGTGGACGGTGCCGGTGATGCGTCCGGTGCCGGGGTGGATCGCGGCGATGAGGTCGCCGGCGCGGGGTTGCGATGGGCCGGTGTAGGCCAGCGTGGCGGGGTCTTCGCCGGTCAGGGCGCAGCGAGCAGCGGTGTCGGGCACGAATCGGGCGACCAGTTCGTCGGCCAGGTCGATGACGGCTTGTCGGCTGGTGGTGCACATCGACTCGGGGTGGGCGGCTCTGACCTCGGCGTCGGCCTCGGTCTCGTAGAGGTCGTCGCGGGCGAAGAAGTAGGCGCAGAGCAGTTCGCGCAGGGTGTCGTCGGGGATGGTCGGCAGGGGGAGGGTGGGGGTGGTCATGGCTGGGTTCCTCTGGGCGTCAGGCGGCGTTGATGTAGGCGTGGTCGGTGAACAGTGCGGCTGGGCTGGTGGCCACGGCGCGGCCGGTGGCGGCCAGGTAGAACTCGGGACGTTCATGCGGGCGGTAGACCAGGCGGGCGGGGTGGTCGAGGGTGATGTCGGCCAGGCGGCCGGTCACCCAGGCGTGGACCTCGCGGGCCGCACCGGCGGCGATGCGGGCCTGAGCGGCTCGCCCGACGTGCATTGCACAGTCGAGCAGTCCGACGCGGTCGGCGTGGGCGACGATCTTGCCCTTGTGGGGGCCGTCGAGGGCTTTGATCGACCAGGCGCCCTTGTGCAGGTTCTTGTACACCGCCACGCGGCGGCTGGCGTAGGGATCGCGGCCCTGCACGGGGTGAATGGTGTTGGTGCTCATGGTCGGCTCCTGACTGGTGGCGGTGCTCATGACCCGATGGGGTGCAGTTCGGCAAGGTCGAGGAAGGCTCCCTGTTCACCGGCGGCGGCCTCGGCGATGATGTCGGCCATGGACAGGTCGGCGCGGAAGCGGTGCCCGGTCTGGGTTTCGACTGCGGCGTAGCGGCGGGCCAGTTCGGGGTTCAGCCGGGCTGAGCACACCAGGTCCGCGCGGCTGGCCAGCACGCAAAATCGGCAGGACAGTCGGGACATGCCTTCCAGGTAGGCGGGGTGCGGGCGGGTGCCGGCAGAGCGGACCCGCTGCCAGACCTGGGTGGTCGACAGTTCGTGGATGGGGTACCAGTCATCGACGCGGCGGCGGCCGTTGGAGGCTGAGGGATTCGGGGCGTAGGGCTGGCGGCGGGCGCGGGCGCTGCTCTCCTCGGCGCGCAGCCCCATGACGTTGAGCAGATGCACCGGCCGGCCCACCACCTGGTCGCTGTCGCGCAGTTCTGCGACGAGTTTGGTCATCACTTTGCGGATCGGTCCGCGCTTGAAATCTGAAGTGCACCAACGTTGTTGGCTGCTCGGCCACATGCCGCGCTGCTGGACGTGATCGAGGATGGTGTACAGGGCTCCGTCGCGTTCACGGCGGGCCAGCTCAAAGCGCAGTCCGTAGTGGGCGGCGTGTTCGGCGGCCAGTTCCGGCACGCCGTCCCACTCCGCTTCCCCGAGGTCGGCGTGCACCACCACGACCCGGTCGAGGGCGCCAGCCTGTGAGGCTGCCTCGGCTACGACGTCGAGGGCAGCTTGCGAGTCCTTCCCGGCGCTGGAGGACACCAAAATCCAGTCATAGGAACGCAAGTCGGGGCTGTCGCCTGCGGTGACGGTTCCTCGGTCAGTGGTCGCGCTGGTGGCCATCGCCCCTCCTAAGTGGTTGTTTTTAGTCTACCACTAATGGTGGTGTTTAGACAACCACTTCGGGGCGGGGGTGGGACGCGGGTCTCAGCCCGCGTGTCATATTCTCAGCGGGTTTGTCATGCGGCTGTCGTTTGTCTCAGCGGTTTGTCGTCTGGATTCGTCGCGACGAGGAGCAGAAGCCGTCACCGGGCCTTCAACGCAGACCTGGGCGCTGGCACTCCGGGCGTAGTTCGTTCCCGAAGGGGCGTCGGCAGCACCAGCGCGGGGCGGGGGCGACGCCAGCGGGCGCCTACGTGCATCCTCGCCCCCACCAGGTGGG
>NZ_JBAUJR010000275.1:0-9115 GCF_049683935.1 Mycobacterium sp. | reverse complement strand
CTGGCGCTGCTGCAGGCACCGGAGAACCTCGCGAGCCCAGCCTGGGTGGACAGCACCACGGCGATCCTGCTGCACGGCGTGGTGACCTGACCCCTCGGGCGGGCCCCTACTGCGGTCGGATCTGCTCCTTGTTCCGCTCGGACACGGCGCGGAACTGGACGTCGAGGGTGTCGAAATCGCGGTGCTGGGCGAACGCGATCTTCTCCTCTGCTGCCAGCGCCGGACCGGTCACCGCCGAGGCCCCTGTCGTGTAGATCTCCTTGAGGCCGCGCATCGTCGGTCGCGGCACGTCGGCGATCTGGGCGGCGAGTTCGACGGCGCGCTCGAGCAGTCGCTCGTGGGCCACCACCTCGGTGACCAGCCCGATCCGTTCGGCGCGTGCGGCATCAACGACCTCTCCGGTCATCGACAGCCGCCGTGCCATCGCCGCGCCGACGAGCTGGGGGAGTCGAGCCGTCATGCCGCCGCCGGGCAGGATTCCCACCCGCGCATGGGTGTCGGCGAAGACCGCGCGCTCCGAGGCGATCAGGAAGTCGCAGCCCAGCGCCATCTCCAGGCCACCGGTGAACGTGGCGCCGTTGATGGCGCCGACGACGGGGGTGCGCATGTTGGCGACGGCCGCGATGCAGCTCTGGGATCGGAACTCCTCGAAGTACGACAGGCCGTCGCGGGCCGCCTCCTTGAGGTCCACACCGGCGCAGAACGCCGGATCGCTGCCGGTCAGCACGACCGCACACACCGACTCGTCGGCATCGGCGGCGGTCAACGCCGCATAGGCGGCACGAATCAGGTCCCGGCTCAGCGCGTTCCGCGCCGCCGGTCGGTTCAGCGTCAGGATTCGCACGGCGCCCCGGTCGACGGTCAGCACCAGTTGCTCGGTCATCGTGGCACCGTTCGTATCAGAGGAACCGGTCCGCGGAGTTGACCAGGTCGAGCAGCGGCTGCGGGAGTGCGCCGAGCATGAACGTGACGGCCGCGGTGACGGTGACGACGGCCGTCGTCAGCACGCTGGGCACGACCACCACAGGGCCGTCGTCGGGACGATCGGTGAAGAACATCAGCACGATCACCCGGACGTAGAAGTACGCCGCGATCGCGCTGGCGAACACTCCGACCACGACGAGCGGGATGGCGCCGCCCTCGCCTGCAGCTTTGAAGACCGCGAACTTGCTGACGAAACCACTGGTGAGGGGGATACCGGCAAACGCCAGAAGGAACAGCGAAAAGACGATGCCGACAACGGGATAACGTTTGCCCAGGCCTGCCCACCGCGTCATCGCGGTGTCCTCCTCGCCTGCACCGTCGCGGACCAGGCTCACCACGGCGAACGCACCGACGGTGGAGAAACCGTAGGCGAACAGATAGAACAGCGTCGAGGACAGTCCGGCCTCGTTGCCGGCGATGACACCGGTCAGGATGAAGCCGGTGTGGGCCACCGCCGAGTATCCGAGCATCCGCTTCATGTCGGTCTGGGTGACCGCGGTGACCGTGCCGATCACCATCGTCAAGATCGCGATCGCCCACAGCACCGGGCGCCAGTCGTCGCGCAGTTCGGGCAGCGCCACGTAGAACAGTCGCAGCATCGCGCCGAACGCGGCGATCTTGGTCGCCGCGGCCATGAACGCCGTGATCGGTGTCGGGGCGCCCTGGTATACGTCGGGAATCCACGAATGGAACGGCACGGCGCCGACTTTGAACAGCACCCCGACCAGGAGCAGTCCCGTGCCGATCAAGGCCAGGGAGGGCTTGCCGGTGCCCGCCGCGAGCGCATCGGCGATGCCGTCGAGTTTCAGGGTGCCCGCGTAGCCGTACAACATCGCGGCGCCGTACAGGAAGAACGCCGACGAGAACGCCCCCAGCAGAAAGTACTTCAGCGCCGATTCCTGTGAGAGCAGGCGTCGGCGCCGTGCGAGTCCACACAGCAGATACAGCGGAAGCGACAGCACCTCGAGCGCGACGAACATCGTCAGCAGGTCGTTGGCCGCCGGGAACAGCAACATGCCGCCTACCGCGAACAACGTCAGTGGAAACACTTCGGTCTGGACGACACCCGACTTGGTGGCCAGGCGCTCGTCGACACTTCCGACGACCGCGGAGGCCTGCGGGGTGAAGGCGTCCAGGCCGGCGGAGTCCTCCGGGTCCTGCCCGGGCAGACCGATCCGGCGCTCGCCGATGAGCAGGACACCCAGCACCCCGACAAGGAGAATGGTGCCCTGAAGGAACAGCGCGGGCATGTCGACGGCCACGGCGCCCATCACGGCGGTGAAGCCGTTGCCGCCGTCCAGGTCTCGCGCGAGCATGACGACGGCGACGAAGGCCGCGATCAGCGCTACGAGGCTCAGTGCCACCTGGGCGACGTAGCGCTGCCGGCGGGGGGCGAATGCCTCGACGAGGACGCCGAGAACGGCCGCGCCCAGCACGATGAGCATGGGGGACAGCAGGACGTACTCGATGCTCGGCGTGGGAACAGTCATCGTGTCGGGCCTTCCGCCATCCGGGGTGCCGGGTCAGGCTGATCGATCGTCGTCAACGTGTAGGTCACCGCGGGGTTGATGACGTCGAGTGCGGGCTTGGGATACACCCCGAGCACCAGCAGAAGCGCGATCAGGGGAGCCACCACGACGAGCTCCCGCGGCACCAGGTCGGACAGCACACCCTTGCCGTCCAAGTCGGCGGGCAGTGGGCCGGTCATCATCCGCTGATACATCCACAGGATGTAGATCGCGGACAGCACCAGCGCGCTGGCCGCGACCACCGCGAAGACCGGGTACCGGGTGAAAGTGCCTATCAGGACCAGGAACTCGCTGATGAACGGTGCCAGACCGGGCAGCGACAACGTCGCCAGACCGGATACCAGGAAGGTTCCGGCGAGCACCGGCGCCACCTTCTGCACTCCGCCGTAGTCGCTGATCAGACGAGATCCCCGACGGGACACCAGGAACCCGGCGATCAGGAACAGTGCGGCCGTCGAGATGCCGTGGTTGACCATGTACAGCGTCGACCCGGATTGCCCTTGGCTGGTCATGACGAAGATACCGAGGATGATGAAGCCGAAGTGTGAGATCGAGGTGTAGGCGATCAGGCGCATGACATCGTTCTGGCCGATGGCGACGATGGCGCCGTAGACGATCCCGATCACGGCGAGCGTGATGATCAGCGGGCTGAAGTACTTGGCGGAGTCAGGAAAGAGTTGCAGGCAGTACCTGATCATTCCGAAGGTACCGACCTTGTCCATGATCGCCATCATCAGCACGGCGCTGGCCGGGGTGGCCTCGACCGCCGAGTCGGGCAGCCACCGGTGCAGCGGCCACAATGGCGCCTTCACGGCGAACGCGAACATGAATCCGCCGAAGAGCAGGTGCATCACCATCGGGTTCAGCACGAACTCGCCGCCGGCCACCGCGGCGACGATGGCGCGGAAGTCGAACGTTCCGGCCGCGAAGGCATCGCTCTGGGCGGTCACCACGTACAGACCGACCACCGCGGCGAGCATGATCAAACCGCCGAAGAGGTTGTACAGCAGGAACTTCACGGCCGCGGCGCTGCGGTTCTGCCCGCCGAACCCGCCGATGAGGAAGTACATCGGGATCAGCATCGCCTCGAAGAACACGTAGAACAGCAGGATGTCCAGCGAGACCAGCGAGATCAGCACCATGCCCTCGACGGCCAGCGTCAGCGCGAAGTAGATGTTGACCGAGCGCCCACCCCAGCTGAGCCGATCGCGGGCGTCGTTCCAGCCGGCGATGATCAGCAGGGGCACCAACACCGCGGTGAGCACCACCAGGGCCAGCGCGATGCCATCGATGCCGAGGATGTAGCCGGTCCCGAAAGACGGTATCCACGTGTGGGACTCGACGAACTGGAACTGTTCGCCGGCGGGGTCGAACCCGACGGTCACCACGGCCGTGACGGCCAGCACCACAAGCGAGACCGCCAGTGCCACCCACTTCGCCAGCGCGCGTTGCGCGGCGGGTAACAGCAACACCAGCGCAGCGCCGACCATGGGCACCGCCCACAGAACCGTCAGCCACGGGATCGAGGTCACCACAGGTTCACCGCCAGGATGGCCGCGACGACGAGGACTGTGCCGGCGAGCATCGAGAGTGCGTAGGAGCGTGCGAACCCGGTCTGCAGCTGTCGCAGGCCGGCGGAGATGCGCCCGACACCGGCGGCAAGTCCGCTTCCTGCGCCGTCCACCGCCTCGTCGTCGATCTCCACCAAGCCCACCGTGACAGCCCCGCCGGGACGCATCAGCACCCTCTCGTTGAACATGTCGCCGTACAGGTCTCGGCGGGCCGCGACGGTCAGCGCCGACCCGGCCGGCACCTCTTCGGAAACCGGGCGCGTTCCGTACATGCGGTACGCGATGCCGACACCGATCGCCACGACGGACAGCACGATCACCGTCACCACCCACACCGGCAGCACGTGGTGAATCTCCTCGGCGCCGACGACCGGTGCCAGCCAGTGCTCGAGCGTGCCCCCGATCGCCAGCGCCCCGCCGGCGGTGACCGAGCCGATTGCCAGCAGGATCATCGGCCAGGTCATCACCGCGGGTGACTCATGGGGATGAACCGTTTGTGCCCAGCGTTTCTCGCCGAAGAACGTCATCAGCATCACCCGGGTCATGTAGAACGCGGTGATCCCGGCGCCCAGAATCGTTGCGCCACCGAGAATGATGCCCTTGACGCCGCCTGCGCCCAGCGCGGCTTCGATGATCCCGTCCTTGGAGAAGAACCCCGCCAGCGGTGGGATACCGATGATCGCGAGGTAGCCGAGCCCGAATGTCACGAAGGTGATCGGAAGTGCTTTGCGCAGCCCGCCGTAGCGGCGCATGTTGACCTCGTCGTCCATCGCGTGCATGACCGAACCCGCGCCCAGGAAGAGCCCGGCCTTGAAGAACCCGTGGGTGATCAGATGCATGATCGCGAAGGCGTACCCGGCGGGCCCCAGGCCGGCGGCCAGCACCATGTAGCCGATCTGGCTCATCGTGGATGCGGCGAGCGCCTTCTTGATGTCGTCCTTCGCGCAGCCGATGACAGCGCCGAACAGCAGGGTGACCGCGCCGACGACCACGACGGCGGTCTGTGCGTGCGGTGCGAGGTCGAACACGGGGCCCGAGCGCACGATCAGATACACCCCGGCGGTGACCATGGTGGCAGCGTGGATCAGTGCCGAGACCGGCGTCGGGCCCTCCATCGCGTCTCCGAGCCAGGACTGCAACGGGACCTGGGCGGACTTGCCGCACGCGGCCAGCAGCAGCATCAACCCGATCGCGGTCAGCGTGCCGTCGGTGAGCGCCGGTGCGGCGTCGAAAACCGCGGCGAACGAGACGGATCCGACGGCGGCGAACATCACCATCAGCGCCACCGCCAGACCGATGTCGCCGACCCGGTTGACGACGAAGGCCTTCTTGGCCGCCGTCGCAGCCGACGGCTTGTGCGACCAGAAGCCGATCAGCAGGTACGACGCCAGTCCGACGCCCTCCCAGCCCATGTACAGGCCGAGGTAGTTGTCAGCGAGCACGAGCAGCAGCATCGCGGCGAGGAACAGGTTCAGGTAGGCGAAAAACCTTCGCCTCTCGGCGTCTTCGGCCATGTAGCCGATCGAGTAGATGTGGATGAGCGATCCGACACCGGTGATGAGCAGGATGAAGCACATCGACAGCTGGTCGAGTTGCAAGCCGAAGTCGACTCGCAGTTCGCCTGCCGGAACCCAGGAGAACAGCGATTCGTGGGTCGTCCTGCTGTCGGCTTCACGGCCGAGCATGTCCACAAAAAGCACTGCGGCACAACCGAAGGACGCGACCGCGGCGACCGTGCCCAGCAGATGCCCCCACCGATCGGAACGCCGGCCCGCCAACAGCAGGATCACCGCGCCCGCCAACGGGAGCGCGATCACCAGCCACACCGGAAGTGTCATCGGCCCATCAGTTCTTCAGCAGACTGGCGTCGTCGACGTTCGCCGAACGTCGACTTCGGAAGATGGTCATGATGATTGCCAGACCGATCACCACTTCGCACGCGGCGACCACCATGGTGAAGAAGGCCACCACCTGCCCGTCGAGGTGCCCGTGCATGCGGGAGAACGTGACAAATGCCAGGTTCGTGGCGTTCAGCATCAGCTCGACACACATGAACATGACAAGGGCGTTGCGCCGCAGCAGCACCCCGGACGCGCCGATGGTGAACAGCAGAGCGGACAGGTACAGGTAGTTGTCGGGATTCATCGGCGCTCCCCGTCGGCTTCCCGGTCATCGTCGTCAGGCAGATCACGCAATTGCAGGATCGCGCTGACCGACAGTTCCGACGCCGAGCCGTCGGGGAGTCGGGCGGGTACGTCGACGGCGTTGTGTCTGGCGTACACACCGGGGTTCGGCAGTGTGGTCGGATGCCCACCCGGGGCGAACCGCTCGGCGGCGAGTTCGCGCTGGCTCTTGCGGCGCTCGAGGCGCTCCCGATGTGCGAGCAGCATCGCTCCCAGCGTGGCCGTGATCAGCAATGCCCCGGTCAGCTCGAAAGCCCACAGATATTGCGTGAAGATCAGCGCGGCCAGGCCTTCGACGTTGCCGTTCCCGTTCGCCTCGGTCAGCCCGGTGAACCCGCTGACCGAGACGTTGCCGATGCCGGCGATCAGCAGGATGCCGAACCCGACGCCGGCGCTGATCGCCGCGAGGCGTTGTCCGCGAAGGGTTTCCCCCAGCGACTCCGAGGAGTCGACACCGATCAGCATCAGGACGAACAGGAACAGCATCATCACCGCGCCGGTGTAGACCACCACCTGCGCCACCCCGAGAAAAGGAGCGTCCTGGGCGATGTAGAGGACCGCGAGCGCGATCATGGTCAGCGCGAGCGAGATCGCCGAATAGACCGCCTTCGGGGCGGCGACCACACCGATTGCACCGACGACCGACACCACCGCCAGGATCCAGAACAGGACGGCCTCGTTGGTGCTGGTGAGCCCGGTGTCGGACAGCGCGGTGTTGGATACTGCGGTGACGAACTCGACGCTCACTGCACCTCCTTGATGGGGGTGATGTTGCCGAGGTAGTAGTCGTCGTCGGTGCTTCCCGGGGCCATCGGGTGTGGCGGTTGCTCCATTCCCGGTTGCAGCGGAGCCAGCAGTTTGTCCTTACCCAGGATCAGGTCGGCACGGTTGTCGTCGGCCATCTCGTAGTCGGTGGTCATCGTCAGCGCGCGCGTCGGGCATGCCTCGATGCACAGCCCGCATCCGATGCACCGCAGGTAGTTGATCTGGTACACGCGGCCGTAGCGTTCGCCGGGCGCATACCGTTCTTCCTCGGTGTTGTCGGCGCCTTCGACGAAGATCGCGTCGGCGGGGCAGGCCCACGCGCACAACTCGCAGCCGATGCACTTCTCCAACCCGTCCGGATACCGGTTGAGTTGATGGCGGCCGTGGTAGCGCGGTGCCACCGGGCCGGGCTTCTCCGGGTACTCCTCGGTGACCGGCTTCTTGAACATGGACCCGAATGTGACGCCGAAACCGGCGATGGCATCGAGGAATTTAGGCATCGGCTGGCTCCTTGACGGGCATGGGCGGCACCGGGAACGCGCCCGGTTCTGCTGCTTGAACGGGTGGTTCGGGGGTCCTGCGTACTTTTCGGGCGTGCAGCGTCCGCCACCCGACCAAGAGCACCGCGAGCACCGCGACGATCCCGGCGGCGATCAGGCCGGTGGCCCAGCCCTGATAGCCGTAGTCGCGCAGCACGCGGGTGGCGGCGACGATCATGATCCAGCCCAGCGACACCGGGATCAGGATCTTCCAGCCCAGCCGCATGAACTGGTCGTAGCGCATTCGGGGCAGTGTGGCCCGCAGCCACATGAACAGGAACAGGAACACCCAGACCTTCGCGGTGAACCACAGCAGCGGCCACCACCCGGTGTTGGCCCCTTCCCAGATGCTGATCGGCCACGGAGCGTGCCAACCGCCCAGGAACAACGTCGCGGCCAACGCCGACACCGTGGTCATGTTGACGTACTCGGCGAGCATGAACATCGCGAACTTCAACGACGAGTACTCGGTGTGGAAACCGCCGACCAGTTCGCCCTCGGCCTCGGGCAGATCAAAAGGCGCACGGTTGGTTTCACCGACCATGGAGGTGACGTACACCAGGAACGACGGCAGTAGCAGGAACACGAACCAGGTGTCGTTCTGGGCGGCGACGATCCCCGAGGTCGACATCGTCCCGGCATAGATGAACACCGCGACGAACGACAGCGCCATCGCGATCTCGTAGGAGACCACCTGCGCCGACGACCGCAGACCGCCCAGCAGCGGGTAGACCGACCCGGATGCCCAGCCGGCCAGCACGATCCCGTACACCCCGATCGAGGTGACCGCGAGGATGTAGAGCACCGCCACGGGCAGGTCGGTCAGTTGCAGCGCCGTCCGATGACCGAACACCGAGACCTCGCCGCCCAACGGGATGACGGCGAACGCCATGAAGGCCGGTATCACCGCGATGACCGGTGCGGCGAGGTAGATCCACTTGTCCACCCCGGCCGGGATCAGCCCCTCCTTGAGCGCGAGCTTGACACCGTCGGCCAGCGACTGCAGCAGCCCGCGCGGACCCACCCGGTTGGGGCCGAGACGCAACTGCATGCGGCCCAGGATCTTTCGCTCGAGAAGGATCGCCGTCAGCACCGTCAACAACAGGAACACGAAGATGCCGAGGGCCTTGGCCAGCATCAGCCACCACGGATCGTGACCGAACAGCGTCGGATCGGGATGGATCACGCGTCACCCCGTTCGATCGTCACCACAGCGCCGGCCGTCACACCCAGTGCCCGGTGCACCGCGCTGCCGGGCGAGTTCATCGGCAGCCACACCACGCGCTCGTCCATATCGGTCATCTCCGCCGGAAGGGTGATCGTGCCGCGCTCGGTCCTGACGGTGATCAGCTCACCGGGTGCGACGCCGATCTCGGCGGCCGTGGCGGGCGACACTCGCGCGACCGGCCGGTGTGCGGTCCCTGCGAGATGCGGTTCGCCGTCCTGCAACCGTCCGGCGTCGAGCAGCATGCGCCAACCCGCCAGGACGGCCTGGCCGCTCGCCGGTCGCGACGGTGAGGGTTCGACCCGCGGCGATTCGGGAC
>NZ_JBAUJR010000274.1:0-24640 GCF_049683935.1 Mycobacterium sp. | reverse complement strand
CGGACCGTCTCCGATCTTGCTGCCGCCGTGGGCGTGTCGAATCAGTCGGCATCCGCCGCGCTCGGACGGCTGGCCGCCGACCAGTGGGTCACCTCGTCAAAAGCCGACGAAGACCGCCGAACCTCGTGGTACGACCTCACCGACCCGCTGCTGCGCGACTACCTGCACTACCGCGGTAGCTGACTCGCACGACGAACGCGCGCGTTGGTACGTCTGCGACGGGGTGTCGCCGTACCAACGCGCGCGCTCGCGATGCAAGGTGCGCGGTGCACCTAGCTCAGGTTTTCGAAGATCTCCCGAGCGAGCTCGGCGGTCTCCGACGGCGTCTTGCCGACCTTGACGCCTGCGGCCTCCAGCGCCTCCTGCTTGGCGGCGGCGGTGCCCGACGAACCGGACACGATGGCGCCGGCGTGGCCCATCGTCTTGCCTTCCGGCGCGGTGAAGCCCGCGACGTAGCCCACGACCGGCTTCGAGACGTTGGCCTTGATGTAGTCGGCCGCCCGCTCCTCGGCGTCGCCGCCGATCTCACCGATCATCACGATGACCTTGGTCTCGGGATCCTTCTCGAACGCCTCGATGGCGTCGATGTGGGTGGTGCCGATGACCGGGTCGCCGCCGATACCGATGGCGGTCGAAAAGCCGAGATCGCGCAATTCGTACATCATCTGGTAGGTCAGGGTGCCCGACTTCGACACCAGCCCGATCGGGCCCTTGCCGGTGATGTTGTTCGGCGTGATGCCGACGAGCGACTCACCGGGGGTGATGATGCCCGGGCAGTTCGGGCCGATGATCCGGGTCTTCTGACCTTTTTCCACGTTGTAGGCCCAGGCATAGGCGCTGTCCTGCACCGGGATTCCCTCGGTGATGACGACCAACAGCGGGATCTCGGCGTCGATGGCCTCGATGATCGCGTCCTTGGAGAAGGCAGGCGGGACAAAGGCGATCGATACGTCGGCGCCGGTCTCCTTCATCGCTTCGGCGACGCTCGCGAACACCGGAAGCTCGACGTCCTTGCCGTCCTTGTCCTGGTGCGTGACGGTCGTGCCCGCCTTGCGCGCATTCACGCCGCCCACGATCTGGGTGCCGGCCTTGAGCATCAGCTTGGTGTGCTTGGTGCCCTCACCGCCGGTGATGCCCTGGACGATGACCTTGGAGTCCTTGTTCAGAAAAATAGACATAGCAAGTGCCCCTTACTTGTTGGCCAGCTCGGCGGCCTTGTCGGCGCCGGCGTCCATGGTCTCGGCCTGGATCACCAGGGGATGATTGGCCTCGGCGAGAATCCGCCGGCCCTCCTCGACGTTGTTGCCGTCGAGCCGCACGACCAGTGGCTTGTTGGCCTCGTCGCCGAGGATCTTCAGCGCGTTGACGATGCCGTTGGCCACCGCGTCACAGGCGGTGATGCCGCCGAACACGTTGACGAACACGCTCTTGACCTGATCGTCGCCCAGGATGACGTCGAGGCCCGCGGCCATCACCTCGGCCGAGGCGCCACCGCCGATGTCGAGGAAGTTGGCGGGCTTCACGCCGCCGTGCTTCTCGCCGGCGTACGCGACCACGTCGAGGGTCGACATGACCAGACCCGCTCCGTTGCCGATGATGCCCACCGCGCCGTCGAGCTTGACGTAGTTGAGGTCGTTCTCCTTCGCCTTCAGCTCCAGCGGGTCGGTGGCGTCCTTGTCCTCGAACTCCGCGTGACCGGGCTGCCGGAAGTCGGCGTTGGCGTCGAGGGTGACCTTGCCGTCCAGCGCCAGGATCTGATCGTCCGGCGTCCGCACCAACGGGTTCACCTCCACCAGCGTGGCGTCCTCGCCGACGAACACGTCCCAGAGCTTGGCGATGGTGACGGCCGCGGCGTCGAGCACCTCGGCGGGCAGATGGCCCTGCTCGGCGATCGAGCGGGCGAAGGCCTCGTCGACACCCTTGACGGCGTCGACGGACACCCTGGCGAGCCGCTCAGGCTTGGTGGCGGCGACCTCTTCGATCTCCACGCCGCCCTCCACCGAGCACATCGCCAGGTAGGTCCGGTTGGAGCGATCGAGCAGGAAGGAGATGTAGTACTCCTCGGCGATGTCGCTGGCCTCGGCGACCAGCAGCTTCTTCACCACATGGCCCTTGATGTCCAGACCCAGGATGTTCTGGGCATGGGTGAACGCGTCATCCGGCGTCGCGGCGTACTTGACGCCGCCGGCCTTCCCGCGGCCGCCGACCTTGACCTGCGCCTTCACCATGACCGGCTTGCCGATCTCCTCGGCGATGGCCTTCGCGTCCTCGGCGGAGTCGGTGACCCGGCCGGGCGTCGTCGGGACGTTGTGTTTGGCGAACAGTTCCTTCGCCTGGTACTCGAAGAGATCCATGGACCCACTGTCTGTCTGTTGTTGTTATCCGCAGTCGCTGCGACTCTCCCGCCCGCCGGAATTCACCTAGGTGTTTGGTCCCGCCGGGCTCGGGGAAACTTTATCGACACGAACGCAGACCCTTGTCACCGCCCACCGCTCATGTGGTGGATCTCACCGCCGGCACATTCGTGATTCAAGTCACAATCTCCGGCGGAATAAGCGCTCGGGTTGCCACTTTGATTGGAATTTGGTTAACGTCCTCTGGTCTAAGTAACGGTGTGATCACGACGACAAGGACTTTTCAGGTTGCCTCAGCATCGTTCGCCTCGGCCCTATGAGGGATTGTCAGCGAACGCCCGCTCCGTAAGGGTCGGTAGCCGACTCGCCGTCGCAGCTCCAGAGGCCGCCGAAGTCACCGACATAATCCCCTTCAACGAATTCGGCGATCTGGCCGAACTCGACTTCCTGCCGCACGCCGCGTTCGACCGCGAAGCGCAGGTCATCCACGCTCCCGAACTCGACGACCTGCACGACACCGACGACCTCGTGCCGTTGCGTCTGGCCGTGCCCTCGGAGTTCCGCACCCAACCGCGTGCCGACCGTCGCGGGACCACCCGGGCGTACCGCGAGAGCCACACCGACGTCAGCGACGGCGCCGCGGCCACCGACGTGATCGACATGCGCGCAGGCAAGGGCAAGGGCCTGCACCGCAAAGCCGAGGTGCCCGTCCGGGGTCGCCTGATGGTGGCGGCGATGGCCGTCGGAGCCACCGCGGCCGGCGCCTACACCGTGACCAACGGTGCACCGAAGGCTCCCGCGGAGACCGTGCTCGCCGCTGATCAGACCGCGATGGGCGGCGGCGCCGTCATCACCGGGTCGGTGGACGGCATGCAGGTCGTGACCGTCACCCCGGCGGCGAACTCGGCCGTCCATGCCGAGGAGATCACCAAGGCCGCCGCGTTCGCCCAGGAGCGCGCCGAGCGGGAAGCCCGCCTGGTGCGGCCCCAGTTCGCGATGCCCACCCGCGGCGTGTGGACGTCGGGGTTCGGCTACCGCTGGGGTGTTCTGCACGGCGGCATCGACATCGCCAACTCGATCGGCACACCGATCCTGGCCGCCGCCGACGGCGTGGTCATCGAAGCCGGCCCGACCGCCGGATACGGCGCGTACGTCAAGCTCAAGCACTCCGACGGCACCGTGACCCTCTACGGCCACATCAACACCTGGGTGGTCGGCGTCGGTGAGCGGGTGATGGCAGGCGATCAGATCGCCACGATGGGCAACCGGGGCAACTCGACCGGTCCGCACCTGCACTTCGAGGTCATGGTCAACGGCTCCGACCGGATCGACCCCGTCGGGTGGCTGTCCAAGCGGGGATTGACCCCCGGCGGCTACGTTGGCTGAGTGGCCAGCGACGACAACCAGGCTTCAGAACCAGAAACGCGGATCCTCCGTCGCGCTCCGCTGAGCGCACCTTCTCAGCCGATCCCCTCTGCCCCGGATCAGCCGACGGGCATCATCCGGCGGCACCCCACCGGTGAGATCCCGGCGCCGGTCGTCGATCCCCCGACGACCGTTGTGCCCGAACTCCCCACATCCCTCATTCCCGCCGGCGACGGGCGCGACGACGTCCCCCGCGCCAAGCCCGCCGTCGTGGGACGTTCCCGAACCCCTTCGGCAGACCCGAAACCGGCCATCGCCACGGCGGTCGTGAGCATCCTGTCCGGGTGGGCGACCGCGGTGATCGCCACCGACCTGATCACCGGGTGGTGGGGAACGGACCTGTTGTTCTGCATAGCGATCGGCTTCCTGTCGGCGGTCTCCGCGGCGGGCACCATCGGCGGGGTGATCGCGTTGTTGCTGCGCCGACGGATCGGCCGACTGCTGATCGTGGTCGGATCCGTGGTCGCGATCCTGATCTTCGCCAGCTTGTTCGTCGCAGGCGCCAAGCTACCGGCGGTGGTTTATGCGATGCCGCTGCTGCCGTTGGCGTCGATCGGGCTGGCGATGCTGCCCGAAACCGCACTCTGGGGCCGCACGGGCTCCTAGAGCTTTGCCACCGGGGCGTGGTTGTGCATCAGCTTCACCCGACCGGCACTGCCGAAGTCGATCAGCGACATGGCGGACTCACCGACGCCGGACACCTCTTCGACCCTGCCGAGGCCGTACTTGTCGTGGGTGACCCGGTCGCCGGGTTCCAGCACCAGCAGCGCACGCTTGCCGGCCGACGACCGCGCCGGCGAGGGCCGGGGGGTGCCGAACCGACCTGCACCACTGACCGGCGCGGAGAACGACGACGCCTGCTCCGTGCGGCGCCAGTCGATCAGTTCCTGCGGGATCTCCCGCAGGAAACGTGATTCCGGGTTCAGCATCGGCTGACCCCACGACGAGCGGATCTTGGCGCGACTGAGGTAGAGCCGCTGCCGGGCTCGGGTGATGCCGACGTAGGCCAGCCGACGTTCCTCCGACAGCTCGAGCGGATCGCCCAGCGCCCGCATGTGGGGGAACATGCCGTCCTCCCACCCGGTGACGAAGACGACCGGGAACTCCAGCCCCTTGGCGGTGTGCAGCGTCATCATCGTCACCACGCCCGAGCCGTGCTCTGGGATGTCGTCGGCGTCGGCGACCAGCGACACCCGCTCGAGGAAAGCCGCCAGCACACCCGTGTCGGGGATGTCCTCGTCCTCGGGCTCGGTTTCCGCCAGCGCTTTGGCATTGGCCAGGTCGATGCTGAATTCGTGGGCGACGCTGACCAATTCGTTGAGGTTGTCGAGCCGCGCGAGGTCCTGCGGATCACTCGACGATTCCAGTTCGACCCGGTAGCCGGTGCGGTCGAGCACGGCCTCCACCAGCTCACCGAGGCCCTCGTCGAGTTTGCCCCGAAGCTCGTCGAGCAGTCCGACGAATCCGGCAATCGCCTTCTCCGCACGTGTGTTGAGCACCGGCACCCTGCCTTCGGCGGCGGCCACCAGGGCGTCGTTGAAGGTGGCGCCGGTGCTCTCGGCGTACACCGCCACACAGGCTTCGGCGCGGTCACCGATGCCGCGGCGCGGAGTGTTGAGGATGCGCCGCATGCTCACCGCGTCCCCCGGGTTGTCCAGCACCCGTAGGTAGGCGACGATGTCGCGGATCTCCCTGCGCTCGTAGAAGCGCACTCCCCCAACAACTTTGTACGGTATGCCGGCCCGGATGAAGACCTCTTCGATGGCCCGGGACGAATTGTTCGTGCGGTAGAAGACGGCGACGTCGTTATAGGAGAAGTCGGTCACCGAGTCGGAGAGCGCGTCGATCTCCTGCGCGACGAACCTGGCCTCGTCGTGCTCGTTGTCGGCGACGTAACCGACGATCAGGTCACCGTCGCCGGCATCGGTCCACAGCCGCTTCTCGCGCCGTCCGGCGTTGCGGGCGATCACCGAGTTGGCGGCATTCAGGATCGTCTGGGTCGACCGGTAGTTCTGTTCCAGCAGAATCGTTGTGGCGTTGGGGAAGTCGCGTTCGAAATCCTCGATGTTGCGGATCGTCGCGCCGCGGAACGCATAGATCGACTGATCGGCGTCGCCCACCACGCACAGCTCGGCCAGCGGCACCGAGTCGGTATCGGCGGCCCCGACCCCCACGAGTTCGCGCACCAACATGTACTGCGCGTGGTTGGTGTCCTGGTACTCGTCGACGAGGATGTGCCGGAACCGGCGTCGGTAGTACTGCGCGATCTGCGGAAAGGCCTGCAGCACAGCGACTGTCTCGCCGATGAGGTCGTCGAAGTCCAGAGCGTTGGCGGCACGCAGCCGCCGCTGGTACTCCCCGTACACCTCGGCGGTGATGCGCGCCAGATCGTCTGCGGCCTCCGACGCCTCGGCCGCCGCCTGCTCGGGCCCGATCAGCTCGTTCTTCAGGTTGGAGATGCCGTTGGACAGCACGCGCGGTGAATGTCGTTTGGTGTCCAGACCCATGTCCTTGCCGATCATAAGCAGCAGGCGTCGCGAGTCGTCGGCGTCGTAGATGGAGAAGTTGGAGTTGAGGCCGGGCAGCAGCGAGGCCTGGTTGCGCAGGATCCGCACACACGTCGAGTGGAACGTCGACACCCACATGCTGCGGGCCCGGGGACCGATCAGCGCGACGATACGTTCGCGCATCTCCGCGGCGGCCTTGTTGGTGAACGTGATGGCCAGCACCTGGCCGACACCCACGTCACGGGCGGCCAGCAGATAGGCGATGCGGCGGGTCAGAACGGCGGTCTTCCCGGACCCGGCGCCTGCCACGATCAGCAGCGGTGCGCCCTCGTGCAGCACGGCCAGGCGCTGCTGCGGGTTCAGCCCTTCGAGGAGCTGCTGCTGATCGGTGTCGCTCGTGACAGGAGAAGCGGTCATATCCGCTCAAACCTACCGCCGCACGGCGACACTCTTTGCGCTGGCACGGCCGGTAGTGGCACACTCATTGGGTGCTTACTGCGCAGCAGCGATTTTTTTACGGGTACCGGCCTGCGGTGCCCGTGGTGTAGCTGCTTCCCAGAGCCCCGCGGTCCGCTTCCGGATCCGGGGCTCGTTTCTTGTGGGAGGCCCGAAATCGGATGAGGCCAGGCTCTTCAGACAACAAGAGTTCGGAGACCCACGACATGACGACGACGGAAACTTCTCAGGCGCCCGCCGGCCCCGACATCGATGACCTGCGCCAGGAGATCGATCGCCTCGACGCGACGATCCTGGAGGCGGTTCAGCGCCGCACCGAGGTGTCGCAGCTGATCGGCAAGGCACGGATGGCCTCCGGCGGCACCCGTCTGGTGCACAGCCGGGAGATGAAGGTCATCGAGCGCTACAGCGTGCTGGGCGCCGAGGGCAAGAACCTGGCGATGCTGCTGCTGCGCATGGGCCGCGGCCGCCTCGGGCACTGACCCCTCGCGAATTCGGCGCGTATACGCACCGTGACGGTGGTGGCGCGCGCCCGATTCACCCGGGCCGCAGCGCCTCGGTGAGCCACGGCGTCAGCCATTCGACGGCCTCCGGCGTCGGGTGTACGCCGTCGCTGCGCATCCGGATGCCGTCGACCTTCACCTGGTAGTAGCCGTTGGGGCTCAACTTCCGGTTCAGATCGAGCACCGTGGCGTTCTCACGCTCGGAGACCACGCTGCGCAACAACGTGTTCCAGCGTTCGACGCGCTTCGGTTGGTCCTCCGGGTAGAGGCTGCCGTCCGGCTTCTCCGCCCTGCGGTTGTAGGGCTCGGTGGTCACCACGACCCGCGCTCCGGTCGAGCCCAGGATGTCCAGTGCGCGGTTGAGTTCACTGCGCAGGTAGGCGTCATAGCCGGACTCGCCGATATGCGTCCAGCGGCCTTCGTTCATCCGGTCGACGACCTCCCAGCGCCCGACGATCAGCAGCACCACGTCCGGGCGCTCGTGGGTGATCCGCTGGGACCACCGACCGGGCCAGGCGTCGCACTCGGGCTTCTGGTCGAGCTCCTGACCGACGTACTCGTAGGGTCCGCCGCGGGCGATGCCGCACCCGATGGTCGTGTAATCGGCAAAATTCAGCCCCGGCGTCTGCGGCAGGTAACGCATCAGGGTCCACGCGATGGAGTCGCCGAACACCGCGACCGTGGTTTCTCCGGGCACCCGCGGCCGCGCCGGTACCGACACCTCGACAGGGATCTCGGGCGCGATCAGCGCGGCGGTGTCGATCTCGGGTCCGGGCGCCGGCTTACCGGTCGGCACCCCCACCGGCATGATCGTCATCGTCAGCACCGCGGCGGTCGCCGCCGTTGCAGTGGCAAGCGGCAGCATCGGCACAGACACGGGTCGCCATCGCAGGATGGGCTGCTCGATGGCCCACCACACCACGGTGGCCACCGCGATGGTCGCCGCGCACCGCAGCGCGAACAGTTCCCATCCCGTCGTGCCGGTGCGCTCGCCGTTGATCACCAGGAAGATCGGCCAGTGCCACAGGTAGACCCCGTACGAGATTGCGCCGAGCCCCACCAGCGGTGGCAGCGCCAGCAGGCGGGCGACGGGCCCGTCCTGTTCGAGTGCCACCGACGCGACCACGAGGACCGCCGCGACGGCGACGACGATCAGCAGGCCGTGCCGGAACTCCGCCGCGCTGCCGGTGGCGAGGTGGGCTGCCAGTCCCAGTACCGAAAGACCGACGACCGGTACGACGCGCGCCAGCCATCGGGCCCACCGCGAGCGCAGGATCACCATGCCGGCGGCCAGTCCGCGCCAGTCGCGCACCAGCAGTGCCGCAGCCGCCGCTCCCACGAGCAGAGCCTGCATCCGGGTGTCCGTGCCGAAGTAGACACGGTTGAGGTTCCCGTCGGAGGTGACGAGCATGGTCGCACCCGCGGAGGCGATCACACCTGTCGACGCGACGACAAAGACCGCGATGCGGATCGCCCGCACGGTCAGTGGCACACCACGGCGATACGCCACCGTTGCCAGACCCGCGACGACGGCGGCCAGCAACAGCGGCCAGAGCAGGTAGTACTGCTCCTCGACGCCCAGCGACCACGTGTGCTGCAGCGGGGACGGCGGCGCGCCCGCAGCGAAGTAGTCGGTCCGCTCGGCGACGAACATCCAGTTGGACATCCAGAAGAAGGTCGCGACGGCGTGGTCTCGAAGGTTGGTGGTGGATTCCTCGGCGAACAGATCGCGCGCCGCCACGACCGCGAGCACCATCACGATCAGCGCGGGCAACAGCCTGCGGGCACGGCGAATCCAGAAGTCCTTCAAGCCGATCTGGCCGCTGCGGCCGATCTCGTCGATCAGCAGCGAGGTGATGAGGAAACCGCTGAGGACGAAGAAGACGTCGACACCGAGGAACCCGCCGGACAGCCCGGGAACACCGCCGTGATCGGCCAGCACCAGCGCGACGGCGACCGCCCTGACACCGTCGAGAGCGGCGATCCCCCGGCCGGCGCTCACATATCGGCGTGGGCCCAGACGGATCGGCGCCGCACTCACGGCAGTCACGGTCCCGGGCCCTCCTGATCATTCGCAGCCACGTGCGAATCAGGAATTTTATGGGCTGCGCGGCGCCGGATCGGGAAGGCGCGCGGCCGTGCTGCGCGCTAGTTGGTCAACGCGATGTACTTGGTGTCGAGGTACTCCTCGATGCCCTCGGATCCGCCCTCACGCCCGAAGCCGGATTCCTTGATCCCGCCGAACGGGGCGGCGGCATCGGAGATCACGCCGCGGTTCACGCCGACCATGCCGGACTCGATGCCTTCGGCCACCTTCAGCGCGCGGTCCAGGGACTGCGTGTAGATGTAAGCGGCCAACCCGTACTCGGTGTTGTTGGCGGCGGCGATACCCTCCTCCACGGTGTCGAAGCCGGTGATGGGGGCGACGGGTCCGAACACCTCCTCCTTGAGGATCCGGGCGTCGGCCGGCACGTCGGCCAGCACCGTGGCCGGGTAGAAATTGCCGGGCCCGCCGGGGGCGACGCCGCCGATCGCCACGGAGGCACCACGCGACACCGCGTCGGAGACCAGATCGGCGACAGTGTTGACCTGCTTGGAGTTGATCAGCGGGCCCAGTGTCGACGCCGGGTCCAGGCCCTTGCCGAGGGTGAACTCGCTCATCCGCTTGACCATCTTCTCGGTGAATTCGGCCCGCACCGAGTTGGCGACGTGGAAGCGGTTGGCCGCGGTGCACGCCTCGCCGCCGTTGCGCATCTTGGCCAGGATCGCGCCGTCGACGGCAGCGTCGATGTCTGCGTCGTCGAACACGATGAACGGTGCGTTGCCCCCGAGCTCCATCGAGGTGCGCAACAGCTTGTCCGCCGACTGCTTCACCAGGGCCTTGCCCACCCCGGTGGACCCGGTGAACGTCAGCTTGCGCAGCCGGCCGTCGTTGATCAGCGCCTCGGTCACCGGCCCGGGGCTGCTCGTCGGCAGCACCGACAGCACACCCTTGGGTAGGCCGGCCTCGTCCATCAGCTTGGCCAGCAGCAGCATCGTCAGCGGCGTCTCCTGGGCGGGCTTGACGATCATCGTGCACCCTGCGGCGAAGGCCGGCCCCATCTTGCGGGTGCCCATCGCCAGCGGGAAGTTCCACGGCGTGATCGCATAGCAGGGCCCGACGGCCTGCTTGGTGACGATGATGCGTCCGTTACCCGCGGGGCTGGGCGTGTAGCGGCCACCGATGCGGACCGCTTCTTCGGCGAACCAGCGGAAGAATTCGGCGCCGTAGGTCACCTCGCCCTTGCTCTCGGCGACCACCTTGCCCATCTCCAGGGTCATCAGCGCGGCGATCTCATCGGCCCGCTCGGTGATGGCCTCGAAGACCGCGCGCAGGATCTCGCCCCGCTTGCGCGGCGCGGTCCCGGCCCATTCCGCCTGAACCGCGCAGGCCGCGTCGAGCGCGGCCCGCGCATCGTCGGGCGTCGCGTCGGCGACCGTGGTCAGCACCTGGTCGTCGCTGGGGTCCAGCACGTTGAAAGTCGATTTGCCCTCGCGTTCTTCACCACCGATCCAGAGTCCGGTGGGTACCGAGTTCAGAAGCGCGGAAGTATCCATACCTCCATCATTTACTCCCTCGGTCGCCCGGCCGCACTAGGGTTCTTCACATGGGTGCCGAGACCTCTGCCAACACCTCCACAATCCCCGACATCACCGCAACGCCCGCCTGGCGGGCGCTGTCAGAGCATCACGGCGAGATCGGCGGCGAGCAGCTTCGTGAGCTGTTCGCCCAGGATCCCACCCGCGGCACCGAACTGGCGCTGACGGTGGGCGACCTCTACATCGACTACAGCAAGCACCGCGTCACCCGGCAGACCCTGACGCTGCTGCTCGATCTTGCGCGGGCGGCCAAGCTCACCGAGCGTCGCGACGCGATGTTCTCCGGCGTCCACATCAACACCTCCGAGGACCGGGCGGTGCTGCACACCGCGCTGCGTCTGCCCCGCGGGGTCGACATGACGGTGGACGGCCAGGACATCGCGGCCGACGTGCACGACGTGCTCGACCGGATGGGCGAGTTCGCCGACCGGTTGCGCAGCGGCGAGTGGCGCGGCGCCACGGGCGAGCGCATCACCACGGTCGTCAACATCGGCATCGGCGGGTCTGATCTGGGGCCGGTGATGGTGTACGACGCGCTGCGCCACTATGCCGACGCGGGCATCTCGGCACGGTTCGTCTCCAACGTCGACCCGGCCGATCTCGTCGCCAAGCTCGACGGATTGGACCCTGCCGCAACACTTTTTGTCGTCGCCTCGAAGACGTTCACCACGCTGGAGACTCTGACCAACGCGACGGCGGCGCGCCGTTGGCTGATCGACGCGCTCGGCGATGAGGCGGTGTCGAAGCATTTTGTCGCCGTGTCGACCAACAGCAAGCTGGTCGGTGAATTCGGCATCAACACCGACAACATGTTCGGTTTCTGGGACTGGGTCGGCGGGCGCTACTCGGTGGATTCGGCGATCGGCCTGTCGGTGATGGCGGCGATCGGCCGGGAACGGTTCGCGGAGTTCCTCGGCGGGTTCCACCTCGTCGACGAACACTTCCGGACAGCCCCGCTGGAGGCCAACGCGCCGGTCCTGCTCGGCATGATCGGGCTCTGGTACAACAACTTCTTCGGCGCGGGAACCCGTGCGGTGCTGCCGTATTCGAACGACCTGTCCCGGTTCGCGGCTTACCTGCAGCAGCTGACGATGGAGTCCAACGGCAAGTCGGTGCGCTCCGACGGCAGCCCCGTCACCTCCGACACCGGTGAGATCTTCTGGGGCGAACCGGGCACCAACGGCCAGCACGCGTTCTACCAGCTGCTGCACCAGGGCACCCGCATGGTGCCCGCCGACTTCATCGGTTTCAGCGAGCCCACCGACGACCTGCCCACCGCCGACGGCACCGGCAGCATGCACGACCTGCTGATGAGCAACTTCTTCGCCCAGACCCAGGTGCTGGCCTTCGGTAAGACCGCCGAGGAGATTGCCGCAGAAGGCACCGCCGCTGACGTCGTGCCGCACAAGGTGATGCCCGGGAACCGCCCGACGACCTCGATCCTGGGGACCAAGTTGACGCCGTCGGCGGTCGGTCAGTTGATCGCGCTCTACGAACACCAGGTCTTCGTCGAAGGCGTGATCTGGGGTATCGACTCGTTCGACCAGTGGGGTGTGGAACTGGGCAAGACGCAGGCCAAGGCCCTGCTGCCGGTGATCACCGCTGATGCGGCGCCCGCCGAGCAGTCGGATACCTCCACCGACACCCTGGTGCGTCGCTACCGATCCGAGCGCGGCCGCACCGCGTGATTTCGGTGCCGTCCGACTTGTCACGGGTGACGGGCGGCCCCGAAGTCACTCAGGCATCGGGGTCGGGACGGGTCCAGCCCAGGATCATCGCCGGGGTGCAGCCGCCGACCAGCAGCACGGTCAACGCCATCAGCCCGCCGGCGTAGGCCATGTCCGCGTCGGCGCCGCGGGTGATCACCGAGCCGAAGATCAGATATGCGATCGGGATCATCATCAGGTTCTGCGTCACGGCCAGTCCGACCGACCGGGCGCTGTTGCGCTGCGCCAACTCGAATTCGTCCAGCGTGGCCAGCGGTGCGTCACCCTGGCGGCCCGACACGATCTGAAGGACCAGCCACAGCGGGAAGAAGACCAGGCACGCCGGTAGCCACAGCAGCGGTGCCCACTGGATGCCGAACGCACACATCAGGCTCACCACGAACATGAAGGCGAACGTCAGCGCCAGCCCGGTGACCAGCGCCCGGCGGCGACGCTGGGTTCGCCAGGCGGGCAGCGAGTTGGCATACGTGCGTTCATTTTTGAGAAAGCGTCGGGTCCGGTAGTTCTGGTACCGATCGATCAGGGTCGCGTCAGGCATGTGTAGTACCTCCTTGCGGTCGTCCGTCTTTCCGGTAGAACTCGGTCGACAACGGGGTGAAGGGCTCTCGGGAGAACACCGCCTCGACGGGCAGGTCGAACACTTCACAGATGCGGAACGCCAGATCGAGGCTGGGATAGTGGTCCCCTCGCTCCAGCGCACCGACGGTCTGCGGATTGACGTCGATCAACTCCGCAAGCTGCGCCCGTGTCAGTCGCCGCTCGGCGCGCAGCACGCCGATGCGGTTGTGGATGGGGAACGTGTCCCCGCGTCGTACCGGACTCACCTAACTGATTGTTGGGAAAACCCAACGAACTGTCAAGGTGTTCAGTCGACGACCGCGGCGGCCTGTTGACGACCCGTCAGGCGAAGCGATTGGTGAAGCGGGGCGGCAGCACCTTCATCAACTCCACCAGCGGCCACCAGGGCCACCCCGGCACAACCGCGCGGCCCTTCTCCTTCTCGATCGCGTCGACCATCGCCTTGACGCCGGTCTTGTTGTCGACCATCAGCATCGTCGTGTTGGATTTTGCCGTCATCTCCGACTCGATGTAGCCGGGCTCGAGCACCGTGATCTTGATCGGGCCGGACGGGTACTCGGCCCGCAATGACTGCCCCAGAGACGTGACGCCGGCCTTGCTCGCCGAATAGGCAGCCTTGTGGCCGGGCACGCCGACGTTGCCGAGCACCGACGACACGAGGACCAGATGGCCTTTGTTCGCGGCCTTGAACATCTCCATCGCGGTTTCGATCTGGACAAGGGCCGCAACAAGATTGGTCTCGATGGTGGCCTTGTTCGCCCACGGTTTGCCGCCGCCGAGCGGGTAGCCCTTGCCGATGCCCGCGTTGACGATGACACAGTCGATGCCGCCGAGTTCCTCCGACAGCTCGCCGAACACCTTCGGCACCTGCTCGTGGTCGTTGACGTCGAGAGCGGCGACGGCGACGGTGATGTTCGGGTGGCGCGTGGTGAGCTCGGTCCTCAACTCGTCGAGGTTGTCGAGTCGACGCGCGCACAGCGCGAGGTCACGGCCCTTGGCGGCGAACTCGCGGGCCATTCCGGCGCCGAGGCCCGAGCTCGCACCGGTGATCAGGATCTTCTGCCGAGTCATTGCGGCAGGATAACCGAGTTAGACAAGTGGCAACCAATCGTCGGGACTCCTTTCCCGCCGAAACGGTATTCCACGCGGGCCAATCGCAGGAAATCCCGCGCGGAGTGCAGTCTCGGCGCGATTGCTATTTGAGCAGCCGCGACATCCGCCGGTCGGCGAGCACCTTGCCGCCGGTCTGACACGTCGCGCAGTACTGAAACGATTTGTCCGCGAAGGACACTTCGCGCACGGTGTCGCCGCAGACGGGACACGGCAGCCCGGTGCGGGCATGCACCCGCAGGCCGGAACGCTTCTCCCCCTTCAGCGTTGCCGCCTGTTGCCCCACCGACCTCGTCACGGCGTCGGTGAGCAGGGAGATCATCGCGTCGTGCAGCGCGCTCAGTTGCGCTTCGGTCAGCTTGTTCGCCGTCGCGAACGGGGAAAGCTTCGCGACGTGGAGAATCTCGTCGCTGTAGGCGTTCCCGATGCCCGCGATCACCTTTTGATCGGTGATCACGGTCTTCACCCGTCCCGACTGCCCGCGTAGCGCTTCTCGCAGTCCTTCCCGGCTCAGCGTCAGCGCGTCGGGGCCGAGAGCGGCGATCTGAGGCACCGCCATCGGGTCGGTCACCAGCCACACCGCCAACCGCTTCTGGGTGCCGGCCTCGGTCAGGTCGAATCCCACCGTGTGGTCCGGAGTGCTCGGATTCCTCAAGTGCACCCGCAGCGCGATGGGTCCCTTCCCCGGCTTGAGCGGCGCCGCGGCGAGCTTGTCCGACCAGCGCAACCAGCCCGCACGCGACAGGTGGGTGATCAGGTACAGATCGCCCACCTGCATCCCGAGGTACTTGCCCCACCGGTGCGCGTCGACCACCTGCTGCCCGGTCAGCGCAGACACCGGCGGGTCGAACGTCTTCAGCACCGACAGCGCCGAGACGTCGACGCGGCCGACGTTCAACCCGACGGCGTGCCGGCGCAGATGATCGGCGAGCGCTTCGACCTCGGGCAGTTCGGGCATGACACTCAGTCTGCCTTCACTATCAGTGAGAGCAGCCAACTCACGATCGACAACACGATGCCCGCCCAGACCGCCGTCCACCAGAAGTCGTCGATGAACAGCCCCCAGCCGGTGGTGTGCTCGGTGATCCACGAGGTGATCCACAGCATGAAGGCGTTGATGACGATGTGGATCAGGCCCAGCGTGAGGACGTACAGCGGTATGGAGATCAGCTGGACCACCGGCTTGATGATCGCGTTGACCACCCCGAAGATCACCGCGACGACGAAGATGATGCCGACCCTGGCCAGGGTGGTGTCGCCGCCGACGAACTCGATGCCCGGCACGAGCAGCGTCACCAACCACAGTGCCAGCCCGGTCAGTCCAGCGCGAATGAGGAACTGCGCCATGCGTCAGATCCTCCCACAACTGCCCTCGCAGCCGCCCGATCCGCAACCGCGCGTCTCGTCAGGCGGCCGACAGCACCGTCATCCCGTCCAGCCCGCCGCCACCGATCGGCCCGACGACGGTCGCCGCTCCCGTGCCGACGTCGATGCGGTAGAGCGTGGACCCGAAGGCGCCGTAGGCATTGCCGGCGGCGTCGATGTCAAAAGCCGACGGGCCGTCGGCCGGAACGCCGAGCGGACCGACGGTGTTCAAGATGCCCGCATTCGGCGGGTTCTGCAGGACCACAACGCCTGCGGCGCTGTCGACGACGAACAGTTTGGTTGTCGCGGTGCCGGCGACGTTGTCGCTGTAGGCGGCCGCAGTAGCCCGCGGCAGCTTCCCGGCGTTGACGTCCGCAGCAGTCACCGGGGTGGGCGGGGACATGGCGTCGGCAGGATCTCCGGGGGCGGCGTACTTCAACGCGCCGTCGTAGAACGTGGTGCCCGCCTTCGCACCGGGAGCGGCGGTCGCGGTCGACGGACGGTCGGCCACGACGATGCGGAGGTCCTGGCCGGTATCGGACACGACCCGCAGCAGGTCGGCGGCCGGATTGAAATCGACACCGAACGCGGCGCCGACCGGCACCACGGCGCTGCCGTCGGTGTTGAGCGTCAACCGCGGTCCCGGCGTGGCCATCGCGGTGGTGCCCCCGTTGCCCACGGTGACGGTGTACAGCGTCCCGGACGCGCCGACTCCCCACACGGTGTTGTCCACCGGCCGCAGGTCGATGCCGAGCAGGCGATCGCCGGGTTGCAGCCCGACCACGGGCGCGGCGACCGCGGCTCCGGGGTTCGAGGGAGAGAACGTCACCAGCGTCGCGCCGTCCCGCACCCCGTAGACGACGCCGTCGGGATAAGCGCCGGCCGGGGACGCCGCAAACAGGGCGGCGCCGACGAGGGCACCTGCCAGCAGCGGTGTGGTCAGTCCAGTGGTCTTCGGCATGTATTTCCCTCGGTTCGGCGACTTCCCGCCGACCCTAGCAAAATGCCGACTTCGCGTCGCCCACTGCAGATGAGAAGACAGTCTGTTCACAGACAAGTCACAATTAGCTCATCAAGGGCATCGTCTGCGGAGGATCGACCACTCCGACGTCATCCGAATACGAGATCGGCGCTCAGATACAGCAAATCGTGACCCAAAGTATCCGGTACCCGGGGTATTGACAGCTTCCGGCCGACGCCGTTAGGTTGCCTAGCATTCGCGCCACTTCGTCTATCGGAGGGATGTCAACGGTGACAGCTTCGATCAGGGCCACAAGCCCCACCACCCGCGAGCAGGTCGCCGAACGCCTCCTCAAGGGCTCGGTCAAGAAGTCCTACGCCCCGGTCGTGGACATCGACTGGAATGCGCCCCTGGACGCCGACAAGTTCTTCCTGCCACCCAAGACCGTGTCGCTGTACGGCACGCCGTTGTGGGACAGCATGACCCGCGAGCAGCAGATCGAACTGTCCCGGCAGGAATTGGTCAACACCCTGTCGGCCGGAATCTGGTTCGAGAACATTCTCAACCAGGCGTTGCTGCGCAAGATCATGCACCAGGATCCGACCGCCCGGGCGACGCACTACGAGCTGACCGAACTCGGCGACGAGACCCGGCACATGGTGATGTTCGGCAAGGCGATCGACCGGGTGGGCGCGAAGCCGGTGCGGCCCAGGCGGTATCAGCGGATCATCATCAACGCATTGCCGTTCGCCTTCCAGGGCTCGATGCTCTGGGTGGCGGCGCTGATCGGCGAGGAGATCTTCGACTCCCTGCAGCGTCAGATGATGGATGATCCCGAGCTGCAGCCGGTGGTGTCGCGGCTGATGCGGATCCACGTCGCCGAGGAGGCGCGCCACATCCAGTTCGCCCGTGACGGCCTGCGCAAGCGTGCACCCCACCTGCGTCGCGTCCCGAAGTTGTTCATCTCCAACATCAATGGCGTGGGTGGCGTGTTCTTCCAGCGCTTGTTCAGCAACCCCGTGCAGTACCGGCGCGCCGGACTGGACCCGCGGGAGGCCCGTCGCGCAGCACGCACCAGCGCGCACCGCCACGAAGTGCAGGTGCTCGGGTTCGCCCCACTGGCGGCGTTCCTCGACGAGGTCGGCTTGATGGGACCGATCGCCCGCAGGATGTGGAAGCGCAGCCGCTTCCTGTGACCGACGTCGACACCGTGGCGTACGTGAGTCGACGTGAGACCGAACAGGCCGTCTTCGACGAGGTGACCCACGCCTGGACCGTCGACGGGCGCCGCGCGCGGGTGCTCATCGCGACCGACGGAACCCTTCCCGCGGCTTTCGCGTGCCGGGCGGACGGCCTCGAGCCCTATCTCGGGGTGGCGGTGCACGGTGTGCCGAACTACTTTCTGATCACCGGTCCGGACACCGCGGCGCAGAAGGGCTACATCGCCAAATGTATTGCGCACCTTGGCCGCACCGGCAGTACCCGGATCGAGGTGCGCGCCAGCACCCAGCGGTTCTATGACGAACACTCACGGGGTCCGGCGCATCGCCGCGGACTCTACTGGCGCCGGGTGGGCCGACGGATCCCGTCGGCGTTCGAGGTCCGCGGGCACGGGGACGACGCCGACGACGACGCCGTCTACGACGGGCCCGCCACGGTTGTCATCGGCGGCCGCACCCACCAGACCCAGGCACGGCTGACCGGGCGGGTCGACCCGATCGACGGCCGGTATCACTGGCAGGGAACGATATTCGATGCGGGATTCGAGGTCCGGCTGCCACAGGAGCTGACCGTGGCGGTGGACGGCCACGCCGCCGAGGCCCGGCTGACCGAGCGCACCCCGTGGTCGACGTACCTGGTGGTCGGCGTGGGGGCGCCGCCGTTCACACTGGCGGACATCGAGGTCGACGTTCCACCGCTCTGACCGCTCCGGCACCGGCATACTAGAACGCGTTCTAGTATGCGGTCACTGACGAGCAGGAGACGATGTGCGATTCACGTTCGCGGAAGCGATGACCGATCCGACGTTCTACATTCCGCTGGCGAAGGCGGCCGAGGCGGCCGGCTACCACGCCATGACGATCCCGGACAGCGTCGCCTACCCGTTCGAATCGGATTCGAAATACCCCTACACCCCCGACGGGAACCGCGAGTTCCTCGACGGCAAGGCGTTCATCGAGTCGTTCGTGCTGACGGCCGCACTGTGCGCCGTCACCACGACGTTGCACTTCAACCACTTCGTGCTCAAGCTGCCGATCCGCCCGCCGGCCCTGGTCGCCAAACAGGCGGGCTCGCTGGCGGCGATGTTCGACAACCGGCTGGGACTCGGTGTCGGCACCAGCCCGTGGCCGGAGGACTACGAGCTGATGAACGTCCCCTACGCCAAACGCGGCAAGCGGATGGACGAGTGCATCGACATCATCAAGGGGCTCACGTCGGGCGACTACTTCGAGTACCACGGCGAGTTCTACGACATCCCGAAGACGAAGATGACACCCGCGCCGTCCAAGCCGGTGCCGATCCTCATCGGTGGGCACGCCGACGCCGCGCTGCGACGGGCCGCGCGCAACGACGGCTGGATGCACGGTGGTGGTGATCCCGAGGAACTCGACGCACTTCTGGCGAAGCTCAACCGGTTCCGTGAGGACGAGGGGCAGACCGGCAACTATCAGATCCACGTCATCTCGATCGACGCCTACACAGCCGACGGCATCAAGCGCCTCGAGGACAAGGGTGTCACCGACGTCATCGTCGGCTTCCGGATTCCCTACATCTCAGGCCAGGACACCGAGCCCCTCGATACCAAGATCCGCAATCTGGAGATGTTCGCCGAGAACGTCATCGCCAAGGTGTGACGGCCCGATCAGCGGATATCACGAACCGGCAAGGCCGAGCCGCCGAGGTCGGTACCGTGGTCTGGATCGAGCACATGGATGGCCTGATGCGCACAGCCCCCGAACGCGCCCGGATCGGCCGCGTCACCGGGGTCGCCGGCCGACGTGGGCCCCGGACGGTGCCGCCACGATGATGGGTTCGGAGTTGGACGCCGCCGGGGTGCGGGATGAGGCGCTGCGCGAGGCCTACCGGCGTTGCCGCGCCATCAACGCCCAGCACGGCAAGACGTTTTTTCTGGCCACCAGACTTCTTTCCCCTGCTCAACGACCCGCAGTGCATGCGCTCTACGGATTCGCGCGAAGCGCCGACGACATCCTCGACGGATTCGACCCCCGTTCTGTGGTGCAACGCGCCGAACAACTCCACGACATGGCGTGCGCTCTGTCCGACCGCCTGGTGGAGGGCAAGCCCAGTGACGGCAACCCGATTCTGGACGCTGTCGTGGACACCGCCCAGACCTACGACCTGGACTGGCAGCTGTTCGACGATTTCCTCGGCGCGATGCGAATGGACCTCACGGTCACCGACTATCCCGATCGCGCGGCTCTGGACCGGTACATGCACGGCTCCGCCGAGGTGATCGGGCTCCAGCTACTTCCGGTGCTGGGCACGGTCGGCCCACGGGAGGAGGCCGCACCGTATGCGGCGGCGCTCGGCAAGGCGTTCCAGCTCACCAACTTCCTGCGTGACATCGACGAAGACCTGACACGTGGGCGGGTGTACCTACCCGCCGACGAGTTGGCGGCCCACGGCGTCGACCGTGAGGTGCTGACCCGGTGCCAGCAGCGTCGCACCACCGAGCCTCGGGTCCGTGCGGCGTTGGTCGAGCAGCTCGCCCTGACCCGCAAGATCTACAGGGACGCCGAGCTGGGCGTCGCGTTACTGCATCCGCGGTCGCGGCCGTGTGTCAATGTCGCACTGACGTTGTACTCGGAGATACTGGACTGCATCGAGGAGACCGACTTCGCGGTGTTCGTCCGGCGGGCCACCGTCTCGACGACGCGCCGCCTGCAGGTCGCCACTGCGGGACTCGCCAGAGCATGGCGGGCCCGTGCCCGCCGACAGGAGGTATGAGCTGTATGAGCACACGACGCTATGACGTTCCCGAGGCGTTCGACGCCGGGGCCGATTCCTACGACGGTCTCGTCGGCGCCAACCCCGGTTACCACCAACATCTGCGACTGTCGGCACAACGAATGCAGTTGCCCGACGGCGGCCGCGGACTCCGACTGCTGGACATCGGCTGCGGCACAGGCGCATCCACCGCGGCACTACTGAGCGCGGCCCCGCACGCCGAGATCGTGGCCGTCGACGGCTCGGCCGGCATGCTGGCCTGTGCCCGGGCCAAGGACTGGCCCTCGTCGGTCACCTTCGTCCACAGCCGCGCCGAAGACCTCGCGGACGCGGGCGTGACCGGACCGTTCGACGGTGTCCTCGCCGCCTATCTGGTCCGCAATCTCAGCGACCCGGACACCGTGCTGAAATCGCTGCGCTCGCTGATGTCTCCGGGGGCGGTGTTCGCCGCCCACGAGTATTCGGTGCGCGATTCCCGGGTGGCCACCGCCATATGGAACGCGGTGAGTTGGGCGATCATCATCCCCGCAGGGCGGCTGCGCACCGGCGACGCCGAGCTCTACCGCTATCTGCGCCGCAGCGTCAACGACTTCGACGGTGTGACACAGTTCCGGAACCGCCTGCAGCACAGCGGGTTCACCGAGGTCCGCAGTATGACCGTCCCCGGCTGGCAGCGAAACATCGTGCACACCTTCCTCGCCAGGGCGCCGCAGTGAGGGTCTTCGATCGGCTGGCCGCGACGGCCGCCAAGGCGTGGCCGTTCGAGATGCTGCCACGCATCCCGTGGGCCGGACAGACCCCGACCTACGGGCAGGCATCACCCGCGGTGATCGGCGCGGCCCTTGCGCGTTCCCAGAAGCGGCCGAGCGGCAATTGGTTCACGATCGCCGCCAGTTCGGCGATCACGGCCGCGCCGTACCGCGCCGAAGTGGCGGGCGCCCAGCTGGTCTGCTGGCGCGGCGCCGACGGTCAGGTGCGGATCGGACCGGCACGTTGCCCCCATCTGGGCGCCGATCTGTGCACCGGCACCGTCGATCGTGATGCGCTGATCTGTCCGTGGCACGGGCTTCGGTTGACCGGCGACTCGGCGCGATCCGGCTGGGCGCCGCTGCCCGCTCACGACGACGGGGTCCTGGTCTGGGTCCGCCTCGACCGTATCGGTGGCGAAACACCCACTCCCGAGCCGATCGTCCCGGTCCGACCGGTCGGGCCTCAGATCGCGGCGGTCACCCAGCTCAGCGGGGTCTGCGAAGCCACCGACATCATCGCCAACCGGATGGACCCCTGGCACGGCTCGTGGTTTCACCCGTACTCGTTCACCAAGCTCGAGGTGCTCAGCGCCCCACCGGCGCACGACGACGTGCCTGAGGAGTTGGACCGGTTCCTGGTGGCCGTCACGTTCCGCATCGGCCGGCTCGGCATCCCGGTGATCGCCGAGTTCACCAGCCCTGAGAAGCGCACCCTCGTCATGCGCATCCTCGAGGGTGAAGGCACCGGCAGTGTGGTCGAAACCCATGCCACGCCAAATGGATACGGCCGGGACGGGCTTCCTCGCAGCACGGTGATCGAGGCGGTCATCGCATACTCCGAGCGTCCCGGTTTCGCCCGTGCCCTTCCGGCCGCGCCGTTGATCGCGCCACTCATGCGCCGCGCCGCAGATCGGTTGTGGCGGGACGACTTACGCTACGCCGAGCGACTGCACACCGTGCGTCGGGAAGACGCCGACGGCGCGACGGATCTGCTCACGCCGACCCCGCCCACGACGGAAGAGTCGCGGCATCCAGCAACGGCACCTGGTCGCGGGCCCACGGACTGATCGCCCAGTCCAGCGTCGCCGCGGTGCACACCTGATCCCAGCCCACCCAGGCCAGGTCCATCACCTCGTCGGGTTCGGCGGTGATATCGCCGGCCGCCAACGCGCAGAAGACCGGACACACCTCGTTCTCCACGGTGCCGTCGGCGGCCTCTGCGCGGTAACGGAATTCGGGGAGCACACACACCACCTCCGCCAGGGTGGTTCCGAGTTCCTGCCGACCGCGACGGCGCACCGCCTCCTCGACAGGTTCGTCGGGACCGGGGTGGCCGCAGAATGAATTCGTCCACACCCCCGGCCAGGTCTGTTTTCCCAGGGCGCGACGGGTGAGCAGCACGCGCCCGGTTCCGTCGAAGAGGTAGCAGGAGAACCCGAGATGCAGAGGGGTGTCGGCATGATGCACCTGCGCCTTCGCGGCGGTGCCCACGGCGTTGCCGGCATCGTCGAGCAGCACCACCCGTTCCTCGTGACTCACACGCCTCCCTCTTTCCCTTCGGTCCCTGTCTCGTACGCTGTGTCACCGCGACGCGGCGACCAACCCGTCGATCGCCTCGGTGCCGAGAACGTGGTCGAGCACCATCATTGCGCTGCCGATGACGCCGGCCCGGTCGCCGAGCGCCGCCGGAACGATCTGCAGCGTGCGGGTCGCCAGCGCGGTCGCGTTGCCGTACAACGTCTCTCGCAATCCGGCTACGAAGATGTCGTAGGCGGCCGCGACATCTCCGGCCACCACCAGGGCGGCGGGGTTGAGCAGGTTGACGGCAGCGGCGAGCACCTCGCCGACGTGCCGACCGCTGTCCCGCAGGAGTCTGCGTGCCAACGCATCTCCCCCGTGCGCCAACTCGACGACGTCGCGGAGATTCTGGACCGGCCTGCCCTCCTGCCGCAGCGCGCGCACCAACGCCCATCCCCCGGCAACCGCCTCGAGACAACCGATGTCGCCACAGCGGCACGCTCGGCCGTCGGCCGCGGCGGTTTTGTTGTGGCCGAACTCGCCTGCTGCACGAATCGCACCGCGCTGCAGCGCCCCGCCGGAGATGATGCCCGCTCCGAGGCCGGTTGATGCCTTGATGACCAGGACGTCGCCGAACGTGCGCCCGGCCCCGACGCGCCATTCGGCGAGGGCGATCACGTTGGCGTCGTTGCCGAGTATCACCGGGGCGTCGGTGAGCTCACTGAAGTACGGGATCAGGGGTGCGCCGTCCCAGCCGCTCAGGATCGGCGTGTCGACGCTGCTGCCGCGCTGCTGATCGACGGTGCCGGGCAGGCTGAGGCCGACGCCGAAGATCCGCGCATCACGGCAACCCGATTCGGTCAGCATCAGGTCGAGGCGCTTGACCACATCGGGCATCAGATCGTTGGGGCCCAGGCCAGGCTCTTGGTCGATGTCGGCGTTCGCCAGCACGTCGCCGGCCAGGTCGCACACCGCCAGGCGGGTGCGACTGCCACCGACGGCAGCGGTGAGCACCACTCCCGCCGCGGCGTTGAAGCTCAGCAGCGTGGCGGGCCGTCCGCCCGTCGACAGCGCCTGTTCGCGTTCGATCACCATGTTGCGCGCGGTGAGTTCCCTCACCCTCGCGGTCACCGCGGTCCGGGACAAACCTGTGAGCTTTCCGATCTCGGATCGTGTCACCTCACGCTTTTCCCTGATCAGGGCATACACATCTCCCACAGTCGTTGCTGGAGAGATCCTGAACAGTGCCACCGAACCCACGCTAACCACCAGGCTTTTGCATTTCAAGTGCAGAAGTCAGATTGAGAAGTACCGAATTCGTCTCTACCGTTGAGCCGATGAAGGAACCGAGATCGTTGTTGGACGTCGCCCCGGTGATGCCCCTCATCAGCGTTCGCAACCCCGCCGACGCGGCGTCCGTGGCCCGCGCACTCAGCCGGGCCGGGCTGCCGCTCGTCCAGGTCGCGCTCGGCACCGCAGCTTCGCTGGACGCCATCGCCTGCATCTCCGCGGACGCACCCGAGGTAGTTGTCGGGGCCGGGAACATCACCGATGTCGACCAGCCCGCGCTCGCTTGGGCCGCAGGCGCCGAGTTCCTGGTCGCCACGACCGGAGCCGCACCCCTGCGGGCCGCGATGCGCGATACCGAACTGCCGCACCTGCCCGGGGCCACCACAGCACTGGAAGCCGTGGAGCTTCTGGAGGACGGCTACACCGACATGGTGCTGTTTCCCGCTGCGGCCGCCGGCGGCCTGCGGCACCTGCGGGCACTCGCAGCG
>NZ_JBAUJR010000273.1:0-2875 GCF_049683935.1 Mycobacterium sp. | reverse complement strand
GTTCCGGGCGATGATGCTGCCCGCCGCGGCGGCTCTCGTGCTGGTTGTCCTGGCGGTCACCACCGGTGTTGCGGTGTGGGTGTGGCCCGCGCTGCTCGCGCTGATGCTGTTCAGCGTGTTCCTGGCGGTCGACAGGTCCCGCTCGCTGGGGCACCGGGTGGGTGGCGGCTGGCTGGTGGCCCGCGCCGGAAGTGTGCAGCGCCGCCGTGACTGCGTGGCCGCCGACGGCATCATCGGATGGACCGTGCGCCAGAGCCTGATGCAGCGCAGAGCCGGGGTGGCCACGCTGATCGCCGCGACCGCGGCCGGAGTGAAACGCTACGAGGTCATCGACGTGCCCGCCGACCTGGCGTGGGCCATGGCGGCGACCACCTCACCCTGGCTGCGGGCGACCCGCTGGGCTCAGGGCGAAGGGTCCGAGTTGCGCTACCCCTGACGGCGTTTACTGTCGCACCATGGCGATCGGTGGAGTGCTCTTCGACATCGATGGCGTGCTGGTGACCTCATGGAAGCCGATCCCGGGCGCGGCCGAGACGTTGCGCAGGCTGGCCGACAGCCAGGTCGCGTGCGCGTATCTGACCAATACGACCACCCGAACCCGCACGCAGATCGCCGAATTGCTGACAGAGGCGGGCATGAGCGTGCGTGCCGACGAGGTGATCACCGCGGCCGTGCTGACCGCCGATTACGTTCGCAGTCGCTACCCGGATGCCCGGTGCTTCCTGGTCAACAGCGGCCAGATCGCCGAGGACATGCCCGGCATCGACATCGTGTACTCCAGCGAGTTCACCGGGCAGAAGGCGCCGGAGGCACCCGATGTGGTGCTGCTCGGCGGGGCCGGACCCGAATACACCCATCTGACGTTGTCCTGGGTGTACGACTGGATGGCACAGGGGGTTCCGGTGGTGGCCATGCACCGCAGCACCGCGTGGACCACCGCCGACGGCTTGCGGGTCGACACCGGTATGTACCTGATCGGTATGGAGGAGACCACCGGGCGCAAGGTCACCGCGGTCGGCAAGCCGGCGCCGGAGGGTTTCCTGTCGGCGGCGGGCCGGCTCGGGGTGGACCCCGACGAGATGTACATGGTCGGCGACGACCTCAACAACGATGTGCTCGCGGCGCAGGTGGTCGGCATGACCGGCGTGCTGGTGCGCACCGGCAAGTTCCGGCAGGACACGTTGGACCGTTGGGCTGCAGATGAATTCGCCATGCAGCCGAATCATGTGATCGACTCGGTGGCCGACTTGCCGGACTTGCTTGACCTCTAGTGGATCGGGCGCGCTCACGCACCGTAGCGGTCGTCCAGCGCGCCGGATTCGGGGCATCGCGATGAGTTTGTGGACTCCATCGAGTCGGTAGTGGCATGACCGAAACCATGATCGTGACGACCACCATCGACGCTCCGGCCGAGAACGTTTTTGATGTGCTGGCCGATCCTTCGACCCATCAGGCCATCGACGGCACCGGATGGGTGCGGGAATCGCTGGACGGCGAAACGCTGACCGGGACCGGGCAGATCTTCCGGATCGCGATGTACCACGACAACCATCCCAACGGCCACTACGAGATGGCCAACCGGGTGGAGGTGTACGACCGACCCCGTGCGATCGCGTGGCAGCCCGGGTCGGAGGCCGAGCACGACCCTGGTCGCCAAGGTTCCGGCGAGGACGGCACGCTCGAATTCGGTGGTTGGATCTGGCGTTACGACCTCGAGCAGGTCGGCCCGCAGCAGACCCGGGTGACGCTCACCTACGACTGGTCGGCGGTGCCCGCGATGCTGCGCGAGCACATCGAGTTCCCGCCGTTTCCGGTCGAGCACCTGGAGAACTCGCTGGCGAATCTGGACAAGCTGCTCGTCGTCAGGCAGTGAGTTCGCGCTGCAGTATCCGGACCGCCTCGATCCGGGCCTTGATCTGATCGGTGGTGGCCGCGGCCAGCGGCGGGCCACCGCAACGGCGGCGCAACTCGTTGTGGATCCAGCCGTGCGGCCGGCCGGTGCGGTGATGCGCCAGTGACACCAGCGTGTTGAGCTCCTGGCGGAGTTCCCGCAGCTGGCCGTGCGTCGACGGCCGCGCCACGACACCCTCGGCGGTCCGCTTCGTCAGCTGTTCTTCTTGCCTGCGCCGCAACAGGTCTCGCATCTGGTTGCTGTCGAGCAGTCCCGGGATGCCGAGATAGTCGGCCTCCTCTTCGCTGCCCGAAGGGGTCGCGGAGCCGAACGAGGAACCGTCGAAGATCACCTGATCCAGTTCGGCGTCGGCACCCAGGTACTCGATCCCCTTCTCCTGGAGATCGGGTTCGTCACGCTTCTGCTCGGCGAGTTCGGCGTCGAGCGGATCGTCGAGCGTCTCCCGGTGCGGCTTGCCCAGGATGTGGTTGCGCTGCGCCTCCATCTCGCTGGCCAGCAGCAGCAAGTTCGGCACCGAGGGCAGGAAGATGCTGGCCGACTCGCCGGGCTGACGCGAGCGCACGAACCGGCCGATCGCCTGCGCGAAGAACAGTGGAGTGGATGCGCTGGTGGCGTACACGCCGACGGCCAGGCGTGGCACGTCGACACCTTCGGAGACCATGCGCACGGCCACCATCCACTTCGAACTGCCCGCCGAGAACTCCGAGATGCGGTCGGAGGAGCCCTTGTCGTCGGAGAGCACCACGGTGGGCACCTCGCCGGTGATCGTGTGCAGCAGGTCGGCGTAGGCGCGGGCCGCGGTCTGGTCGGAGGCGATGATCATGCCGCCGGCGTCGGGGACGTGCTGGCGCAGACCCCGCAACCGGGTGTCGGCGGCGGCGATCACCGCGGGCATCCACTGGCCTGCCGGGTTGAGCGCGGTTTTCCAGGCCCGGGCGGTCTGCTCGGCTGTCAGCGGTTCAC
>NZ_JBAUJR010000272.1:0-6173 GCF_049683935.1 Mycobacterium sp. | reverse complement strand
CGGAGAAGTTCAGAGCTCCTGCGGTACCGGCCGAGCCCAGTGGCCCCATCCGTCGGATGGGTGAACAGACAACGCCCGAGGCGGCGGCGGTCGGGCAGGTGTGGCTGCGGTGCGCCGCGGGCATCGCGTGCGCGATGGGCGTCGCGACGTTGCTGACCGCGGTCTCGACCTATCTGATGGCGGTCGACAGTTACACCGTCGCGTGGGTGCTGCTGGGAGTTGCGGCTGTCGTCACCGTGGCCATGGTGGCAATCCCGTGGTACTCACTGCGCGAATTGCGCGCCATCGCGGACTAGGCACGGCAACCGAGACAAAAAGATCCGTCCCAGCCGATTCGGCCGGGACGGATCTTGTTGTTGCGCTGGACTCCTAGTGGTGCCCGTTGCCGTTGCCGTTGCCGTTGCCGTTGCCGTCGGAACCGTTGCCGTCGGAGCGGTGGCCGTTGGAGCCGTGGCCGTTGGTGCCGTCCTGATGCTCACGCAGCGCGGTCAGCGCCCTGCGCTCGGCAGCGTGCGCTGCCTCGGTGATCGCCTCGTGCTCCGACACCGGATCCGCGTAGAGGAAGCTGCCGGTGCCTGGCGCGCCGCTCAGCCCCAGCTTGTTCATCCGCTTGGGCAGAGCCGCACCCTGGTACTCCAGCGGAATCGCGTGCCCGTGCTCGTCGACGGGTCCCAGCGGCTGGTGCAGTTCGACGTAGGCGCCGTGCGGGAGGCGTTTGATGATGCCCGTCTCGATCCCGTGCTCCAGCACCGCCCGGTCGCTGCGCTGCAGCGCCACTGCCCACCGGTAGGCGACGAAGTAGACGATTGCGGGCAGCACCACCATGCCGACGCGGCCGATCCACGTCGTCGCGTTGAGCGAGATGTGGAACTTCAGCGCGATGATGTCGTTCATGCAGGCGAACGTCAGCAGGATGTAGAAGGAGATCGCCGCCGCACCCACCGCGGTGCGCGTCGGTGCGTCCCGGGGGCGCTGCAGCAGGTTGTGGTGCGCGTCGTCCTTGGAGAACTTCTTCTCCAGGAACGGGTAGGCGATGAGCAGACCGAAGATCAGGCCCATGCCGACCGCCACCCACACGCCCTGCGGGACGGTGTGGCCGAAGAAGTAGAACTCCCATGCCGGCCACAGGCGGATCAGGCCGTCGGTCCACATCATGTAGAAGTCGGGCTGGCTGCCCGCGGAGATCTGGGACGGCTTGTACGGGCCGAGCACCCAGATCGGGTTGATCTGCAGCAGCCCGCCCATCAGGCCGAGGATGCCGAGCGTGACGGCGAAGAACGCGCCGGACTTCACCGCGAAGACCGGCATGACCCGCACGCCCACGACGTTGGTCTCGGTGCGACCCGGCCCGGGGAACTGGGTGTGCTTCTGGAACCACACCAGGGCGAGGTGCACCCCGATGAGCGCCAGGATGATGCCGGGCAGAACCAGGATGTGCAGCGCGTACAACCGCGGGATGATGATCTCGCCGGGGAAGTCGCCGCCGAACAGGGCCCAGTGCATCCAGGTGCCGACCACCGGAATGCCCATCGTGATGCCGGAGAACGCGGCACGCAGGCCGGTGCCGGAGAGCAGGTCGTCGGGCAGCGAGTAGCCGAAGAAGCCCTCGAACATCGCGAGGATCAGCAGCAGCGAGCCGATGACCCAGTTGGCTTCGCGGGGCCGGCGGAATGCGCCGGTGAAGAAGATGCGGGCCAGATGCACCATGATCGACGCGGCGAACAGCAGCGCCGCCCAGTGGTGGACCTGGCGCACGAACAGCCCGCCCCGGATCTCGAAGCTGATGTCCAGGGCGGTCTCGTAGGCGCGAGACATCTGCACGCCCCGAAGTGGCTGATAGACACCGTCATAGGTGACGTGGGCCATCGAGGGGTCGAAGAACAGCGTCAGCCAGATGCCGGTGATGAGCAGCACGATGAAGCTGTACAGCGCGATCTCGCCGAGCAGGAACGACCAGTGTGTCGGGAAGACCTTGTTGAGCTGCCGGCGTACCGCTGCCGATGGGTGGTACCGCGAGTCGATCGCTTCGCCCTGCTTGGCGGCGATCTCGGCCATATTCGGTCGTGGGCTCATGACGTGCGCTCCCAGAATGCCGGTCCGACGGGCTCGATGAAGTCGCCGTTTGCGACCAAGTAGCCGTCCTGATCAATGGTAATCGGCAGCTGAGCCAACGCGCGGGCCGCTGGACCGAAGATGGGCCTCGCGAAGTGCAACGCGTCGAACTGCGACTGGTGGCACGGGCAGAGGATGCGGTATGTCTGCTGCTCGTACAGAGAGGACGGGCAACCCAGATGCGAACACACTTTGGTGTAGGCGAACAGCTCGCCGAAATTGAAGCTCTCCTGGCCTTGACGCTTGACCACCCTGTTCATGTCACCAGGGCGGATGCGTATCAGCATGACGGGATTGCGGACACCGTAGGAGATCTCGGTGAGATGGTGCTCGGACTCGACGGTGGTGCCGTCGCCATCGGACTCACGCCACGGAAAGACCGTTTCCATGCCGCCCGCGTCGATGTCCTCCGGGCGCATCTTGATGAAGGGCGAATTGCCCGGCCTGCCGGTGGCGCGGGCCAGGAAGATCGTCTCGCCCTCGAACCGCGGGGTCCATCCCGAGGTCCACAGCACGGCCTTCATGCCCTCGGCCGTCGGCACCACGGGCTTCCACGGATTCTTGATCAGCCCGCCCATGAACGCGACCAGAGTGCCCAGACCGAACGCACCGAACCCGATGCCCAGCGACAACCCGATGAGCTTGCGGCGCTTGAGCGTTGAACTCTCCAGCGCATCACCCAGGTTGGCGGCGGCGGTCCTGCGGTGCAGCTCGGGGGAGGCGCCGTCGTGACGATCCTGGATGGAGATCTCTTCGGGAATGAACTTCTTCTGGAAGAGCACCGCGCCGACGCCGATCGCCAGGATCGACAGCCCGAACGTCAGGCCGTACAGCGGGGTCGTCAGCGTGTAGATGAACTCGCCCGGCGACCCGTAGGGCTGGTACTCCCAGGGCCAGAACAGGAAGATCAGCAGCAGAGCCAGACCCGAGAAGCCTGCGAGCAGCAGCCAGTACGCCACTGTGCGCTCGGCGCGCTTCTCGGCCTTGGTGCCGGGGACCGGCCACCGCTCTTCCTTGTAGACGATCTCGACGCCGTCGAGCTTGCCGCCGAGTTCGAGCAGCTGCTCTCGGGACATCTCGGCGAGCTGCGCGTCGGTGGGCTGACCGGGTTCACCGGTCTGACCGGGCGTGTCGGACCCTTTGAGGTCGTCGTGGCCGTCGCGGTCGTCGCTCATGCTCGTGCTCCGATCCAGAGTGCGGCCGCGATGATGGCTACCATTCCCACGATCCAGGCGACCATGCCCTCGGACGTGGGGCCGAAGCCGCCGAGCCCGAGGCCACCGGGGGTCGGGGTGGCGGACGCCTCGCGCACGTAGGCCACGATGTCGCGCTTTTCTTCCGGCGTCAGCTGCCGATCGGAGAACTTCGGCATGTTCTGCGGCCCGGTCAGCATCGCGGTGTAGATCTCCGACTCGGTGGCGGTGCCGAGATCGGGGGCGTACTTGCCCGACGACAGCGCGCCGCCCTTGCCGGTGAAGTTGTGGCAGGAGGCGCAGTTGAGGCGGAACAGGTCGCCGCCCCTGGCAACGTTGTCGCCGATCAGGGATTGGGAGGCGATGCTGCCGTCCTCGTCGCGGGGCACGACGGGACCGCCGCCGTTGGCCTGGACGTAGGCGCCGAGCGCGTCGGTCTGTGCTTCGTCGAACTGCGCCGGCTTCTGCGGGGCCTGCGCCTCGCCGCGCATCGCGGGCATCCGGCCGGTGGACACCTGGAAGTACACGGCGGCTTCGCCGACGCCGATCAGGCTCGGGCCACGATCGGCGACACCCTGCAGGTTCACCCCGTGGCAGGAGACACACGACGTCTCGTAGAGCTGCTCACCCAGACGCAGCATCGCCGAAGCCGACTCGTCGGCGACAGCGACCTGCGGTGACGGTGTGAGCGTGGCCGCCAGGCCTCCGGCGACGGTCAGCCCGGTCAACAGCAGCACCGCTGCTGACAGACGGCGGCGCAACCGACGGCGCCTGATTGTCGCCGGCTGCCCGGCTCCGCGGGCCTTGGTGGTCATCGAACCCCTTCTCATCGGCTTGGTCTGAGGTTGTTCGGTCATCGAACGAAGTAGATGACGGCGAACAGGGCGATCCACACGATGTCGACGAAGTGCCAGTAGTAGGACACGACGATCGCGGCGGTGGCTTGTGCAGGGGTGAACTTACTCATCCGGGTGCGGATCAGCAGGAAGACGAACGCAATGAGTCCACCGATGACGTGCAGACCGTGGAAGCCGGTGGCGAGGTAGAAGACGGTGCCGTACGCGCTGCCCGCGATGGTGGTGCCGGTCTCGACCAGATGCAGGTACTCGTAGGCCTGGCCGAGGACGAAGAACGTTCCCATCGCCAGGGTGATCGTGTACCAGCGCCGCAGCCCGAAAACGTCGCCGCGCTCAGCGGCGAAGACGCCCATCTGACAGGTGAACGACGAGGCGATCAGCACCAGGGTGACCGGAACTGCGAGCGCCAGATTCAGCTCGGTCGGCTCCGGCGGCCAGTCGCCGCCGGCCTGGGCGCGCGCGGTGAAGTACATCGCGAACAGTCCGGCAAAGAACATCAATTCGCTGGAAAGCCACACTATGGTGCCGACACTGACCATGTTCGGGCGGTTCAGCGAATGAACGCGCGACGTGATAGCCGTTCCCGAGGTCCCTACAGCGCTCGTCACAGAAGCAAGTATGACGCTTTGTAGTTGTTGAACTCCACCCGGGTGGAGCAATTCGTCATAATCTTTCCGTGACGTCTTCCCCGCCCACGCTTCCCACACCGCACGACGCATCGGCCGCGGCGCCGACATGGCCCCTGGTCCTCGGCAGATTGACCACGGGTCAGGCCCTCGCGCCGGGCCAGGCGGCCTGGGCGATGGACCAGATCATGACGGGCACCGCGACCCCCGCCCAGATCGCCGCGTTCGGCGTGTCGATGAAGATGAAGCGCCCCACCTCGGCCGAGGTGACCGAACTGGCCGACATCATGCTCAAGCATGCGCGGCGGGTACCGACGGACACGATCGGCACTGCGACAGTGGATGTGGTGGGCACCGGCGGCGACGGTGCCAACACGGTCAACCTGTCCACCATGGCCTCGATCGTGGTGGCCGCCGCGGGGGTCCCGGTGGTCAAGCACGGCAACCGCGCCGCGTCGTCGCTGTCGGGCGGTGCCGACACCCTCGAAGCCCTCGGTGTGCGTATCGATCTGGGGCCCGACGAGGTCGCCCGCAGCGTGGCCGAGGTCGGCATCGGTTTTGCGTTCGCTCCGCAATTCCACCCCTCCTATCGGCACGCTGGGGTGGTACGGCGCGAGATCGGAGTGCCCACGGTGTTCAATCTGCTTGGGCCGCTGACGAATCCGGCGACACCGCGAGCGGGTCTGATCGGCTGCGCATGGGGCGATCTGGCCGAGGTGATGGCCGGTGTGTTCGCCACCCGCGGGTCGAGCGTTCTGGTGGTGCACGGCGACGACGGCCTCGACGAACTGACGACCACGACCACGAGCACGATCTGGCGGGTGCAGGCGGGCACTGTCGAGCGCCTGACGTTCGACCCGGCAGCCTTCGGGTTCGAGCGCGCCGAGATCTCCGCGCTGGTGGGCGGCGATGCCGAAGCCAACGCGGCGGAGGCCAGAGCGGTGCTCGGCGGCGCAACGGGGCCGGTGCGGGACGCGGTCGTGCTCAATGCCGCGGGTGCCCTGGTGGCTCACGCCGGGTTATCCAGCGACGCCAAGTGGGTTCCGGCCTGGGAGTCCGGCCTGACCCGCGCCGCCGAGGCGATCGATTCCGGGGCGGCCGAACAGCTGCTCGCGCGTTGGGTGCGGTTCACTCAGCAGCTCTGACGCCGCGAGTTGTTCGGCGGCCAGTCGCGCCGAACGGGCCGAGGCTGCCCAGTGAGACCAGCGCCCGGCCGCGCCGACGGGGGAGCTGTATCCCGGGTCGGCGCGGACGATCCGGACGCCGGGTTGGGCGAGCCAACGGGTCAGCAGGGCGGTCTCCTCCACCAGCGCGCCGCCCAGGGGTGCCGCAGTGGGCAGGACGGTCTGTGCACCGGCGCCGAGGGCCTCCACGACGGGCATCGG
>NZ_JBAUJR010000271.1:0-11331 GCF_049683935.1 Mycobacterium sp. | reverse complement strand
GGGGGTGGACCGCCCGCGGTTCCTCGGCGGGCCCGGGCGCTGGCGCGATTCGGGGATGGCGGGCACCCCCCCTCGGCCGGGGCCGCAACGTTTCGTCGACGGGGATCTCACCGAGCAGGCGGCCACGCTGGCCGTTGCGATCGACGAGTTCCGTCCGCACGTCGTCGTCACCTACGACCCTGACGGCGGATACGGACATCCCGACCACATCCACGTCCACCGGGTGACGACCGCGGCTGTCGAGGCGGCCCGCTGGCAGGTGCCCAAGCTGTACTGGACCGTGACGTCGGCAGCGGCGCTGGCGGCCGGACTGGCCGCGATGACCGACGTGCCCGACGGATGGATCACGGTGTCCGCCGACGACCTGCCTCTCTTCGGCTACTCCGATGACGCGATCGACGCCGCGCTGGACGTGAGTGCACACGCCCCCGCCAGGGTGGCCGCGATGCGCGCCCACGAGACGCAGATCAGCGTGGCACCCGACGAGCGGAGCTTTGCTCTGTCCAACAACCTCGCACTGCCTGTCGACTCGACCGAGTACTACGTGCTGGTTGCCGGTGCTTCCGGGGAGCGCGACGACCGCAACTGGGAGACCGACCTGCTGGCCGGGCTGAACGTGGGTTAACGTCGCGATGACCGGGTAAGCTCCCCGGAGGCGGCCGCACCCGGAGGGTGCGAAACGGCTGAAGCACCCGGAGGGTGCGAAAGGGGTGGAGCACATGGACCCGGACCTGGATCCCAACCTGCAGCACTGGCAGGAACGGCTCGACAGCTTCCAGTGGGTCGTCGGTTCGCTGGTCTCCGTGCTCGACAGCATCCCGACCTGACAGGGTCGCCCGCGCCGGTTTCGGACCGGCTTCGTGTGGTGGTCCTCGTTCTTCTCGGTGTGGATGGGGTGCTCTCAGCCCTGATGGCCGTATTTTTCCTGCCGTTGCGGATCGGTGGGGTTCCGGTTCCCATCAGCGCGGTGCTCAGCGGAGTGGTGAACGCACTCCTGGTCTGGGTGGCGCTGCAGTGGACGGACAGTGCGCGCGTGGCGGCGGTACCGGTGTGGACCTGGCTGCTGACCGTGCTGGTGTTCAGCTTCGGCGGTCCCGGTGACGACATCGTGTTCGGTGGCACCGGAATCATGGAGTTCGCCCCGCTACTGCTCCTGACGCTGGGAGCGCTGCCGGCGGCGTGGTTGCTCACGCGCCGTCCGCCCTCGCCGGGGCGATGACGCCAGACCCGGCCGTTTGTCGGGGCGGACACCGGCGTCCGCATCGGGTGACTACTGTGACTGCTATGTCAGGGGCACGCCGTGCGCACTCGGTTTCAAATAGTGAGACGCGCGGATGATCCGCGAGATCGCCGGGGTTACAGGGAAGTGGCTCTGAATACCCAGCGTGGCGCCGATCTGCCCAACCCGGCCGTACCGCCGAGGTCCAGTACTCCCAGTCCGGCCGCCCTGAGACGGGTGTTGCGCCGGGCCCGTGACGGCGTGGCTCTCAACGTCGACGAAGCCGCGATCGCCCAGACGGCGCGCGGCGACGCCCTCGCCGAGCTGTGCGTCAGCGCCGCGCGGGTGCGTGACGCGGGTCTGGAGGCCGCAGGCCGTCGCGGGGCCACCGGCCGACTGCCGGTGAGTTACTCGCGCAAGGTGTTCATTCCCGTCACCCACCTGTGCCGCGACACCTGCCATTACTGCACGTTCGTGACGGTGCCCGGCAAGCTGCGTGCCGCGGGCAAGGGCATGTACATGGAGCCCGACGAGATTCTCGACGTCGCACGCCGCGGTGCCGAACTCGGTTGCAAAGAGGCGTTGTTCACTCTCGGAGACCGCCCCGAAGACCGGTGGGACGAGGCGCGTCAGTGGTTGGACGAGCGCGGCTACGACTCGACGCTGGATTACGTGCGGGCGATGGCGATCCGGGTGCTCGAGGAGACCGGACTGCTGCCGCACCTGAACCCCGGCGTCATGAGCTGGTCGGAACTGTCGCGGCTCAAGCCGGTTGCGCCGTCGATGGGCATGATGCTGGAGACGACGTCGCGCCGCCTTTTCGAGGTGCGCGGCGAGGCGCACTACGGCAGCCCGGACAAGGACCCTCAGGTGCGATTGCGCACGTTGGACGACGCGGGCCGATTGTCCATCCCGTTCACCACCGGGCTGCTGGTGGGCATCGGCGAGACCGTCACCGAACGTGCCGAGACCATCCACGCCATCCGGCGCTCGCACAAGGAGTTCGGGCACGTCCAAGAGGTGATCGTGCAGAACTTCCGCGCCAAGGACCACACCGCGATGGCCTCGACGCCCGACGCCGACATCGAGGAGTTCCTCGCGACCCTCGCCGTCACCCGCCTGGTGATGGGTCCCAAGATGCGTATCCAGGCCCCGCCGAACCTGGTGTCGCGCGCCGAGTGCCTGGCGTTGCTCGGAGCCGGGGTGGACGACTGGGGCGGGGTGTCACCGTTGACACCCGACCACGTCAACCCCGAGCGTCCGTGGCCCGCTCTGGACGAACTGGCCGCCGTCACCGCGGAAGCGGGTTACGACCTGGTGCAACGGCTCACGGCGCAGCCTGAGTACGTGCAGGCCCGCGCCGGTTGGATCGACCCGCGGGTGCAGGGACATGTGGACGTCCTCGCCGATCCCGAGACCGGGTACGCCCTCGACGTCAACCCTGTCGGTCGTCCCTGGCAGGAGCCCGACGAGGCGACCGAGTCGCTGGGCCGCACCGACCTGCACTCTGCGATCGACGCGCAGGGCCGGCTCACCGAGACCCGCTCCGATCTCGGCAGCGCGTTCGGGGACTGGGAGTCCATCCGGGAGAAGGTGCACGAGCTTGCCGCGCGCGCCCCCGAACGTCTCGGCACCGACGTGCTGGCGGCGCTGCGGTCAGCCGAACGCGACCCCGCCGGATGCAGCGACGACGAGTATCTCGCGCTGGCCACTGCGGAGGGGCCTGCAATGGATGCTGTTGCGGCACTGGCTGACTCACTGCGGCGCGACGTCGTCGGCGACGACGTGACGTTTGTGGTCAACCGGAACATCAACTTCACCAACATCTGCTACACCGGGTGCCGTTTCTGCGCCTTCGCCCAGCGCAAGGGTGATGCCGACGCCTTCTCGCTGTCGACCGGCGAGGTCGCCGAGCGGGCATGGCAGGCGCACGTCGCCGGTGCGACCGAGGTCTGCATGCAGGGTGGCATCGACCCCGAACTGCCGGTCACCGGCTACGCGGACCTGGTCCGTGCGGTCAAGGCCCGGGTGCCGTCGATGCACGTGCACGCGTTCAGCCCGATGGAGATCTCCAACGGAGTCACCAAGAGCGGCTTGAGTATCCGCGAATGGCTGATCTCGCTGCGGGAAGCCGGGTTGGGCTCGATACCGGGCACCGCTGCGGAGATCCTCGACGACGAGGTGCGCTGGATCCTGACGAAGGGCAAGCTGCCCACGTCGGCGTGGATCGACGTGGTCACCACTGCCCACGAGGTCGGTCTGCGGTCGAGTTCGACGATGATGTACGGCCATGTCGACACACCGAAGCACTGGGTGGGACACCTCCGGGTGCTCCGCGGAATCCAGGACCACACAGGCGGTTTCACCGAGTTCGTGCCGTTGCCGTTCGTCCATCAGTCCTCGCCGTTGTACCTGGCGGGCGGGGCCCGGCCGGGACCGACGCACCGGGACAATCGTGCAGTGCACGCGCTGGCGCGAATCATGTTGCACGGCCGGATCTCCAATATCCAGACCAGTTGGGTGAAGCTCGGTATCGAGCGCACCCAGGTGATGCTCAGCGGCGGCGCGAACGACCTCGGCGGCACCCTGATGGAGGAGACCATCTCGAGGATGGCGGGTTCGGAGTTCGGCTCGTACAAGAGCGTCGAGGATCTGGTCGGTATCGCCGCGGGCATCGGCCGTCCCGCGCGGCAGCGCACCACCACCTACACCCCACTGGCCGCCTAGCTTTTGCCCCGCGAGCGCGCGTGTCTGCACGCCGACACGCCGTTGACCGCCCGCACCGTGCGCACGCTCGCGGGCGTCGACCCGGCCCTTTTTGCTCGTCGGCGAGGCTGGTAGGACTGACGGTGTGAAGCTTCGACGGATTGTCACCGACGGTGTCCTGGAACTGCAGGCGCTGGCATCCGACGGTTCGTGGGCGCCTACGCAGGATCGGACAGCACTGGGCGGCGAGGTGTTCGCCCGGGATTGGGAACTCGCGGCGGCTACGCGCCATCTGGACACGGCCGGCCACGTGCTCCCGTTCCAGCCCGCCTCGTTCCGCGATTTCATGCTCTACGAACGACATGCGATCGACGCGGCACGCGGGCTGGTGAAGCGGTTCCACCCTGGGCAGTCACGCGCCACCGCGGCCGTCGAGAAGCTGACGCGCAAACCGTTCCCGCTGTTCAAGCCCAAGGCTCTGTTCTACCGGCAACCCATCTACTACATGTCCAACCATTTGAACTTCGTGCCCAGCGGCAGTCCGGTCGCGATCCCGTCGTACTCCTCGGCGCTGGACTTCGAATTGGAGATCGGCTTTGTGCTCCAGGCCCCGCTGTTCGACGCGAGCCCGCGGGAAGCGCTCGACGCGATCGGCGCGTTCGTCGTGGTCAACGACTTCAGTGCCCGCGATGTCCAACGCAGTGAGATGGCGACCGGCTTCGGGCCGCAGAAAGCCAAGCACTTTTTGTCGTCGATGTCGGTGATCGCGGTGACCGCCGACGAGATCCTGCCGCGCATCACTGATCTCAGCGGATCCGTCGCGATCAACGGGACGACCATCAGCACCGTGTTCAGTAGCGGCATGCAATGGTCACTCGGGGAGGTGCTTGCACACGCGTCCCGCAGCGAAATGCTCTATCCGGGTGAGCTTTTTGCCACCGGAACTCTTCCCGGCGGCAGCGGGATGGAGACCGGCCGGTGGCTGCGGCCGGGGGACCGGCTGACGTTGGCCATCGACCAGATCGGCGAGATCAGCCACCCGATCTCAGGGGCCAAGGAGCCACCATGACCACTTTTGCGGGTCTGCCGGCGCACGCACTACTCGTGCACGCCATCGTCGTCCTCACCCCACTGACCGCACTGCTCGGAATACTCTGTGCGTTCTGGCCTGCGGCGCGACGACGATTTGTGTGGCTGGTGCTGGTCCTGGCCACGGTCAACCTGGTGCTGACGCCGCTGACTGCCGAGGCCGGCGAGTGGCTCTACAACCGCGAGAGCGCACACAGTCCCGTGCTGGAACTGCATGAGGAGCGTGGCGAGACGATGATCTTCTTCTCGGTTGCGCTGCTGGTGATGGCGATCGCGATCGCGGTGGTGCATGTCCGCGCGATTCGGTCTGACAAACCGCAGAAGGCCGCGGCCGTCGTCGTGGCCGTCGTCGCTCTCGTGGTGGGGTCGGCATCGATCGTGCAGGTGGTGCGCATCGGTCACACCGGCACCGAAGCCAAATGGGGCGTGATCACCGAATAGCCGTCGAGTGCAGCCACCGGGGACCGGTGGCTGCACCCGGTGGTATCAGGCTTGCTTGAGCGCCTCGATCTCGAGCGTGATGGTCACCTTGTCGCCGACGACCGAACCGCCGGTCTCCAGCGGCATGTCGATGTTGATGCCGAAGTCCTTGCGATTGAGCACGACCGAGGCTTCGAAGCCGGCGACCTCACCGTGGCCCATGCCCGGGTTTACGCCGTTGAACTCCAGGTTCAAGGTCACGGACCGGGTGATGCCCTTGAGGGTGAAGTCACCGTCGACGGCGTAGCTGTCGCCGTCTTTGCGGACCGCGGTGGAGACGAACGTCGCCAGCGGGTACTTCTCGGCGTCGAAGAAGTCCGCGGACTTGAGATGCGCGTCGCGCTGCTCGTTGCGGGTGTTGATCGAGTCGACCGACACCTCGGCGCGAACCGACGGCGTGCCGTCCTCGGCGATGGTGATCGCGCCGCTGAAGGTCTCGAACTCGCCCCGGACCTTGCTGACGACGAGGTGGCGTACCGAGAAGCCGACCGAGGAGTGCACGGGGTCGATGGCCCAGGTTCCGGTGGACAGTTGGGTGGTGGCGGTGGTCATGGGATCTCTTTTCGTGGACGGGCGTCGGGTCCTCCGACGGAGTACCTTCAACTAAACGGACCATGGTCCGAATTCATTCCCGGGCTAATCTGAGGCGGTGGCCGCCTCGGATTTCGATGAGCGATTCACCCGTCTCGACCCCACGATCTGGACGGCGTCATACCTGCCGGCGTGGAGTTCCCGAACCGCAGCCGCGGCGACGTACGACACCGGACCTGGCGGCCTCGACCTGTCGATTCCACCGTCACAGCCCCTGTGGTGCCCCGACTTGCACGACGGGCCCCTGCGGGTGTCCGCCATCCACAGCGCCAACCGATCGGGCCCCGTCGGCTCCACCGACGCGCCGCAACCGTTCCGCGAGGGGTTGGTGGTGCGCGAGGCGCAACCCACCGTCCTGGGCTTTGTCCCGCACTTCGGCAGTGACGCGGGTGACTCGGGTGACGGGCTGCGCGCTGTCATAGCCCGTGAGCGAGCGGGAAATGCCAGCCGGCGGCGGCGTGTCGCGTGCAGACATGCGCGCTCGCGGAACAACGCGCGCTCGCGGAACGGCGGGGCTACAGCCGGGCGGCCAGCTCCGTGCCCTGACGGATGGCCCGCTTGGCGTCCAGTTCGGCAGCGACCGCGGCACCGCCGATGATGTGCGGGGTGATGCCGCGCGCCAGCAGGCTGTCCTCGAGGTCGCGCACCGGTTCCTGGCCCGCACAGATGACGACGCTGTCGACCTCCAGCAGCCGGGGGTCGGAGTGGTCCGGCCCGAAGCTGATGTGCAGCCCCTCGCTGTCGATGCGCTCGTAGTTGACTCCGGAGAGTTGGTGAACGCCCTTGGCTCGCAACGACGCCCGATGCACCCAGCCCGTCGTCTTGCCCAGTGTGCGGCCCTGCGGCCCCTTGGTGCGTTGCAACAGGTAGACCTCCCGTGCCGCGGGCGCGGGCAGCGGTGTCGTCAACGCACCACGGGCTTCCTGCGGATCGGCCACGCCCCACTCGGCCTTCCACTCCTTGAGGTTCAGGGTGGGGGAGTGATCGGTGGTCAGGAACTCGCTGACATCAAAACCGATGCCGCCCGCGCCCACGACCGCGACGCTCTTGCCGACGGGCGTGCCGGTGATCGCCTCGGCGTAGGACAGTACGATCGGGTGGTCGATGCCGGGGATGTCGGGCATCCGCGGTGCCACGCCGGTCGCCAACACGATGTCGTCGAAGCCGGCCAGCGCGTCGACGTCGGCGCGGGTGCTGAGCCGCACCTCGACACCGTGTTTGTCGAGCATGCGAGTGAAGTAGCGGATGGTCTCGCTGAACTCCTCCTTGCCGGGAATCCTTCGCGCCAAATCGAATTGGCCACCGATCTCGGGTCGGGACTCGAACAGCGTGACACGGTGCCCGCGTTGGGCGGCGGTGACGGCGGTGGCCAGTCCGGCGGGCCCGGCGCCGACGACCGCGACGCGTCTGGAGTTCCGGGTCGGGCCGAGGATCAGCGTCGTCTCGTGGCCGGCGCGTGGGTTGAGCAGGCACGACACGGTTTTGTGGACGAACACGTGGTCCAGGCAGGCCTGATTGCACGCGATGCAGGTGTTGATCTCGTCAGCGGCATCCACGCTCGCCTTGTGCACCCAGTCGGGGTCGGCCAGCAGCGGCCGGGCCATCGAGATCAAGCTGACATCGGTGTCGGCGAGGATCTGCTCGGCGGACTGGGGCATGTTGATCCGGTTGGACGCCATCACCGGGATGTCGACGTACTGCGCGACCGCGTTGCTGATGTCGACGAAGGCGCTGTTGGGCACCGAGGTCACGATGGTCGGGATCCGCGCCTCGTGCCAGCCGATCCCGGTGTTGATGATCGTCGCCCCGGCTTCTTCGACTTCGGTTGCCAGTGCGACGATCTCGTCCCAGCTCTGGCCGTCCTCGACGTAGTCGGCCATCGACAGGCGGTAGCAGATGATGAAGTCGGGGCCGACGGCCTCGCGGGTGCGGCGCACGACCTCCACGGGCATCCGCCTGCGGTTCTCGGGCGAGCCACCCCACGCGTCGGTGCGCCTGTTCGTGCGCGGCGCCAGGAACTGGTTGAGCAGATAGCCTTCGCTGCCCATGATCTCGACGCCGTCGTAACCCGCGTCGCGGGCGAGGACCGCGCTGCGGACGAAGTCGTCGATCGTGCCTGTGACGTCGCGCAGTGCCCGCGGCCGGAAGGGGTTGGTGGGAGCCTTGATCGACGAGGCGCTGACCGAGAACGGGTGGAAGGCATAACGGCCCGCATGCAGTATCTGCAGCAGGATCTTGCCCCCGGCATCGTGCACGCCGCTGGTGATCCGGCGGTGTCTGCGGGCGTCCGAACCCGACACCATCTGCGCTGCGAACGGCAGCAGCCAACCGGTGCGGTTGGGCGCGTAACCGCCGGTGATGATCAGCCCGACGCCGCCCCGGGCACGTTCGGCGAAGTATTCCGCCAACCGATCGGTGTCGCGGGCGCGGTCCTCGAGGCCGGTGTGCATCGAACCCATCACCACCCGATTGCGCAGCGTGGTGAAGCCGAGATCCAACGGTGACAACAGGTTTGGGTATGGCTGGGTCATGCGGGACCTTCCAGGGCCGTTGCCACTTCGTCGAGCCACTCGATCGCGCTCTCTTCGGCGCGGATGCCGCCACGGAGCACCAGGTACTGGTGAAGGTCGGTGCCCCGCACGATGCTCGGATCCGGGAACTGAGTCTTCTCGAATTCCCGGTAGACGTCCAGCAACTCGGCGCGTTCGGAACGCAGCGAGACGACCTGCGCGCGTAGTGCGCCGGTGTCGCCGTGTGCAGCGCCGCGGATCTTCACCGCGAGGTCACGTGTTCGGCTGTCGGCGACCGATCCGCCCCGGCCCACCAGGGGGGCGGCGATCCAGCGGGCCAGTTCGGCGCGGCCGGCCGCCGAAGCGGTGTAGACCTTCTTGTCCGGTCGGCCGTGCTGGGGGACCTCGGTGACGTGCACCCAGCCGTCGTCCTCCATCGTGCGCAGAGTGCGGTAGATCTGCTGATGGGTGGCGGCCCAGAAGTAGCCGATCGAGCGGTCGAAACGGCGGGCCAGGTCATAGCCCGAACTCGACTGCTCGCAGAGCGAGACCAGGATCGCGTGTGGAAGTGCCACCGGCGCACAGTAAGCCGGAAGTCGGCCGTTATGCAACTAGTTGCACTGCACTCAGGCGCATAGGGGTGTGGTACTAGGCGACTTCTCGGTGGGACGTTTAGTATCTGTAACCACGCGCAACCCCTAACTGGGTTTGCGCGCGAGTTAGGGCACACTGAGAAACCCGACCGACATCCAGCAGGGATACTTGCTGAGGCTGGTCGCGGTCGCCAGCTGTGCCGTGCCTGAGACAGCAGCCCACACCGGTTGTTCGAGAGGACTTGAGGAGACCTTCGTGACGTACACGATCGCCGAACCCTGCGTCGACGTGAAAGACAAGGCGTGCATCGAGGAATGCCCTGTCGACTGCATCTACGAGGGTGCACGCATGCTGTACATCCACCCCGACGAGTGCGTCGACTGCGGTGCCTGCGAACCGGTCTGCCCGGTGGAGGCGATCTACTACGAGGACGACGTCCCCGATCAGTGGAACACCTACACGCAGTACAACGCGGACTTCTTCGCCGAGCTCGGATCCCCCGGTGGCGCGTCGAAGGTCGGCCAGACCGACAACGACCCGCAGCCGGTCAAGGACCTGCCTCCGCAGGGTGAGGACTGAGCGACGTCTCGCGTTAACTACCGCCTGCGCGTCTCGTCGTCGCTGCCGGTGTTCCCCTGGGACACCTTGGCCGATGTCACCTCGCTGGCACGGTCACACCCCGACGGTATCGTCGACCTTTCGGTAGGAACGCCGGTGGACCCGGTCGCCCCGGTGATCCGGGACGCCCTCGCTGCCGCCAGCGCCGCTCCGGGTTACCCGACCACCGCAGGCACGGCCGCGCTGCGCGAGGCCGCCGTCAAGGCGCTGGCGCGTCGATACGGCATCACCGGACTGTCCGAGAATGCTGTGCTGCCGGTGATCGGCACCAAGGAACTGATCGCGTGGCTGCCGACACTGATGGGTTTGGGTCCCACCGACACCGTTGTCGTTCCGGAGCTCGCATACCCCACCTATGAGGTGGGCGCTCTGCTGGCGGAGACGATGGTCGAGCGGGCCGACTCGCTTGTCCAGCTCGGCCCTTCGGTGCTGTCTCCGCTTCGCGCAAGCGGCTCATCGACACCCGCGTTGCTCTACCTGAACTCGCCGAGCAATCCGACCGGCAAGGTTCTGGGTGTCGATCACCTGCGCAAGGTCGTGCAATGGGCTCGCGAACGCGGCGTGCTGGTCGCCTCCGACGAGTGCTATCTCGGGCTCGGCTGGGACGCGGCGCCGGTGTCGGTGCTTCATCCCGACGTCTGCGACGGCGACCACACCGGGTTACTGGCCGTGCATTCGCTGTCGAAGACCTCGTCGTTGGCCGGATACCGCGCGGGGTTCGTCGCCGGCGATGCGGCAGTCGTCGCCGAACTGCTGGCGGTGCGCAAACACGCCGGCATGATGGTGCCGACGCCGGTGCAGTCCGCGATGGTCGCCGCGCTGGACGACGACGCCCATGAAGCGCAGCAGCGCGACCGCTACGCACGGAGGCGCGAAGCCCTGCTTCCGGCGCTACGGTCTGCCGGTTTCACCGTCGATCACTCCGAGGCCGGGCTCTATCTGTGGGCGACGCGCGACGAGCCGTGCCGCGACACCGTCGCCTGGCTGGCTGGGCGCGGGATCCTCGTTGCTCCCGGGGAGTTCTACGGGCCGCGGGGGGCCCGCCATGTGCGGGTGGCGTTGACCGCCACCGACGAACGCATCGGTGCGGCTGTGCAACGCCTGGCGGATCCGGCGCGCTGAAGCACCCTCGCGGTCGCTGCGCGCGCCCGATCCGCTCAGGCGAGCTCGTTGGCGCGCAGTCCCAGAGCGAGCACCAGGCGCTCGTCGGGGTCGGCCAACGACGTCGACAGCAGCTTCTCGATCCGACGGATGCGGTAGCGCACGGTATTGGGGTGCACGTGAAGCGCTCCAGCGATGGTGGCCACGTCACCGAACCCGTCGAGGTAGGCCCGCAACGTCGTTGCCAGCATGGGCTCGTGCTCACACAGCTCACGCACCCGTGGATCCACCAACCGGGGTTCGGCCGCGACGTGGGAGACGATCTCGTCGAGCAGCACCGTGGTGCGGGCCTCGTCCAGGGAGGTGACCTGGCCGATCGCAGAGGGGTGCCGGGCCGCGCTGTCGAACACCCGGTCGACCTCC
>NZ_JBAUJR010000270.1:0-6823 GCF_049683935.1 Mycobacterium sp. | reverse complement strand
ACGTAGATGTCGAGACCGCCCGCGGGAGTGACGACGAAGGCCGCATCGGCCTTTCGTTCGAGGACCAGGGCCCGGGCCGCGGCGTCGTCACCGACCGCGGTCACATCCAATTCGGAGCGGGTCTTGAGCGCGTCGAGCAGCTGCTGCGGGGCCGCGACGGCGATGTCGAGGTGGTGCAGGGTGGGCTTGGCGAAGGCGCCGGCATAACTGGCGATCATCGCCAGGACGAGCAGGGTGAAGGTGACCATCGCCAGCACCACATGGCGGACCTGGGTGCGGGTGACCCCGTGTCCCCGCGGGATGGACGGGGTGACCGTGTGGCCGTTGTGCTTGCCCATGTCATGGCCTCCCGGCGGTCTCGGGCAGCGTGAGGAGCGCGTTGACGGTGTCGAAGGCGGCGGCGACGCGGTCTCGGAGGTCTCGGGCGTCGCGCGCCTCGGGCTCCTCCATCCAGGACCGCAATACCTCCATGAAGCCGCCCACCAGGAAGCGGGTCACGGCTTCGACGGTCAGTCCGGCGATCGGCGTCACCACGGCCATGCCCTGGGTCGCGATCTCGGCGCAGGCGGGGGCGAGTTCGGCGCGGAAGGCGCTGACCACCCGTTGGGTGACCGAACTGGGCACCACATTGCGGTACATCGCGCGGTGTTCCCCTGCGAAATCGAACAGGCGCATGATGCGCACCCGTGCGTCGCCGCCGTTATCGGCGCATGCCTGTCCGAAGGCGACCGATAAAGCCGCCGCGACGGCGTCGTCGCGGTCGCGGAAATGCCGGTAGAACACCTGGCGGCTGACGTCGGCCCTGGTGACCAGTTCCCCGACGGTGATCTCGTCGACCGCACGCTCGTGTGCCAGCGCGAACGCCGCGTCTCGGAGTCGCGTGCGGACCCGCTCGGCGCGGGGGTCGGCACTGAGGCCACGATCGGGCAGTCGGGTGGGCACCTCATGAGGCTAGCGGACTTCGTAGACACCTGACCACGATAAATTAGGTTAACTAAGTCACGTGGCGTTCCCCGGTGTGACCGCCATCCCCGCTGCGCATCGGCGAGATGCGGGCGCCGGATTCAGTGGCCCGCTACGACATCGGACTCGTCGACCTCCACCGGATCCTTGGCACCGGGAAGGAATGAGAAAGCGACACAGACGATTCCGAAGAACAGATAGCCCAGCGCCACCTGCGGACTCGCAGCCCACGAGACCTCCGGCGCGTGGATGAGTCCGATGAAGGACAGCGCGGCCCCCACCGCAGATGCGCCCGCGGCATAGAGGAACTTCTTGTCCAGGATGAAGGTGACCATCGTGCCGAGGATGAGGCCGACCAGTACCGCGCCCTCGCCGAGCGTCTTCAATCCGTCATAGACCACACCCGCGTTGTTCAACGCTTCAGCAGTCACCTCGGTCGCCGAGGTCCCCGCGGCGCTCAGCGCGTTGTCGATCATGCCCCGACCCCACTCGGCAAGGTTGGGTAACAGCGCGGCAACCACTGCCACCGCGTGCAGCCGGGGCACCGCCTGAAACGCCTGCGCCCCGATCAGCAGCCCGATGTACAGCAGAATCGGCACGATGGCAGGGACCGGAAGCAGCGCAGCGAGAACCCCGAAAAGTCCCACGAAGCAGAGGAACCCGATGGCGGCCCCGCTCGCCAGCGAGTAGCTCGCCCGGCCACCGGCATCCTTCCACCCCGGGTGCCCGATGTAGACCGCGGGCGGGAACGGCGAACCGAACGCCGAACCGACCACCGCGCCCGCGCCGTCGGCGAGCAGCACGCTGCGCAGGTTGTAGTTGTCGCCGGCGGCGGCGGCGCTCTCGACGTTGCTCATCGCCTCGGTGAAGTTGTAGACACCGAGCGGGATCGCGGTGCCCAGCAGCGGCGCGAGGTCGGAGAGCCCGCTGAACAACATGTCGAATCGCAGGTCCGGGATGCCGATGGCGATGTCGCTGACGGCCTGGCCGACGTCAGGAGCGGACATGTATCCGCCCGCCCACCCGATCGCGGTACCGACCAACAGCGCCAGCAAGCCGATCGGAATACCACCCGGCAGCTTCACATTCGTGAAAAAGCCGATCAGGATGATGGCCAGCACGGGCAGACCGATCCAGGCCACCTCCCACATCTGCGCCGCCGGGCGCATCGATATGAAGGTGATGGAGATGCCAGCAAGGGTGCCCAGCATCGCCGCCCGCGGTGTCAGCTTTCGAATGAACGGACCGACGAAGGCGCCGATCATGACGATGACACCGATCAGGAACGCCCACGCCAGACCGGCCTGCCAGGCCTGGATCGGGTCGTCGGTGGCCAGATAGACCGGCAGCATGACGACGAAGACCACGATGAACATGTGCGGCACACTCGGCCCGTACGGCAGAGCAGTGACGTCAGATCTGTTCTCACGCTGAGCGAGTCGACGCGCCAGGAATGTGTAGTAGAGGTTGCCGAGAATGAGCGCGACACCCAGTGCGGGCAGCACGGTGCCCAGGACGTCGTCGGCGGGCACTGCGATGACGCCGATCATCAACCCGGTCAGCGTGAGGACGTTGACCAGGATGTTGAATCCGAGGCCGAAGAATGCGTTCGTATCGCCGCGGGTCCACCACGGTATGGAGACCGGCTTCTCCGTGGGGGAATCGGCGGGCGGATTGGTGACTTCAGTGCTCATCGGATCCTCTCTCAGGCTGCCGTCGCGGCGAGTTGGCTCAGTGTTGGAATGACCGCCGCACTGTCGGCCACCCAACCGAAAATGCCCCCCTGCGCTTTGATCATCTCCAGGCCGATGCGCTGGAAATCGGGGAAATATGAACCCACACAGTCGGATACGACCAGGCATTCGTAGCCTCGGTCGTTGGCCTCACGAGTGGTTGTATGCACGCAGACCTCCGTGGTCACACCGGTGATCAAGAGCTGGGTGATTCCCGCCTCGGCCAGGATCTCCGACAACTCGGTGGCATAAAACGCGCCCTTCCCGGGCTTGTCGATCACGACCTCGCCGTCGATCGGGGCCAGCTCGTCGACTATGTCGTGGCCGTATTCGCCACGGATCAGGATGCGGCCGTACTTGCCCGGGTCGCCGATGCGTTTCGACGGCGCGCCGCGGTTGAGTTTGGCCGGGGGACAGTCGGAAAGGTCGGGTTCATGCCCCTCGCGGGTGTGGATGACCATGACACCCGATGCGCGGGCGGCTGCGATCAAGGCGGCCAGCGGTGGCACCACCTTGAGCAACTGATTCACATCGTTGCCGAGGCTTTCGCCGAAACCACCGGGCAACAGGAAGTCTCGTTGCATGTCGATGACGATGAGCGCTGTCCTGTCCGCGACGATCGCGAAGGGGGTCGGTTCGGCAGGCACGTCGAATCTTGATGTCACAGGCGCTCCTCGGCGACGTTGGAATCGGTTGTGGTCATGGCGGTCACCGTCTGCGGCGCTCGCGGTTCGTCGAGGAGCTGCGCAGCCAGCTGCAGTACGGTGTCGTCGCTGAGCGCGGCGCCCAGCAGCATGGCGCTGTACGGCCGCCCATCGGCGGTCACACCGAGCGGAATCGCGGCACCGAGAAGGTCGAGCAGGTTACCGAAATGTGTGTAGTGGCCGAGCATGGTGTTGCAGTCGATCGGTGCGGCACGAACCTCGTCGACGGTGAAGGTGGTGCCGATCGTCGGCAGCAACAGCACATCCATGCGGCCCCACAGACGGCTCACCACAGCCTTGAGCTCCTGCAGCTTCTGCAGGGCAGCGAAGGCGTCGACCGCCGTGTAATTCTGCCCACTGGAGAAGATGTCACGCACCACCGGATGTATCGACTCCGGTTGTGCGGCCAGGAAATCGCCGAATTCCACCAACCGCTCGGCCACCCAGGGGCCCTGGTAGAGCAACGAGCCGGCGGCGAGGAACGGTTCCAGCGAGACGTCGACGACCGTGGCGGATCGCGACAGGTGCTCCCTGAAAGCCAGGTGCGCGCTGCGCATCTCGTTGTCGCCGAAGAACTCCAGCTCCGACTCCGGTGGCAACCCCACCCGGATCGGAGCACCCGAGAAGCGGGGCCCGCGGTCGCGCGACCAGGGATCGTCGTCGTCGCGGCCCACCATCACATCGAGCACCCGGTCTACGTCGTCGACGCAACCCGCCATGACGCTGAGGCAGTCCAGCGATTTGCAGGCGGGAACGAGACCCACAGTGCTGATCAGCCCCCGCGACGGTTTGAAGCCCACGACCCCGTTCAGCGCGGCCGGCACCCGACCGGAGCCGGCGGTGTCGGTGGCGACCGCAAACGGCACCTGCCCGAGCGCCACCGCCAGCGCAGAGCCGGAACTCGAGCCGCCCGAGATCATCTCGCCGCCGTAAACACTGCGGGGGACGGTGTAGGGCGTACGTGTTCCGTTCAGCCCCGTCGCAAATTGGTCGAGGTTGGTCTTGCCCACATACAGCGCCCCGGCGTCGAGCAGTCTCTGCACGGCGGGTGCGGTGGCTGACGCGACGTAGGCGTAGTCGGGACATGACAGCGTCGTGGCGACGCCCTCGACGTCGATGCTGTCCTTGACCCCGAACGGCACGCCGTAGAGCGGCAGCGTCCTGGCGCCGGGGCGCTGCTCGATCGCCTCCGCCGCGGCGACCAACTGGTCACGGGGAACCGTGGACAACCAGGTGCCGTCGTCGCCACGGGCGGCGATCGCATCGGCAACGCGAGCAGCGGTTTTTGCAGGCGATCCCGTGCCCCCCGCGTGCGACGCGAGGATCTCCGCTACGGAGGGTCCGACGGAGGGACCATGAAAGGCTTCGGCCATAACTGTCGATTGTCGACAGAATGATGGCGAATGCGGGTCAGCTGTGTGTCGTTTGTGTTAGCGCTCGGACTCGAGCACCTCAGCGCTCGGACTCGAGGCCGAGGTAGTGCAGATGCCCGTGGTCCTGCAGAGCCTCGACAACGACTGCGGGATCGTTCATCTCGAGCGCGGACAAGATCGCCTTGTGTCGCTCGATGCCGTCGCCGCCCTCCCGCTGGCGGGCCTCTTCGCGCAGGTTCCTGGCCATCGGCAGCTGCAGCTTGAGCAGGATGGGTTCGAGAGTGATGTCGAGTTGTCGGTTGGCGGCCAGAGCCACGACCGCTGCATGGAACGCTCGGTGAGCATCGTCGCGATCCAGAGCGTCCTGCGCGGTGTCCATGCGTTCGAGCGCTGCTCTGACCGGCTCGAGAGCCTGCTCGGGGTCGGGTAGGGGCAGCGCGGTTTCGATGGCGTGCCGCTCCAGGACTCCCCGGAGCCCGAACAACTGGAGGATGTCGCCGGGTGACCACTCGGTCACGCGGGATCCGCGCCGGGGGAGATGCTCGACCAGGCCTTGCTGCGCGAGCAGCCGCAGCGCTTCCCGCAGCGGTGCCCTGCTGATCCCGAAGTCGGCGCACAGCTGCTCTTCGACGATCTTGTCGCCCGGCGCGAGCTCACCGCTGAGGATCGCGTCACGGAGTCGGTGTCCGGCCAGTTCGACCAGGGTTGCGGGCAACAAGGGGCGCGACGGGTCATCACTCGGCGCGGCCATGGCACACAATGGTAGGAACTATTGCCCCTCGGCGCATCGACACCGCCCGCGACGCACATGTCGCATGTACTTGGGATCCGGTGGACTCATCCCGAATCATCTATTACGCAACGTCTCTCATGGCCCGCCGCGGTCATCTTCCGGCGGGTCGTCGTCGGGCGGGTCGTCGTCGGGCGGGTCGTCGTCGGGCAGGAGGTATCGCTCGGGGTGGTGGTGGTTGTTGACTCGGGTTTGGTCGGTCTGGCCGTCATGGAAGACCGGGTCGATCTCGACGAGCCCAAGCACAGTCATCCCACTCGGCCCAGCCGTCAACTCACCCAGCGCCGTCCTCGGGCACCTTCCGCCGCCGAGGAACGCTCAGCATGTCAGGCCGGAATCACCGATAAATCCACAGTCCCCGGTGGTGCGGAACGGCGAGGTGTCCGCATTCGAGACCTGCAGCGATCAGGCTGCTTGGTTATCGGGTGGTGCGGGTCCGCCGGGTTCGCCGGGTTGGCTGGTGTGGTCGCTCGGTTCGGGGTCGAGTTCCTCGGGGGTGATCGGTTCGGGGTCGGGCTGCTCGGCGACGACTGGCTCGAGGTCGATCGGTTCCGAATCGATCGGCTCGGCGTCGCCGGGTTGGGGTTCGGGCATTTCGGGTTCGCCTGGCGGCCTTAGCAGGGCTTCGGGGCGGTGGTAGTAGTTGATCCGGGTTTGGCCGGTGTCCAGTGGTGCCGGTGGTGTCCATTCGACTTCGTGGCGGTCGTTCATCCGGGTGGTCCAGCCGCCGTGGGTGTCGACCATTCTGTTGTCGGGTCCACACGCCAGGCCGAGGTCGTCGACGTTGGTGTTGCCGCCGGCCGCCCAGTCAGCAGTGACATGGTGAACCTGGGTGCCGTAGATGCCGACGGTGCACCCAGGCTTGGTGCAACCACCGTCGCGCGCTGCGAGCATGAGCCGTTGAGCCGGCGAGGCGACGCGTTTGGTGCGGAACAGGTCCAGCGCGGAGCCGGTGGCGCGGTCGAACACCGCGAGGCTGTGGTGGGCGTGGGCGCCGAGGCGGATCACATCTTTGATGGGCATGTTGGTGCCGCCGCCGGTGACACCGACCCCGGCTCTGCTCTCGAGGTCTTGCAGCGTGGTGCGGATGATGACCCTGACCGGAAGACCGTTGAGCTGACCGAGTTCCCCGCTCATCAAAGCGATCCGGCCGATCACCAGCAGCGCGTCGTGTTGGCGTTGGGCCAGGCTGCGGTGATCGTTGTCGATCTGGGATTGGCTCGGTGTGCCGGCGGTACACGGTTCGGGGTCGTCGGGGTT